>NZ_LMCK01000027.1:7505-66186 GCF_001623165.1 Pseudovibrio sp. WM33
GATACAAACCCGTTATCATCACGATGACGGGTTTTTTGTTGTCTAAATTTTGAAACACGGCAACTCCGGTTACCGCATCCTAGCCTTCATCTTTAAATGACTTGTCGCCATAGATGAAGCGGGGGCCGCGGCCGTAGCTGGAGGCGGCGTCTCCGGCGTTGTAGAGCTCGCATTTGTCCAGAGACAGGCAGCCGCATCCCATACAGCCTTCCAACTGCGCTCTCAGGTTCTCCATGCGTGCAATGCGCTCATTCAGATGTATCTTGAACTGCTGACTCAAGCGTTGCCAGTCGGCTTTGTTTGGAGCACGGCCTGGCGGAAGTGTGCCAAGCTGGGCTGAAATTTCCTTGATGGTGAAGCCAAACTCCTGCGCGACTAATGCAAAGGATAAACGACGGATGTCGGCCCGCATAAAACGGCGCTGACCACCAGAGTTGCGACTGGCGGTAACAATCCCTTTGGTCTCATAGAAACGAATGGCGGAAGTGGTGAGGCCGGTGCGGTCGGCTAACTCACCGATTGTCATGACATCTGAGTGCTGCATAAAATTCTCAAAAATAGTGCTTGACTTAAACTTAACTTGAACTCCTAAACAGGGTGTCATCAGAAGTCAAAAGAAAGGCTATTGCGATGACAAAGAGTTTTTTAGAGCACGTCAACATTACCGTTTCTGACCCAATTGCAACTGCAAGCCGTCTTTCAGATTGGTTTGACTGGCATGTTCGTTGGCAGGGTGCTGCGCGTGCCGGGGGAACTACGGTTCATGTTGGAACGGATGATAGCTATATTGCTGTTTACTCCTTTGGAAACACCAATGCCACGAAAGAAGACACGTACGCCACTCATGGCAGTCTGAACCATGTAGGTGTGGTTGTTGGCGACCTGGATGCCGTTGAGAAGAAAGTTTTGGCGGGTGGGTACAAGACCCGTAATCCTGGTGATTATGAGCCTGGCCGTCGGTTTTACTTTGACGATGATGATGGCATTGAATTTGAGGTGGTCAGCTACGCATAACTGCTCGAACCCCGGTGCAAGAAGACCAAAGCTTCCATGAATGCTTTGGTCTTTCTTTATTTTACCAGTGCTCCAATCCCAGTAGCTTCTTACCAAGTTCCGTCAGGTCGGCTGTCTTGGCATTCTTCTTTTCCCAGTCTCTTGGATCGCCAGGGAAAGATGCTCTTTGAGGTGGTTCCAGATCGCGCCATTGGTGGATGCGGTCCTGCCGGAGGTCTTCATTGGACTGCTCAGACGGGAACATGGAGACATATTGAGCGATGCGCACTTTGTCTTCTGAGTTATTCGGGCGGATGCCATGGGCGAGGAGGGCGTTGAAGATCATCAAATCGCCCGGCTCCATTTCAATGTTTTCGATCTCAAAACCAGAGTAGTCAGGGTGTTTTGGATCACGGTTTTCTGGTTGAGTTTTGACCCAGTCCTCGAACTCTTCAAAGAGCTTTGGAATGCATTGGAAGCCGCCGGTTTCTTCATCTTGTTTGACCAATGAGAGAACGCCCTGAACGCTGATTGGTTGAGGGTGCAGGGATGTGTCTACGTCCCAATGGATGAAGCCGGGTTTACCGTCGCGGTTTTTCCTGGGTGGGTTGAGGTTTGCGCGGTCAATGCTGACCCAGAGGTCCTCTCGGTCCCAGATGTCTACGAAAGCATCGTAGACGCGTTGTTGCATGCGGTTATCCCACAGGTACTGGTGATTATAGATTTCCAGCATACCCGCGTTGTTCAGTTCTTGCATTTTGTGAGCGCGGCGTTGTGGGGTGTACCAAGTTGACGGATCATTGGGGTCTTTCTCATCGAACTCCCATAGTAGATCAACCAGTCTCTTTACATTTTCCTGCGGAACGGCCTGACGCACAATGACGTAGCCGCGGGTGATCCAGTGTTGCCAGTCTTCTTCTGACAAGACCCGAAGTGGCAGGGTCTTCTTGATGTCTTTTAGCTGGGTGTCGGTTGCGGTCGAGCCCCAGTGATTGTCTGCAAGCAGTTCAGCGTCCATTTGGTCCTCCCAGATCCTTCAATGAACTTGTAAGTTTAGCCACTCCGACAAGTGAGAGTTGTTCTAAACTAGCAGATACTGATACTATTCTGGCGTCTTGTTGGTTCAGAGGGTGAAATGCGATCATATCTGGAGAAGGTGCCGGAGTCTGAAGACGGTTCATTCAAGGTAATGAACCGTCGCCTTCATGAGGGCATTCCATTCTCCTGGCATCACCATCCTGAGTATGAGTTGACCCTGACATTGAACTCCGAAGGGCAGCGGTATGTGGGCGATCATGTGGGAGAGTATGGTCATGGGGACCTTGTTCTGCTTGGGCCTAACCTCCCGCATACATGGGCTTCGCAGAGCCGACCTGATGAGGGTAAGCCGCATGTTGCATTGGTTATCTGGTTTGAGCCGGAGTGGATTGAGCGGATTACCAGCGAAATGTCTGAGCTGGCCGGAGTGAAGAAGCTGTTTCGGCGGGCGTTGGCAGGGCTTAGCTTTAGTGATGCCGCGCGGCGGCGCGTGGTGCCCAGGATCAAGAATTTCTTTGAGGAAGATCCACTGGAGCGCTTGTTTATCATCCTCAGGGTTTTAGCTGATCTCTCAGAGGATGAATATGCCATGCAGCTGGCACATGATCCTGTGGTGCTCTCCAGTGCAGATGGTGGCAATGAACGTATCGACAGGGTGTTGACGCTTATCCACTCCGAGTATGCGCGTGTATTGTCGCTGGAAGAGTTAGCCGAGACTGCTGCGCTGAGTGTTTCCGGGGTGCATCGGTTGTTTCAGCGCCATACGGGGCAGACGATCTCGGAGTATCTGAAACGCATTCGAATTGGTGATGCGTGTGCGCAGCTTTCCGGCGGCGATGCACCGGTCTCAATGATTGCTCATAATGTAGGGTACTCGGCACTGGCCAACTTCAACAGGCAGTTTCGCGCGGTGAAAGGTATGACCCCGCGCGAATACCGTACTAGATTCAGAGGGTAGCTGCGCCGTTACATCACCGCACCGATCTGCCATGGGACGAACTCATAGTCGCCTAGCCCCTGGGCTTCTGACTTGCTGTGTTCGCCTGAGGCCACTTTGATCATCAGCTCGAAAAGCTCTGTGCCGACTTCTTCGATGGATCTGCCATCGGAGATGATGGAGCCTGCGTTGAAGTCCATGTCCTCTGGCATATGCTCAAAGAGTGGTGTGTTGCTGGCGACCTTGATTGTAGGCGATGGTTTGCTGCCGAACGCGGAGCCGCGACCCGTGGTGAAGACGATCAGGTTGCAGCCGCTGGCGATCTGGCCTGTGACAGAGGCTGGGTCGTAGCCGGGGCTATCCATGAAGACGAAGCCGTTGGTTTCGATTGGCTCGCCGTATTTGTAAACACCTTCTAGTGCTGTGGTACCACCTTTGGCGACTGCGCCGAGGGATTTCTCGAGGATGGTTGTCAGGCCGCCGCGTTTGTTGCCCGGAGAAGGGTTGTTGTCCATGGTGCCGTTGTTGCGGGCGGTGTAGTCCTCCCACCAGCGGACGCGTTCCACCAGTTTCTCAGCGATCTTCTGGTTGGCGGCGCGGCTGGTGAGCAGGTGTTCAGCGCCGTAGATCTCGGAGGTTTCTGAAAGGACCGAGGTGCCGCCGTATTTGACAAGCAGGTCTGTGGCGTAGCCGAGGGCAGGGTTGGCGGTGACCCCGGACCAGCCATCTGATCCGCCACATTGCAAGCCGACCATGAGTTTGGAGAGTGGTGCCGGTTGACGAGAGGCTTTGTTGACTTCCGGCAGCATGGCTTTGACTTTTTCAATGCCTGCTTCGATGGTTTTGCGCAGGCCGCCCATACCCTGAATGTTCATGAACTGAAATGTTGGTGATTGCTTCAAACCGTAGGCATCCAGCAGGAAGTCGATCTGGTTAACCTCGCAGCCTAAGCCAACCAGCAGAACGCCGCCGACATTTGGGTTTTTGGCGTAACCCCAGAGGACGCGTTGGAGGTTGGCAAAGCCTTCGTTGTCGCCTGCCATGCCGCAGCCTGTGCCGTGAGCGAAGGAGGCGACACCGTCTACATTTTCAAACTGCAACAGGTCTTCATCACTGAAAGCATCTGCGATGCGGTGAGCTGCGGTGGCGGAGCAGTTTACGCTGGTGAGGACTGCGATGTAGTTGCGGGTGCCGACACTGCCATCTTCGCGGTGATAGCCGAGGAAGGTACGCTCTTCCGGGTGCTCGGCATATTGCGTTGGTTTGTAGTCCTTGCAGAAGCTGTGGTGCACGCCGGGGTCAGAGAACTCCATGTTGTGCGAGTGCACATGGGCGCCTGCCTGAATGTCCGTTGTTGCGAAGCCGATGGTCTGACCGAACTTGATCAGCGCTTGTCCCTGCTTGATGTCGTGTTCGGCGATTTTGTGACCTGCGGAGATATTGTCGAGGACCTGAAGATTGCCTGCCTGATCACCCGGCTGCAAAGCTCTTGTGGCGATGATGACGTTGTCCGCTGGCTGAAGTTTGACGCTGGCTGGAATGGGTGCCGACATTTCAGAGAGTTTCCATTGTTTTGGTGAGATAGAACTTTGCAGCGGTGCCACCAAAGATGGCCTCCCAGTCTGCCTGTGGCAGGTCAGCAGTGAGCTGCTCCACCATATCCACCCAGTTTTGATAGGTATTTGCGAGGAGAAGGACTGGCCAGTCGCTGCCAAACATGACGCGCT
The DNA here is from genome assembly GCF_001623165.1 of Pseudovibrio sp. WM33. Taxonomy (NCBI): domain Bacteria; kingdom Pseudomonadati; phylum Pseudomonadota; class Alphaproteobacteria; order Hyphomicrobiales; family Stappiaceae; genus Pseudovibrio; species Pseudovibrio sp. WM33. The sequence goes on from NZ_LMCK01000027.1 coordinate 12,201, forward strand.
CCGGTCCAAAGCATTTCAGAATGTGAAAGGCGTAGGGCGCTATGTCTTCGATCTCTGCGTTCTCGGAGGCCTCAGTCAGGAGACCTGAGAGTTTGCAGCAGACCTTGGAGGTGCGTGCGATGTCGCCGACGTGTTGGGACCACGTCTCGATGGCCTTGTTGCGGATATCCGGCTTTGCACCATGGTCGATGACGGCGCGCAGGTCCGGATAGCGGCTGAGGAAGGTTTTTAGATGCGGCAGGTGCCGGGGCTGGACCAGCAGGTCGAGTGTCAGGTTGTTGTCGATGAGAGCCTGAATGGCGGGGCGCAGATTGTCCTGCAGCATCCACTCGTCGTCTTCAATGTCCTGTATCATCGGACGAATGCCGACGAGTTTTGGGTTTTGGGAGAGTTCACTGATGATGTCTGGCGCGTTCGCTGCTTCCATGTCTACCCAGCCAACAACGCCGAGGATCCAGTCGTGTTCTGCGGCCAGCTCCAGCATGAAGTGGGTTTCTTCGACTGTGTCTGCAGCCTGAACGAGGATGGTTCCGTCCATCTTGGCTTGGGTCAGCAGGGGTTGGATGTCACTGGTGAGGAAGTCGCGGTACAGGACGTTCAGCTTTGGCGTGAGCCAGCTGTAGTCGCCGCGGGAAAGCTTCCAGAAATGGTGGTGGGCATCGATCCTAAGCATGCTTCACCTCTTGTTCGAAGAAGAGATTGCCAGACGGGACCGGGGCTTCAGCGGGAAGAAGGTCTCGTTCTTTCAGTCGTGCCCAGAAGGCGTCGGGAATGTCGGCAGCGATCCATTTGAGGATGTCTTCCAGCTCGCTGCGATTGCGCATTCCGGGAATGACGCTGGCTATCGCAGGGTGTGCGAGTGGGAAGTGCAGTGCTGCTGCAGCCAGATCAACGGAGAACTCCTGACAGCATTCCTTCAGGGCTGTTACATGGGCCAAAATTTCAGGCGGTGCGCTTGCGTAGTTCCAGGTGTTGCCGCCAACAAGGATGCCTGAGTTAAACGGGCCGCCGAGAATGATGGAGGTTTGAGCCTTTGTGCAGGCAGGCAGCAAATCCTTGAGAGGGGCTTGCTCCAGCAAGGTGTAACGGCCTGCGAGGAGGAAGGCGTCCCAGTGGGCCTGCTGCATCAGCTCCATGCAAATGGCGGTCTCGTTCACGCCAAGGCCCATTGCTGAAATAGCACCTGAGGACTTGAGCTCTTGAAGAGCCCTGATACCGCCTTGCAGCTTTTTCATATGGCGGCGGTTTTCTTCCAGGCCATGGGTCGCAGTGCCGATATCATGCACCAACAGGATATCAAGTCGGTCGAGACCGGTGCGATGTAGACTGGCCTCGTAGGAGCGCATGATGCCGTCATATGAGTAGTCATAGACCGGATGGAAGGGCAGTGGGTCTGGCCAGCCGAACTGGGCCGGATTGTCTGCCATGCCCGGTTTCAACAAGCGGCCAACCTTGGTGGAGAGGATGTAGTCGTGCTTGCGCACGGCATCTCCAATGACACGCTCTGAACGGCCAAAGCCATAGTAAGGGGCGGTGTCAATGTAGGTGAGACCAACCTCTTTGGCGCGATCCAATGTGCTCATAGACTCCTTGCGAGGAGCTGTTGCGAACAGCCCACCAAATGCTGCGCCGCCGATTCCCAATGTCGGCAGTTGCAGATCTGTTCCCCCCAATTGTCGATGAGCCAGCTTCCCTCCCAAGCCCATAGCAATTTCCTTATGTTGGCACTGTGCCGTAAATGCTGGTGATGTCCTTCGCTACCTGAGCGTAGGCTTGTTGAACGTCTTCAATTCCCGGTGCTTTGAAATCGTCAATGCGCTCCATGAATGGACAGCTGAGTGCTGCGACCGCGTTTCCATCTGGTCCCAGAATTGGGAAGGCCAGATTTGTAACGCCGACGGTGCTGGCAGATGGCATGCGTACGAAACCTTGTTCCTGTACTTCATCCAGAATGGCACGGAATGCATCGAGGCTCATCTCCGGTTCTCCGAGTGCACGCTCATGCTGGTTGTACATGAGCTCTCGGATCTCCGGCTTCTGGAAGGCAGCGATTGCCCGTCCGGTGCCTGTGTTCCAGAGGCCGATGACCGAGCCGGTTTTGAGGACGAAACTCCAGTTGCCCGGCGCTTCCACGCTGGCGACAACAACGATCTCTCCCTGATGCTCCATGCCGATGTGGCTGGACTGGTGAACGTCCTTGGCCGTTTTGCGCATCATGGGCACCGCCGCTTCCAACAACCGTGTGACGGGTGGGTGGCGATGCGACATGGAATACATTTTCAGGCTGAGCTGAAAGCGGTCGCCCTCTATGGAGCGCGATACATACTCGCGGCGCACCAGTGTGGTGAGCATGCGGTAGATCTCATTGGGGGACCGGTCGAGTGCTTTTGCGATCTCTGCCTGAGACAGGCCGGATGCGTACTGGGACAGCAGTTCCAGAATATCCAGTCCCTTCTCCAAAGCAGGGGCGCGGTATTTTTCAGCTTTGTCTTGCGATGTCTGTGTGTCTGCCATGATCAGCTCTGTTTGATGTGAGCATATTTTTTGACGCAAAATTCGACCTTGTCAATTTCTAATTTACATTTGAAAGAAGTTTTTATATTTAAGTTATGCCATTATGTGATTTGGCGAACTGACGGATTTCTGCGGTCTTTGGGAGAGGGCCAACGGGCCACTTGCCTTTTGTTTTGACGATAAGCGGTGCTTCCTCTCTAATAATCCGAGTTTCAGGTCCGTTTGGCCGAGCCTAAATTTTGAGAGATTCAGTCCGGGGGAGGACACATGGGACGATTGACTGGCAAGACAGCCCTTATCACCGCTGCAGGGCAGGGAATTGGCCGTTCTACGGTGGAAGCCTATGCTGCTGAAGGCGCAAAGGTTTTTGCAACAGACATTAACGAAGCTGCGCTTACAGAGTTGAATGCGATTGAGGGTGTGACCGGCCTGAGGCTGGATGTGACCAATGCAGATGATGTGCGTGACACTCTTGAAGTAACGGGGCCGTTGGACATTCTGTTCAACTGTGCGGGCTTCGTACACAGCGGTACGATTCTCGACTGTGATGAAGATGCGTGGGACTTCTCTTTCAATCTGAATGTGAAGGCGATGTACCGCCTTTGCCGTGCTGCGATTCCTGGCATGCTGGAAAATGGTGGTGGTTCCATCATCAACATGTCGTCTGTGGCGTCGTCGTTGAAGGGCGTGCCGAACCGGTTTGTTTATTGCTCCTCCAAAGCAGCAGTGATTGGCCTGACCAAGGCAATTGCCGCGGATTTTGTGACCAAAGGTGTTCGCTGCAATGCGATTTGTCCGGGAACGGTCGACAGTCCGTCCCTGCATGACCGGCTGAAGGCCACAGGCAATTACGAGCAGGCAATGAAAGATTTTATTGCGCGTCAACCTATGGGACGCATTGGCAAGCCAGAAGAGATTGCTGCGCTGGCTGTTTACCTTGGTAGTGATGATAGCGCGTTTACAACAGGTCAGACGCACGCCATTGATGGCGGTTGGTCAGTATAAGAAAATGGGTAGGATATGAAGCTTCTTAGATATGGTGAGCTGAACGTTGAAAAACCGGGTGTTCTGGATGCGGATGGCAACATTCGTGACCTTTCTGGTGTGGTTGGTGACATTGCTGGAGATACACTCAGCGCCGAAGGTCTTGCAAAAATTGCGGCGCTGGACCTGACCAGCCTGCCAGTGGTGGAAGGTAATCCGCGCATTGGTGCCTGTGTCGGCAATGTAGGCAAGTTCATCTGTATTGGCCTTAACTATTCCGACCATGCTGCTGAAGCGGGCATGGAAGTGCCAAAAGAGCCTGTGACCTTCTTCAAGGCGACCTCAGCTATTTGTGGCCCGAACGATGACATTGAAATTCCGCGTGGGTCTGTGAAAACAGACTGGGAAGTGGAGCTGGGTGTGGTGATTGGCAAACACACCAAGTATGTGAGCGAAAAAGGCGCGCTGGATCATGTGGCCGGATATTGCGTGGTCAATGATCTGTCTGAGCGTGATTTCCAGCTGCACCGCAGTGGCCAGTGGGTGAAGGGTAAGTCTGCTGACACCTTTGGTCCAATTGGTCCGTGGCTTGTGACCCGTGATGAGGTGGAAGACCCGCAGAACCTTTCCATGTATCTGGAAGTGAACGGCCATCGCTATCAGAACGGTTCTACCAAAACCATGGTGTTTGATGTGGCGAAGGTAATTTCGCATCTGTCGCAGTTCATGAGCTTACAGCCTGGTGATGTGATCTCCACTGGCACGCCTCCGGGTGTTGGCATGGGGCAGAAGCCAGAGACCTACCTGAAGCCGGGCGACAAGATGGAGCTGGGTATTGAAGGTCTTGGTGTTCAAAAACAGGTTACTTACGCTGCTGATTGAGGAGCGTGAGCTTGCTAAGCTCTGATGCCTTCACTAAGCTTTAAAGAACTCTCCGCTGCTGATCGTGGTGGAGAGTTTTTTCATGCGTTTTCGGGGGAGAGAATGACTATGACCAATGTTTCAGAGCCAATCACATATTGCAGTTATGAAAGCCCGGTTGGGTCTTTGCTGATTGGTGGAGAAGCTGGTGGGTTGGAATTTCTTCATTTTCCTGAAAGTGCACGCAGGCGGTTTGTTGAAGACGGCTGGGTGGAGGATGCCAAGCCGTATGCGGATTTGATTGCGCAGCTTGAAGCTTATTTTGCTGGTGAGCTCAAAGAATTCTCCCTCAATTGGAAGCTGATTGGTACTGACTTTCAGAAGAGCGTTTGGGAGCAATTGGCTGCAATCCCGTTTGGTGAAACGCGCAGCTATGGCGACGTTGCGAAAGCGCTTCGCAATCCGGGTGCAAGCCGTGCTGTGGGGCTGGCGAACAATGCGAATCCATTGCCGATTGTTATTCCATGCCATCGGGTGATTGGGGCGAATGGTGCTCTGGTTGGTTTTGGCGGCGGACTGAATACGAAGATCTGGCTGCTGGATCATGAGGGTATTCCGCATGGAACCAGTGCCAACAAAGACCAGATGGCATTTTCCTTTTAAATGAAAAGGGCGCCCGATTGAACGCCCTCTTTTCGGCGATACGCTGTAGGTCAGGATGGTGTTGTTTCTGCTTCATCAAACTGGATACGGACGATCATGTCTGTTCCGGATTCTCCACCCCATGCTTCGCCTTTACGTCCTGCCATCTGGCGAACGTCGGCGTCTGCTTTGTTGCTTGGGAAGCTGCTAAACTCTTCTGTATCCGGGTCAAAGTGGACGATTGCATCAGCATCGAAGTCTGTAAGCCAGTCCTTATCGTGCTCATCAACATAGACTGAGTAGGGCAGTGGGTCATTGCCGGGGAGACGCCATGCGCGCCATGTGTCTGCCTTTGGGTCGTACTCACTGACCTGACCTGAGAGCCATTCGCTGACCCAGAGTTTGCCTTCTGAGTTGGACCAGACGCGGCGGGCGCCTTGCTCTTTTGTCGGAGGTGTCACGATGCGGGCGCTTCCGTTGGTTCTGTCGATGTTGGCGATATGGCTGCCAGCGAGGGAGGCGTACCAGATGTCACCTTGCGGGGTGACAGTGATGCCATAAGGGCCGGGGCCTTGAGGGCTTGGCCAGACTTCGATTTCTTGGCTGACGGGATCAACACGGCCATAAACGCCGTTTTGTCCGGTGAACCAGTAGATGCCGTCGTGATCGAAGATGCCTGTGTTGAGGTTTGCGTCTGCGAATTCGGCAGGCAGTGGAATGAGGGTGACGGCGTCTGTTGCCGGATCAACGCGGGCGATGGCGTTTTGTCCGCCTTCGGTGACCCACATAGCGTTATCCGGGCCAAGTACCACGCCGTGTGGGGCTGCGTTTTCGCCCAGTGAAACCGGGTGGAGTTCTCCATTGTCAGGATCAAGACGTGTGAGCGTGCCATCTGCCTGTCCGCAATACCAGACCATGCCATCGGAATCGAAGCCAACGTCTCTGGAGCGCGCGCCGGGGCGGGCGTCAAAGTAGGTGACCTTTGCGTTTTTGATGGTGTCTGTTGTTTCCGCTACAGCGAAGACAGGTCCAGCAACGATGCCCATGTAATAGGCGCTGGGAATTGTTAGGGCAGATGCTCCGAGAAACTCTCGTCTGTTCATCCTACCTCTCCCTTATGCCGTCTCCTTAGTGGAGACAATCGATTTGCCTTAGTGCAAGGGAAAGGCGTGTCTATGGCGAAATACCTACACACCCTCAAGCATTTTGAGTGAGGTTAAGGAACGGTCAGCGAAGCGGAGAAAATTATTCGGGTCGTCGTGCTCCAGAATGTAGATCTTGGTACGGCTCTTTTCCTGCAGGGCGGTTAGAATATGTGCCCATGGGACGGTGCCGAAGCCGACATCTGCCCAGCCATCTTCATCCGCGCCTTCGCCTTCGGGGGCTATGTCCTTGATGTGGACCGCTGTAATGCGGGTGCCGTGGGCTTCGATCCAGTCGAGAGGTTCCAGGCCTGCCTTGATGATCCATGCTGCATCGACCTCCCATTCCACGGTTGGGGCCTCCGAGATGATCAACTCCATGGGAATGGTGTCATCGGGGAGAGGTTTGAATTCGAAATCATGGTTGTGCCAGCCAAAGTGGAAGCCTTTGTGCTTGAGTGTGTTGGCCATGTGCTCCAAACGGTGCGCGAAGATCGTCCATTCTCTCTTGGTTGTTGGGCGTTGTTCTGGTGTGAGGTAGGGAGCGAAGATGGTGTGCATGCCGAGGAGGACTGCGATCTTGATGCACTGATCGAGGTTCTCTTCCAGATCTTTGAGGTTGAAGTGGCCGGAGGGCATGTCGAGGTCATATTGATCGAGGAGGTCTCGCACTGTCTGAGCAGCTTCCAGTGTGGGATAGAGCTCCTCAAAGCCTTCTACCTGTGTATAGCCGAGGAGGGCTGTTTCCTGAAACACCTCTTTCCAGGGTTGGAAGTTTCGTGCGCTGTAAAGCTGTAGGCAAAAGTCCATGATACAGTTCCCGCTCCCAGAGCGACCAAAGTTAGCTGCCCAGGTTTTATTGCTCTGCACGACAATAGAGTTGCATCTACCTGGAGGGCAAGAGGACTTGCGAAAGAGGGCAAGGAGAGGGGAGCCTCTCCGAAAGCGGTTGTCAGAATCGATGTTTGAGCAAGGTGGTTTCATGAATTGACCACACCCGGTGGAGAACATCTGAATAGGGAATTTAGGTTCGAATTATTTCGCCGCGAAAATATTAGCTAGCTCATTAAATCAGAGTTTGCGTCAACAGCGCAGTCTTTTCAACGTGTTATTGGTTCAGGCTGACAGATGCAAGAATGACAGATCTTCAACATTTCTGCCGCACTGGGTGCGTTCTCATCCTAATGGATAACAGCTAAGAGTTTCGTTTTGTCAATTTTCGAATTGACGCTTAAGTGGTTTCGCTTATATTTCGAAATTACGCGAATATGCGCGTAATCGACTGTAAACGAAAATTGACGTGTTGGTTAGGACGTAGTTTAATTTTGATCTCTAATGGCACTTTGTAGGGACGGAGCTGCGTAAGAAAGCAGAACTTGAAGGTGTTCGAGGAGGCTCGTGAAAAATTGACAGATGCGTAGCGTTGCTAAAACGGCGCAGTTCTTTAAAAGGCTGGGACCTTTACTAAGAGATTCAGCTCGACCACCGAGTTGTTTTTTGGAATTACAGTCAGGAATATGAAGGTACCGCAGTGCAAGCAGCGCGTATCGCAGGAAGCAGTCGGGTCGCTTTCTGTTCCGGGAGGGCAACATGCTTGAATTAAGGGGCGTCAGCAAGACTGTTGACGGTATGGACCATATTCGCGACGTGTCTTTGCGTCTTGAAAGTGGTTCATTGAACGTATTGTTGGGACCAACACTGTCAGGCAAGACAACGCTTATGCGTTTGATGGCAGGGCTGGACACGCCAACTGCAGGGCAAGTGCTCGTAAATGGACAGGATGTGACCGGTGTTTCCGTGCGCAAGCGCGACGTCGCGATGGTCTATCAGCAGTTCATCAACTACCCGGCTCTCACGGTTTATGAAAACATCGCCAGCCCGCTGCGCGTTGCGGGAGTAAAAGGGGCTGATGTTGACAAGCAAGTGCGCAAAGCTGCGGACTTGATGAAGCTCACACCTTATCTGGACAGAACACCGCTGAACCTTTCTGGTGGTCAGCAGCAGCGTACTGCGATTGCGCGTGCGCTGGTCAAAGGGGCGCATCTGGTGCTGATGGATGAGCCATTGGCGAATCTGGATTACAAACTGCGCGAAGAATTGCGCGACGAGCTGCCGAAGATCTTCTCTGAAAGCGGTGCTGTGTTTGTTTATGCGACAACAGAACCGACAGAAGCTTTGTTGCTGGGCGGGCGTACAGCCACCTTGCATGAGGGGCAGGTTTCGCAGTTTGGTGATACCATTGACGTTTACCGCAATCCTCAGGACATCGTTACCGCGCAGACTTTCTCTGATCCGCCGTTGAACCTGCTGGGCCTGACGAAGAGCGGGGGTGAGTTCCGCACGTCAAATGGCACGGTTATTCCGGCATCAGAAGAAGAGAAGCGTCTTCCTGATGGACATTACAAAGCAGGTTTCCGGCCACATCACCTTTACCTGCAGCGCCCAAGTGAAGATGCTGTTTGTCTTCCTGCGGTTGTTGATGTTTCCGAGATTACCGGTTCTGAGAGCTACATTCATCTGACATGCCTGAACCACCGCTGGGTGGCGCTGGAACATGGCATTCATAACGTAGACGTGGATGCCAAGATCGACGTGTTTGTGGATGCCAAGAACTTCATGATTTTTGATGATGAGGGCCGCTCTGTTGCGTCTCTCATGCATGAACCGGCTTAAGGAGGCGAGCATGGCACGTATTGATCTCGACCACATTCGCCACTCTTATTTGCCGAACCCAACAAGCCCGAGCGATTACGCTTTGAAGGAAGTTAATCTGACCTTTGAAGATGGCGGTGCTTATGCGCTTCTTGGGTCTTCCGGCTGTGGCAAGACAACACTTTTGAACATCATCTCCGGTTTGCTGACACCCTCTGAAGGTGATCTGCTGTTTGATGGTAAGCCGGTGACGGAGCTTTCTACCGAAGCGCGTAACATTGCGCAGGTGTTCCAGTTTCCGGTCGTTTACGACACCATGTCTGTTTACGACAATCTGGCGTTTCCGCTTCGCAACCGCGGTGTTCCGGCAGCTGAAGTTGATCAGAAGGTCAACGAGATTCTACGGATCATTGATCTGGAGAGCAAGGCAAAGCGCAAGGCGCAGGGCCTGACGGCGGATGAGAAGCAGAAGATCTCGCTGGGCCGCGGTCTGGTGCGCTCTGATACCAACGCGATCCTGTTTGACGAACCGCTTACCGTAATTGATCCGCACATGAAGTGGGTTCTGCGCTCGCAGTTGAAGCATCTGCACAAGCAGTTTGGTTTCACCATGGTTTATGTGACCCACGACCAGACCGAGGCTTTGACCTTCGCGGATAAGGTTGTGGTGATGTATGGCGGCGAAGTTGTGCAGATTGGAACGCCGGATGAGCTGTTCCGCAAACCTCAGCACACCTTTGTTGGCTACTTCATCGGGTCTCCGGGCATGAACATTCTGCCGTGCGAGGTGGATGGAACCATGGCGCGTGTTGGTGGACACAGTGTACCGCTGCCATGTGGTCTCGACCCGAAGAAAGTCGCTCAGAAAACCGAGGTTGGTATCCGTCCTGAGTTTGTGAAACTCGGCGGTGCCGGAGAAGGTTTGCCGTTGAAAGTCAACGCTGTTGAAGACATCGGCCGCTACCGCATTCTGCGTGGTGAGATGGAAGGTGTTGCGCTGAACGCCATTGTTGGCGAAGGCATGAGCATTCCGGAAAGTCCGACAGCTCTCTTCGATCCAACACAGACGAACCTTTATGCCGACAGCTGGCTCGTAAGCGAGGGGGCCTGATCCATGGAAAAGACCGTAAACAACAAAGCCTGGTTCATGGTTTTACCGGTTCTTTTGCTGGTGGCCTTTACCGCTGTTATTCCATTGATGACTGTTGTGAACTATGCGTTTCAGGATAGCTTTGGAAACAATCAGTTTTTCTGGGTTGGGATTGAATGGTTTCAGGAACTGCTCAGCTCCGAGCGCTTTCATGATGCCTTGGTCCGCAACCTGATTTTCTCCTTCTCCATTCTTGCAATTGAGATCCCGCTGGGTATCGGTATTGCGCTTTGTATGCCTAAAAAAGGCTGGGGCGTTCCGGTTTGTCTGGTGTTGATGGCGCTGCCATTGCTGGTGCCGTGGAACGTGGTTGGTACCATCTGGCAAGTGTTTGGCCGTGCGGACATTGGTCTGCTGGGTTATTTCCTCAACTCTCTTGGCATCAACTACAACTACACACAGGACCCTGTTGCTGCATGGGCCACCGTGATTGTTATGGATGTGTGGCACTGGACCAGCCTTGTTGTGCTGCTGTGCTATGCGGGGCTTGTTTCTATTCCTGAGGCTTATTATCAGGCCGCGCGTATTGATGGGGCGTCCCGCTGGGCGGTGTTCCGTTACATCCAGCTGCCAAAGATGCACAGTGTCTTGCTGATTGCGGTTCTGCTGCGCTTTATGGACAGCTTCATGATTTACACCGAGCCGTTTGTTGTTACAGGTGGCGGACCGGGTAACTCCACGACCTTCCTGAGTATCGACCTTGTGAAGATGGCGATTGGTCAGTTTGACCTTGGGCCAGCTGCTGCAATGTCACTCGTCTACTTCCTCATCATCCTGCTGTTCTCATGGGTGTTCTACACCGCGATGAACAACATTGGGACTGAGAAGAAACATTACGCAGGCGAGGAGTAAGCACCATGTCGACAACAACTGGAACTGCAGTCATTGATGGTGGTGTTGCTGCTGGTGGACAGGCTCCACGCAGCCGGACCCGCGCAAAGGCACAGAGAACCGGAAGCCGCTATGCTTTCCTCGTTCCAACTTTGTACATCACGTTTTTGATGCTGCCGATCTACTGGCTTTTCAACATGAGCCTGAAGACCAACCAGGAAATTCTGAGCAAGTTTACCTTGTGGCCGGATGAGCCGACGCTCGCCAACTACATGGTGATCTTCACGGACCCAAGCTGGTACAACGGTTACATCAACTCCATCACCTATGTGGCGCTTAATACGGTTATCTCCGTGGCGGTTGCGTTGCCAGCGGCCTATGCGTTTTCGCGTTATAAGTTTCTGGGTGACAAGCATCTGTTCTTCTGGCTGCTGACAAACCGTATGGCTCCGCCAGCGGTGTTTGCGCTGCCTTTCTTCCAGCTCTATTCCGCCTTCGGTCTGATTGACACGCACCTTGCAGTGGCTCTGGCGCACTGTCTGTTCAACGTGCCGCTGGCTGTGTGGATTTTGGAAGGCTTTATGTCTGGTGTTCCAAAAGAGATTGACGAGACTGCTTATATCGATGGCTATTCCTTCCCGAAATTCTTCGGCAAGATCTTCATGCCTTTGATTGCAAGCGGTATCGGTGTGGCAGCGTTCTTCTGCTTTATGTTCTCTTGGGTGGAATTGCTGATTGCCCGTACGCTCACCACAACTGCAGCTAAACCGATTGCGGCCACGATGACCCGTACGGTTTCAGCTTCCGGCATGGATTGGGGTGTACTTGCGGCGGCGGGGATTCTGACAATTATTCCGGGTGCGCTGGTGATCTATTTCGTACGTAACTACATCGCTAAGGGCTTTGCCCTGGGCCGCGTTTAACAGGGAGGCGATTATGGATTTTTCTTGGATGGCCTGGACGTCGCCGACTGCGATTTTCTTCATCACCATTGGCCTGCTGATCTCCAGCATGGCGGTTTGGGAATGGTTTGTGCCGGGGGGGACACCCCGGCATGGGATTTTGAAATTTGAGACGACACGCGGCGACCGCTTGTTTGTTTCGCTGCTGGGCAGTGCGTTTATCTGCCTGTTTTGGCTTGGGTTTGTTAGCGCAAACCTTTGGTGGGCTCTGTTGGTCTGTGTGGCATACGCGTTTTGCGTGTTCCGCTGGGTTTAGGATTGAGCTTTTTTCTCCGCACTGATGTTTAGGGGAACTTTCAGTGCAATAAAATATAGTCGGGAGGAATATATATGAGACGTCAGCTTTTAGCGTCCGTTGGCTTTGCAGCCATGATTTGCGCATCCAGCTCTGCTTTTGCAGACATGGAAGCCGCGAAGAAGTGGGTGAGCGACGAATTCCAGCCTTCTACTCTTTCTCAGGAAGAGCAGATGAAGGAAATGGACTGGTTCATCAAAGCAGCTGAGCCTTTCAAAGGTATGGAAATCAAAGTGGTTTCCGAAACCATTGCGACCCACGAATACGAAGCGAAGGTTCTTGCAAAAGCATTTACCGAAATCACCGGCATTAAAGTTACTCACGACCTGATCGGTGAAGGTGATGTTGTTGAGAAGCTTCAGACCCAGATGCAGTCTGGCGAGAACATCTATGATGCTTACGTCAACGACTCCGACCTGATCGGTACGCACGCTCGCTACAAGCAGGTTCGTAACCTGACTGACTGGATGGCTGGCGAAGGTAAAGCGGTTACGCTGCCAACTCTGGATGTTGAAGACTTCATCGGTCGCTCATTCACAACTGGCCCAGATGGCAAGTTGTATCAGCTTCCAACACAGCAGTTCGCGAACCTTTACTGGTTCCGCTATGACTGGTTCACAAACCCAGACATCAAAGCTCAGTTTAAAGCGAAATACGGCTATGAGTTGGGTGTTCCGGTTAACTGGTCCGCTTATGAGGACATCGCTGAGTTCTTCACCAACGACGTGAAAGAAATCAACGGCGAAAAAGTCTATGGCCACATGGACTACGGTAAGAAAGATCCATCCCTGGGTTGGCGCTTTACCGATGCGTGGCTCTCCATGGCAGGTGCTGGCGACAAGGGTATTCCAAACGGTCTGCCAGTTGACGAGTGGGGCATTCGCGTAAACGGTTGTTCCCCAGCTGGTTCTTCCGTTGAGCGCGGTGGTGCAACCGATGGTCCTGCCGCGGTTTACTCCATCACCAAATACATCGAGTGGCTGAAGAAGTACGCTCCGGCTGAAGCACCAGGCATGGTGTTCTCTGAAGCTGGTCCGGTTCCGGCACAGGGTTCTGTTGCTCAGCAGATCTTCTGGTACACCGCATTCACCGCAGACATGGTGAAAGAGGGTATTCCAGTTGTGAACGCAGACGGCACTCCTAAGTGGCGTATGGCTCCTTCTCCGAAGGGTGCTTACTGGGAAGAGGGCATGAAGCTGGGTTATCAGGACGCTGGTTCCTGGACTCTCATGAAGTCTACCCCGGAAGATCGTGCGAAAGCTGCATGGCTCTACGCTCAGTTCACCGTTGCGAAGACAACTTCTTTGAAGAAGTCTCACGTTGGTCTGACCTTCGTGCGTGACAGTGACGTTCGCGATGCGTCCTTCACAGAGCGTGCACCTAATCTGGGTGGTCTGGTAGAATTCTACCGTTCTCCAGCTCGTGTACAGTGGACCCCAACCGGTACCAACGTTCCTGATTATCCAAAGCTGGCTCAGCTGTGGTGGCAGAACATTGGTGATGCATCCTCAGGCGCGAAAACTCCTCAGGAAGCTATGACTGCTCTTGCTGCTGCTCAGGACAAAGTTCTGAAGCGTCTTGAGCGTGCTGGTGTTCAGGGCGAGTGTGGTCCTAAGCTCAACGAAGTTATGGATCGTGATTTCTGGCTGAACCAGCCAGGCGCACCGAAAGCCAAACTGGCTAACGAAAAACCAACTCCGGTTACCGTTGACTACGACGAGCTGATCAAGAGCTGGGCAGACGCTTCCAAGTAAGCGTCGTTTTCGGGCGTATCTTTGTCCGAAAACCGGTATCCACTTTTCGGGGATACACTTCCAAGACTAAACGAGAAACCCGGTGTCGTAAGGCGCCGGGTTTTTTGTTTTGGGAATGAACATTCTACATATTGGATCACTGATCGAATTGGTATCTTCTTATTGAGAGGGATTCGGTTCTTATCTTTTTAACCAGTTGTAACAGAAAGCAGCTTTTGCATTTTTTTAATTGTTTATGCTAAGCTTTGCGCATGACGAAAAGTAATATTATCAAACGCTCGACCGTAAGTGGACGGATTTCTGTCTCTCCGCTTGGCAAAAAAAAAGCATCAAGGTTTGCGCTTGTTGAAGGTATGACTTTGACTAAGAAATGGGAGAGGACGATTGCCCTTCATGAAAGCGAAGGCTTGAAGGGGGATGCTTTGCGTTCAGCTATTTCTCGCAGTTTTAGCAAGAAATCAAGGTGATGAGCCGTTATAATGCAATAGAAGATCCGCTATGCTATCCAGGTACACATGTTCTTAAAAATAAACTAGATTTGACCGACCAAAGTGAGCTGGATCAGTTCGAGCAGCTTATGTTCCTGACACGCTCTGAGGAACCTTTACCAGCTGGTGAATTGGACTATGAGTACTACAAGGCAATCCATCATCATTTTTTCCAAGACGTTTATGACTGGGCAGGGAAGCCGAGAGAAATTCGGACAGGAAAAGGCGATAGCTGGTTTTGCTATCCTGAGTTTATTGAGCAGGAAATGGTCAAGATTTTTGCTCAACTGGCATCTGAAAATCACCTCACGCTGATTGAGGACCCGATAACATTTGCGAAGCGTGCAGCTTATTATGTTGCAGAAATAAATGCCGTTCATCCCTTTCTAGAGGGAAATGGACGTTGTCAGCTAACCTTACTGAGCATTCTCTTTGAAATTTCAGGTTTTCCGATGGACGTGGAGCAAATTCAAGCTGATCAGTTCATGGCAGCTATGGTTGCTAGTTTTTACGGCAACAATGGACCGCTTATCCAAGCAATTATGGCATTGATGGCGTAGATATATTCTTCTCGCTTCCTGGGAGACACCATACCAGTTTCGTTTTTTAGCGATGTGCTGCGTTTGAATGCTTCCCCCTTAAAATCCAAGCGAGACATGCTGAAAAGGTATGCCGAGATGTCGCTATGAAGGGGGATTGTATTATCTGGAGTACTTGTTTCGTCTTCTGGTTTCGGCATGGTAGGTAGATCTCGCGATGTCTTGGTCAGATTGAAGGGGCTGCTGCTGTGAAGTGTCTAAGGATTTACGCAACGCCGGATGGGGAGTCGCATTTTGGTGAGGTTGAGATACCGACGCAGAAAGTGTCGGTGCATCCCGAAGCAACTCCGTTTGATGTGAGTGCCAGTTATCCGGCTTCGCGCGTCCGTTTCTCTCACATTCCAGCAGGTATGAGACAGGTGGAATGGCATAATGTGCCTGATCGGGTTTTGACTGTGAGGCTTGATGGGTCCGTTGAGTATGAAACCAGTGACGGGGAAGTTCGAACAGTCGGCGCTGGGGAGTTCGTGCTGATTGAGGATACGCATGGCAAGGGTCACCTTTCGCGGCATTCACCTGAGGCTCAGACTGTGCTTTGGATCTCCTTGCCGAATGGGTTGGACGAGCCGTTGTAGATGGTGAGGGTAACCAAGCCTCTCTCTTGTAATTCCGCATATTAGAATTGTATTTTACAACTGGAATTCCTGCCGTGCCCTGCTAAACTACGTGGAATTGCGAGTGATAGTGCGGCGCGGGAGTGCGCTTTGCCTCAGGGAGTTTCGAGTGTCTTCTTCATTTAAGTCATCAGGTCAGGTTTCCTATGAATTGCGCGGTGATGTTGCGGTTATGACCGTGAGCAATGCGCCGGTGAATGCGTTGTCTCTGGCGATCCGGCAGGATCTGGTTAAGCGTATCACGCAGTTTGAAGAAGACGATGCAGCGAAGGCTGCGGTGATTGTTGGCGCTGGCAAGGTGTTCATTGCGGGAGCGGACATTCGTGAGTTTAAGCGCCCGGCCACTGAGCCGCATCTGCCTGATGTGATTGATGGCATTGAAGCCTGCTCGAAGCCTGTGATTGCGGCCATTCATGGTGTTGCACTGGGCGGCGGGCTTGAGGTTGCGCTGGGCTGTCATTTCCGCGTTGGGGTGAAGGGTGCCAAGGTTGGTTTGCCGGAAGTGCATCTGGGTATCATTCCGGGCGCTGGCGGCACGCAGCGCTTGCCGCGTTTGGCGGGCTATGAGGCAGCGCTGGATATGATCCCGAGTGGTGCGCAGCTTGGTGCTGATGCTGCCAAAGCAGCTGGCATTCTGGATGAGGTGAGCGAAGAGATTGATGCGGTTGCAGCAGGCCTCGCGTTTGCGCGGTCTGTGATTGATAACGGAACACTGCTGCGTCGTTGCTCTGAGCTGGTTGCGCCTGCTGTTGATCCGCAGGTGTTTGTTGATGCCAAGGCTGCGGTTGCCAAGCGGGCTCGTGGTCAGAAATCACCGGTGGTGTGTGTTGAGGCCATTGAGGTTGCCAGCCAGACCAGTTTTGCAGATGGTATGGCGAAAGAGCGTGAGATGTTTATGGAGCTGAAGAACTCTGCTCAACACCGCGCTTTGTCACATGCGTTCTTTGCAGATCGAGCCCTTGGTAAGCTTCCTGAAATTGAAGGCATTGCTCCACGCGAGTTGAAGTCTATCGGTGTGATCGGCGGTGGTACTATGGGCGCTGGCATTGCGACCGGTGCGCTGATGAACGGGCTTTCCGTTACCCTGATTGAGCGTGATGATGATGCTCTTGGCCGCGCGAAAGCGACGATTGCCAAGAATACTGGTGGTGCTGTTAAAAAGGGCAAGCTTTCAGCAGAGCAGGAACAGCGGATCTTTGCTGAAGCCCTGTCTTTGAGCACGGATTATGCCTCGCTCTCTGACGTGGATCTGGTTGTTGAGGCGGTGTTTGAAGACATCACTGTGAAGAAGCAGGTGTTCCAGAAGCTGGATGAAGTTTGTAAGGAGGGTGCTGTTCTGGCGACCAACACATCTTATCTGGATGTGAACGCCATTGCTGCAGTGACCAAGCGCCCGCAGGATGTGATTGGGCTGCATTTCTTCTCTCCAGCGCACATCATGAAGCTGCTGGAAGTGGTGGTTGCGGATGAGACGGCTCCAGATGTGATTGCGACTGGTTTCCAGCTTGGCAAGATCATGCGTAAGGTTGCTGTTCGCGCTGGCGTTTGTGATGGCTTCATCGGCAACCGCATTCTTGCGACTTATCGCGCAGCTGCTGATGCCGTTGTGGTGGACGGATCATCGCCGTTTGAGGTGGACGAGGTGATGCTGGAGTTCGGCTTCCCGATGGGGCCGTATGCGGTGGCTGATCTGGCTGGTCTGGATATCGGCTGGGCGACCCGCAAGCGGAAGGCGTCAACCCGCGATCCACGTGAACGCTATTTCACATTTGCAGACCGCATGTGTGAGCAAGGCTGGTTTGGGCAGAAAACCAGCAAGGGCTATTACGTTTATGAGGAAGGTGCGCGGAAAGGCACGCCAAACCCGGCTGTTCTTGAGATTTTGACAGAGGAACGCAAAGAAAAACATATCAACGCACAAAACCTTTCAAAAGAGCAGATCCTTGATCGGTACATGGCAGCCATGGTGAATGAGGCTGCAAAGGTGGTTGAGGAAGGCATTGCCTTGCGGCCGCTGGACGTGGATATGACGCTGATCTACGGCTATGGCTTCCCGCGTTGGCGTGGTGGCCCGATGCAGTATGCGGATGAGATTGGGCTTGAGGAAATCCTCAATAATATCAAGGTGTATGCGCAGGAAGATGCTTACTTCTGGCAGCCTGCGAAGCTGCTTGAGGAGCTGGTTGCCTCTGGCAAAACATTTGCTGACCTGAATGCTGAGCGGGGGAATAACCCGGCAGCGAAAAAGCACGAGAACGCTTGATTCTCTTCAGTTGCATCGCCATCTTCTAGTGGTGTACCCTTTGGGTAGCTCTAAAACAGCGCACATAGCAACGGTGCTGTTTTGGATGTTTATTTGCGTATCCTGAACCGAAAACCGGCGCCGGTTTTGGAAGATATGCCCGTTGGAGATGGTGATGCTGAATTTTCTGGAATATATAACCGGGCGGGTGATTGCGATTTTGTTCGCGATGGCTTTACTGGCATTTATCCTCCTCATTATCGGATTTGCCTCCGGCCTGATGCTGGCCGTTATTGCCATCACTATCCCCATTGTGATCCTGAAGATCCTGTTCGGCAAGAACAAGCCCAAGATCACCTATCACTATGAGCGCAAGGATTAAGAGATCGGGAAGTTTTTGACCTCGTTCTCGCCCCAGGTTTCCATTGCCTGAAGGACCGGCTGCAGGGATCTGCCCTTTTCTGAAAGGGAGTATTCCACATGCGGCGGTACAACTTCCATAACTTTACGGTCGACAATTCCATCCTCTTCCAGAGAACGGAGTTGTGCTGTCAATAAGCGTTGAGAAACACCGGGCAGTCTGCGTTTCAGCTCGTTGATTTAGCTTTTGAATTTTCATTAAGGAATACGCTTGTGAAGCTGCAAGAAGGAACAATAAATCTTCCCGGTGATCGCGCCCTTGCATGGAGTGAATGGGGTGATGCTGATGGGCGGCCTGTGATTTTGTGTCAAGGTGCAGGAATGGCCTTTGCCATTCCGTTTGGAGAGCAAACCGCAAAGGATCTGGGGCTGCGTGTTCTCTCAGTTGATCGTCCGGGATTGGGTAAGTCCGGGCTAGATCCTGAGAAAAGCTTTGAAAGCTGGGCAGAGGATATCAAAAAACTGCTTGATTTTGTGGAGGCTGATCAGGCGTTTGCGATTGGCTTTTCGCAGGGGGCGCCTTTTGCATTGGCACTGGCAGCTTCTAGTCTTGTTGATGGGGTTGCGATTGTGTCCGGTCAGGATGAGCTAGCTTCTCCCGGTATGTTTGCCAAGCTTCCTGAAGAGTTGAAAGGCATGGTTTCTTTGGCTTGCGATGCTCCGGACCGTCTTGAGGCTGACATTGCAGGCATGGCGACAGCAGACTGGCTGTGGCAGATGATTGAGGGGATGAGCGGGGAAGAGGACCGCGCGTTTTATGCCTCAGCATCGTTTGCTCCTCTTTATCGTGATGCGCTCGCCTCGGGCTTCGCTCAGGGAGCAGCCGGCTATGCCCGTGATACGCGGTTTGCGATGGGGCGCTGGTCATTCAACGTTGAGAACATCAAGCAGGACGTGCAGTTATGGTATGGCCTCAAGGATACGAGCCCGGTGCATTCGCCTGACTTTGGCAGCACCCTTGCCACGCGCCTGAGCTGTTCTGAGCTGCATCAGATTGCAGAGGAGGGGAGTGCGATCCTCTGGACACATGCTGACGCTATCCTGAGCAGGCTGGCAAAATGTAAAGGCTAAGCAATAAGCCCGGCCAAGAGTTCTGCTGGGCTTTATGCACTTAGGCTGATCGCTTCTGGAAAGCTGTAGGTTCAGACCGGAATAAATATCTGCCGCACATCAGAGCTTCTGGCCACTGGTGCATCGTCTGTGTGGAGTGTCTGGTATCTATGGGCATCTTCTGAGTAGGCTTTTCCCGCGCCGTGGTAACCGGCAACTTCCGGGCTTTCAAAGCCTGCACTCTTGAGTTCATTCGCTAAGGACTGCGCAAAAGGGAAAACTTTGGTCCCGTCGAGTTCTGGATCCTCTGGTGCATCTATGAAGCCAGGTTCGGAGGAAAGTTTCAGTTCTTCCGGATCAAATGACTCTGGCGCGGTTGCATCTGCGCTGTAGCAGCTTTCGACGCGTATATCGGTGAATGATTTATCCAGACCGCCTTTTGAGAGTTGCTCAGCCAGCCCTTTTGAGGAAACTGTTTCATAGCCTTCCTCACTGGCGCTTCGTTTGCTGGAGATTTCGTTAGAGCTGTTAGCGCCGTGGCCGAGTACGTAGATTTTGTTCTCACCGTTTTTCAGCGTGCCCAGAATGCCGGTTTTCTCATTGCTGATAATGTTTGCCTGCTGCAGAACATCTGCTTCAAAGGAATAGTTTTGTGCCAGCTTCAGCATGTCTGTGTAGGCATCTGATGATACAAAGTCCAGAAGCTCAAATCCCTCAAGGTTCAGCTCCGAGATGACTGCATTTGCCTTTTCGCGAATGTCACTGGCTTGTGCCTGGTTCTTTTCTACCAGCTGCAGCTTGAGCGTTTCCAGTTCGGTTTTAGCAGCATCATTTGCCACGATAATATGGCGTGGTTCCTTGCCAGCGGTGTTGCGGGCTTGATTGGTGCCTGCTGCGAAAACTAAGACATCCTCAGATGCGAAGGGTGCCTAGTAGAAGCCTGTTTTGTGTTCCGGTTCTGCCTTTAAGGCGGAATCATTCGAGCTCGAGGATTGTGTGCTTTTAGTATTAACTTGCGTGAGGCTTGCGTTGTTTTCAATTTGAACAGTTGTTTGTGTTGTATTTACATTAGATATGGGCATAAGGCCACCGTGTTTATTTAGAATCAATATTAACTGGGGGTTGTATTGTTGTGATTTTGTTTGGTTGATGGTTGTATTGTTTGATACAGCACGTATAGATTGTTTGTAGGTAGTAATATCTACTGGTTCTGAGTTGCTTCGTAGGGTCGTCGGCTTTGCGCTGTTGCCTTGAGACAGCACGAAGCCCGGCAGATTGCTCGACCGGGCTTTGTTGTCTCTTAAATCTCAATCGGCTAGTTCAGCTGAGTTGCATCACCCATGGAGAAGAAGAGGGTTTCGCCGTTTGCATCGTCCACGCCATCATTGTCGGTGGAGATGAGGATGCGACCATCTTTGGTGATTGCCAGACCTTCAACCTTGTCCGGTGTCCGGCCGTTGGTTGCGGACATGGCTGGGAGAAGATCGAGAGTAACCTTCTTGGTCAGCACTGGCAGCTCAACGCCATGCGGGGCAGGGGTGACACCTTCCAGAGAGATCAAAGTAACCTGCTTGATGGCTGCTTCCTTGCCGCCTTTGTTGTCGCGCTCTAGAACCGCGAATTTGCCGTGGCCCAGAGATGTGATTTCGGAAAGGCCGACCCAACCACCAGCTGCACTGCGCGGTGCGTCCAGCGGGTAGTGTACGAAACCCCAACTTTCATCAGCAGGATTGTAGATGCCGATCTTGGTCATGCCCTTTGGATCGTCGTTCCACTCACGCTGTACAGCAACTGCAACGAGGTTTTTGCCGTTCATCTCGAACTCGGTCACACCTTCCAGAGAGAAGCGTTTTGCTTGAGTGATGAGACTCTCTGGTAGTTTGATCTCTTTTTCGATGACACCATTTGCAGATGCCTGAAGCAGGAGGTGCTCCATTTCCTTCTTTGCGTTGCCTTCAGATGCCAACCAGAAACCGCCGTCTTTGCGCAGGGCGATGCCTTCGAGGTCGTACCTCTTGGCGGTGCCGCCGGTCAGATCCATATGGCCTGTGATTTCAACTGGCTGTTTGGAAACGTCCAGTGTGAAGATACGGGCGTTGTCGTAGAAGCTGTCGGAGACGGCATAGAGTTTGTTGGCGTCGGTTTTGTCTGCCACCATGCCAGAGATTGCGCCCCAGCCGATTGGTGCGTTGGTTTCCGGATCGATGTTGGAGATCAGCTGCGGGTATTCTGCATAGGTCGCGCCAAACTCATAGAGGCCGACATGGGCACGGACTTTGTCCTTTACGTTGTCCTTCTCGTTAGCAACAACGAAGAGGTTCCGGGAAGAGATTGCCAGCAGGCCTTCTGGGCCGATGTGCGTTGGCAGGAACTGGATGAACTCAGGTTCGGTGCCGGTGTCGCGGTACACTGCTACGAAGTTTCCGCGCTCGGAGTTTACGAAGATCAGGGTCTCGCCGCCGAACTTACCAACGGTTACGCCCTCTGGCTCAGTGCCCTTCTTGTGCGCACGCTTGGCCGGGTAATGCCCGTGCGACATGCCCAGATGTTCCATCTGGTTGCCACTGTCAAACTCGATGGCGCCGTCCTTGTTCCAGATGGTGAACCCACGAGACCCGCCTTTGTAATCCCCCTCATTTGCCGTCACAAAGCGATTATCATCAATCCAGGCCACAGCATCTGGTTCACGGGGAATATCTATCTTTGATCCAGACGCATCAGAGGCGCGAGCTTTCCTGACCGGCACGTTTTGTGCTGTCGCGGTACCAGCAGAGAAGTGATTGGTGATCTTGCCAGAAGCGAGGTCAACGATTGCGAGGTGGTTGTTTTCCTGAAGTGTAACAACGGCTTGGTTGTTGCCGTTGATGGAAACAAACTCTGGTTCCGGATCATCTCCGCCTTCAGCTGCAAGGCCTGTCATTTCCACGATACGCACGGCATCGCAGTTTTTCGGCATGCCGTTTTGGTCCAGATCGAAGATTGTGAGGAAACCTGCGGGCATCTGCGGCAAAGCGCCATCGTTCAGGTCTTCGTCACGCTCATTTTCAATGGCGATTGCGAGAAACTTGCCGTCTTTGGACACAGCAACGGAGTCTGGCTGGCCTTTGACATCGCACTTCGCAACAATCTGTTTTGTTGCTGTGTCGATGACAGTGACATAGCCAGACGGTTCGGTGTAGCTCTTAGAGGTATTGACGCCTGCGAACGTGTAATTGCCTGAAATTGCAACAGAAGTCGGCTCGCCACCTAGCGCTGTGCGGCCTGCTGGCTTTGGCTGTGCAGGATTGGTTGCATCAAGAAAGACGATTGCTTCCTGTGGTCCATCGGTGAACGCAAGGGTCTTGCCGTCTTCAGATGCAGCAATGATTTCAGCCACGGTTTCGGATTTGCGGTCTACGCCTTCCGCCAGAGTTTCATAAACTGGCATGGTCGCGATGCGTTTAAAGAACTTTGCTTCAGATGCATTTGCAGCAGAAAGGCCAGCTGCCCACATAGCAACGGAAATGCCGCCCAAGAGTGAAGTGCGAAGAACGCGCATGAAAAATCCCCTGTCAGAATAGTTTTGCGGTTAAGTGCTTTCTGGTTAGGGGCACCGCATGGCAGGCCTATGAATGTTTGTTGAAGCTTTGATGACTAGATGCGAAAGCCCTTAAGGCGTTGTTGGTTCTATGCCGTCGATGGCGTCTATGAAGGGTTGTTTGGGTTTTTGTGTGAAGCTTTTGTCGTGCATTTGGGCGGATTTTATGCGGTCTAAACGGAAGGTGCGGACGGCATCGCGAAGGTGGTCCCAGGCCATGATGTACCAAACAGGGTAGCTCAGGAAGAGGTAGTGCGGCTCGATGGTTCGGTGGGATAGCTTGCCGTTCTGATCGCTGTACGCGATGTCGATGTACTTGCTCATCAAGAAGGCTTCGTTGACCGGACTTATTGCTTCGCTGTCAAATTCCTCAAAAGATCCAAAGACATAAAGGGAGGCTGTTTCGCCAATCCAGATGCGGGACTTCAATGTATCGACGCGAGAGCGCAGCTCTGGAGAGAAGGAGGCTATCAACTTACGGCGGATCGGCTTCAGGCTGGCGAGCAGGAGAGGGGAGCGCATGTTTTCTGCGATGGCGAGGCTGATAAGGAGGTCTATCGCCTCTTTGTATTCCAACTTGAGCCGACCGATACCCCAGCGGGATTGAAGTCGGATGCCGCCTCCGCGACCTTTATCCGCCTCAATGGGCAAACCACGCTCGCGGAGCAGTTCCAGATCCCGGAACAGAGTTCTCTGAGAGATCCCGAGTTCATTTGCCAGATCATGCGTTGTCGGGCACTCATCAGATTTGAGCAGCGCTTCAATCTGCTCAAGCCTATCAAGGCGTTTTAGGGCTGTTGCTCTGGTTGCTCGGCTTCTTTCATTGCTCATAAAAGAAATATGACGTTAAATGACATATATGCCCATACAAGCAGGTCATCCGAATTTTTAAGGAAAATAATGATGACCAACCAAGTGATTGAGTTTGCGCCTTTTCATCTTGCTGAGGGCAAGAGTGAAAGTGATCTTGTTGCTGCTTCTGAGCGGTTTCAGACTGAGTTTTTGAATGAGCACAAAGGATTTGTGCGCCGTTCTTTGGTGAAGCATGAGGATGGTGCCTATGCTGATATTGTTGTTTGGGCAGACAGCAGTGCCAGTGAGAAAGCTTTTGCTGCTGCTGGCCAACATGAAGCCGGGCAGGCGTATTTTTCTTTGATTGATATGAGCCGTGAGCATCAGCCGCGCAAAGCTGGTGCAATGGAATTCTTTATTCTGGTGGGTACTTATGGCTGAGCCTTTTAAAGAGGTCTTCAATCAAGCATCAATTGAACGGATGGCCTCTGCTTTGGCAGAGGTTCATCCCTCATTTATTGCTTCTCGTTTCACAGTTGAAGCCATGGATGGATTGAGTGAGTTGGAGCTGAAAGAGCGCTCGCTCCATCTGGCGCGTTGCTTGCGTCGTTATCTTCCTGAGGATTATAGCGAAGCGCTGCGGGTTATGATGGCGACGCTCTCCGCTCCATTGGCTATGGAGGATGAGCCAGTCTGGGAGAATGATGGAAGCGGGCTTTCCGGCTTCGTCACAATGCCATTCTCCGATTATGTGTTGCTTTATGGCCTAGAGAAATTTGAGCTCTCTATGGCTGCTATGAAAGAGATGACGCGTCGCTTTTCAGCTGAGTTTGCTATTCGTCCGTTTATTGAACGCTATGAAGAGGAGGTGATGACGCTTCTTGCAGAGTGGGCTGAGGATGAATGTGCGCATGTGCGGCGGCTTGTTTCTGAAGGAACACGACCAAGGTTGCCATGGGGACAGCGATTAAAGGGCTTTATCGAGACCCCTGATAAGTGCCTGCCATTGTTAGAGAAGCTTAAAGATGATGAGACTGAGTATGTGCGCCGGTCTGTTGCCAATCATCTGAACGACATTTCCAAGGATCACCCTGATTTAACTGCTGAGGTTTGCGGGCGCTGGCTCGAGCAATCAACCGAGCGCAGATTGCGGCTGGTAAGGCATGCGTTGCGAAGCAATGTGAAGGCGGCTCATCTGCCGAGCCTCGCTGTGCTGGGGTATGATGCAGAGCATACGCGTGTGGTGCGCAGTGCCTTGGATACTGATCAGGTGGTCTATGGATCAGGGCTGACCTTTTCTGCGGAGATAAGCAATGCCTCTGAGAAGGCAGTTCCGTTTGTGCTCGACTTTGTCATCTACCATCGCAAAGCGAATGGGGCACTGGCCCCAAAGGTGTTCAAATGGCGGAGAGGCGAGTTGAGCGCTGGGCAGACGCTTCGTGCTTCAGGCAAACATAGCATTCGGCCAATCACAACACGTCGGTATTATGAGGGAGAACATCGGCTGGCAGTGTTGCTGAACGGAGTTGAGACGCCGATTGGCTCCTTTGAATTGGTTGGTGTTGAAGAGGTGGTTGCTTAACTGCCGAATGAGCAGGCCTTGACACAGTGTGATAATAGATTATCTAAAATGACAATTTATTATTTGTGTGTTGAGGGCATCATGCGTTTAGAAGGACATCTTGGACTTTCTACCCTTGTGAAGACATTTCCCTATCGGATTTGTCTTACATGGGCGGGTGTTCTTGCAGAGAATTTCTTGATGGCACTGATCCCGTTGCTCATCGGGTTTGCCATTGATGGCCTGCTTCAAGGGGCATTCGACCATGTCATTGTAATGGGTGGTGTTCTTGTTGGGCTGACGGTGATCGCGGTAGCGCGCCGGATTTACGATACCCGCGCCTATGGCACAATCCGACTCCACTTGGGGGCGGAGCTGGATCAGAGGCACCAGACTAAGCCGGTTTCGAAACGAGCGGCGCGGTTGAATATGAGCAGAGAGCTGGTGGACTATCTGGAGGAGGAAGTACCTGAAGTGCTTTCAGCTGTTATCCAGATTATTGTCGCTCTCGTGGTGCTTGCAGGGTTCCATTTGTGGCTGTCAACGTCGGCGTTTACTGTCGTCGTTCTGATGCTGCTTACTTACTCGGCATTTAACAGTCGGTTTTATTTACTCAATTCCGCCCTGAATGCAGAGACAGAGAACCAGGTGCATGTGCTTGAGAGAGGGAGTCGGCGTGGTGTCTGGAGACATCTGCGTGCGCTAAGAATGCATGAAGTTCGTCTTTCTGACACGGAAGCCATCGTTTATGGTGTGATTTTCCTGTTTCAGATTGCGTTTATTGTGTCCAATTTGATCCTGGCGGCTGGATTGCCTGACATGAGTACAGGCATGATATTTTCCATCGTGGCTTACTCATGGGAGTTCGTGGAGGCGGCCATTATGCTGCCCATGACGATGCAAAGCCTGACACGCCTGAATGAGATCACTGCGCGTATAAATAATGTAGAAGAAGAGTAAGTAGGGTGGGAAGAGCTGGCGTTGTGACCAGCTCTTAAAGTCGCGCGATCAGATCAGCGATGGTTTGACAGGCGCGGCCGTGCTCCATTGGCGATTTTACGCAGGCCTTTGAAGTCCAGAACGGCAATCTTGTGCTTGCCAATGAGCTTGACTGCGCCTTCCTTCTCCAAACTCTTCAGAACACGGCTTACGGTCTCAGCACGCAGGCCGAGATAGTCAGCAATGGATTGTCGGGAGATTGGCAGAGTGAACTCTTCCACAAAGCGTGGAATGCTCATGCGGTTGCGGAGCTCAAAGATAAAGGAAGCCATGCGCTCTGTTGGGGTTTTCTTGCCCAGATCAGAGGAATGGTCGAACTGCTGGTGCATGATATCAGTCGCGCGGCGCCAGTAGATGCGGCGCAGGTTGGAGTCCAGCAACAGCAATTCTTCGAAGACATTGCGTGGAACCAGCTTCACTGAAGTTGGCGCAAGAGCGACGACTTCACCAGATGCGTGACGGTCTGCACGGTTCATGTCCAGATACTCACCTGGGAAGCGAAGTGTGAGTAGGGAGCGGCGTCCATCACTTAAGTGGCTCTCAACAGCGATCACGCCATTGAGAACTGCGAATACAACAGGTTCCGGAAAGTCTTCTGGCGCCAGTTGATCACCCTCGTTCAGCTCGATGGTTCTGGCGGCACGTAATTCTGCTTTTTCGAAATGATGATGCATCGGACGACAAAGGCATTCCTCGCCCTTAAAACCGCAGGATTCCTGAACACATTCAAACGAAAGATGGTCAAGTGATGACGCTATCTTTGGAGGGGTTGTCCCCGACATGCGTTAAGCTCCCCGCTTATTACGTGATTTGGCGTAAAGTCCCCTGCAGTCAAGGACATTGATATAAATCAATATTCCAAGGATTACTTTTATTCAACATTTTGTTACCGGATGAGCGTGAAAAAATATCATTCTTTAGAACTCCTAAATCTGACTTCTGATTGCAATCAATGAAAGTACTTCACCTCCATGCAGAAATAATGCGTATTCGGGGATCGATGCTGCCTGACAACGAATCTTGTTAGTATCATCCCAGCCAAACTGGGGGTAACAATGCGCCTTCTCGTCAGTATGTCGATTGCTTTGATGACAAGCACTACGGCATTCGCAACAGATTTAGGGCCTGTTGCAAAGATAGAGCAGAAACCTGCTCTTGTAGAACTGGGAAAACGCTTATTTTATGATAGCCGTTTGTCTGGTGACACCAACCTTAGCTGTTCAACATGTCATGATCCAGCTAAGGGGTTCACAGACGGCGAAAAGCTTTCTACTGCATATACAGGTACAGAAGGTTTCCGTAATACGCCAACACTGGCGAATGTCGGACACCGGGCAGCCTGGATGCATGATGGCCGTTTAGGTACAAACCTGAACGATGTCTCTCGTGGTATGATCACAGAGACCTACATCATGAACATGGATATGCGCATCATGCAGGAACGCATGAAGCAAGATCCTGTTTACGTTGAAATGTTTAAAGCTGCGGGTAAGGGCGAACCATCTAACGGTGGTGCTCGTGGTGCTTTAGAAGCATTCCTTAAATCCATTACATCTCAAGGTTCCGCGTTTGACCGTGGTGAGCTGACCGTGGCTGAGAGACGCGGTTATGAACTCTTCATGGGCAAAGCAGGATGTTCTTCCTGTCACTCCGGCAACCGCTTCACAGATGATCAGCCACACAATATCGGTGTTCCTAACAACCCTGATATCTGGTCTGATCCTCTGCGTCACATCACCTATGTGACCTACGCGAAGTTCATGGGCGTTAACAACTACATGAACCTGCGTGAAGATCAGGGTGCATTCATCCGGGATCATAAAGAAGAGAACAAGCGTTCCTTCCTGACCCCAACTCTTCGTGAGCTGACTTATACCGCGCCTTACATGCACAACGGCATGCTGGCGACACTTGAAGACGTTGTAGATTTCTACAACCAGGGTGGCGGTGATGATGTCAACAAAGACTCACGTCTGAAGCCTCTCAATCTGAAGAACAGCGAAAAGGCTAATCTGGTCGCGTTCCTGAAGACTTTGTCTGGCGACAGCTTCGATACTCCTGAATATGTTTGGACAGCCGACGACTACTCTTACGAGTTGATCGAAGACTGGAAAAACAAGAAGAACTAGGGGGCTGCTAAAATGACAACATTCAAAAAAACCATTAGTGTGATTGCACTTGCTGGTGTTTCCATTGTTGCAGTTGCAGCTGGTGTTCAAGCGGCTGAAAAACGCCCGGCAGAACTGGCTCCTTTGGGTGAGCCTCCTTCTCCACCAGATAACCCAATGACACCTGAAAAGGTTGAGCTGGGCAAGCTCCTGTTCTTCGATCCACGTCTGTCCGGTAACGGTGCGATGCCATGTTCGGCATGTCACTTGCCAGAGCTTGGCTGGGATTTCCCTGGCAAGATCTCTCTTGGCTATCCGGGTACAGTTCACTGGCGTAACTCACCAACAATCGTGAATACTGCGTATTACGGTAACCTGTTCTGGACTGGTGTTTCCAAATCTTTGGAAGCAGAAGCCCGTACAGCTGCTCGTGGTGGTGTTGCCGGTAACGGTGAAGACGACATGATGGAAGCGCGCCTTGCGTTTATTCCTGAGTATCGTGAGCGCTTCAACGATGTGTTCGGTACCGAATACCCTCTGATGCGTGACGCTTATATGGCGATTGCTGCATTTGAGCGGTCAATCGTTCAGCGTGATACTCCGTTTGATCTGTACATGCTCGGCGATGATGATGCTCTGAGTGATAAGCAGAAGCGCGGTATGGAACTGTTCACCGGTAAGGCTGGTTGTTCTACCTGTCATGATGGTGCTCTGATCTCCAACCAGAAGTACTACAACCTCGGCGTTCCAGCTTATGACGGTTGGGAAGACGATGAACTTGCGCAAATCACCTTCCGCTTCGAGCTTTTTGCAAAAGGCTCCACGGAAGAGAAATACCGCAAGTGGAAGGACGATCCGGGCCTTTACTTCGTGACCAAGCAGAATGCTGATCTCGGCAAGTTCCGTGTGCCTTCTCTGCGTTACACCAAGTACACCGCTCCTTACATGCACAACGGCATGCTGGAAACTCTGGAAGACGTCGTAGAATTCTACAACCAGGGTGGTGGCACTAACGACTGGGCTGCAACGAAAACCGACTTGATTAAGCCTCTCGGTCTGACCGACAAAGAGAAAGCTGATCTGGTGGCCTTCGTAGAAAGCTTCACTGGCGAGCGTCTTCTCATGGAAACACCTGATCTTCCTGAGTATGAACCGCTTCCGGCTGTAACGAATTAAGAGGAGATGGAGATGACACATCAACCTAAGTCCGTCTCTCCTGAGATGATTGAGGTCGTGAACGGCCCTGAGGAAATTGCAAAAACTGGCAAGCGTTGTGTGATGACACGCCGTCAGTTCCTGCTGACTTCCGGTATTTCTACCTTCACCGTTATGGTGGCTCTCAAGTCTGGTCCTTCCTCTGCGAAGGTGCCTGCGATGGTCTCCACTTATGAGCGCAAGTTCATTTGTAAGCTTTCTGAGCTGAAAGAAGACGAACCGCTCGACTTTAACTATCCGGACGAAGGCGCTTATTGCGAGTCCATGATTGTTAAGTTGGGCAAGGAAGCTGGTGGCGGTATTGGCTCTGACAAGGACATTGTAGCGTTCAACTACACCTGTACTCACCAGGGTGGTCCGCTGCAGGGTACCTATCAGAAAGGTGATAAGGCTCTGGGTCCATGCCCACTGCATTTGACCACCTTTGACCTAACCCGTCACGGTATCTTCATCTCCGGCCAGGCTTACCAGAGCTTGCCTCAGGTTCTTCTCGAGCTGGACGGCGACGATGTTTACGCTGTTGGTATGTTCGGGCTGATCTATGGCCGCTACGACAATCTCAAAGGGTGAGGAGTAAATCATGTCAACTCCCTACTACATTCCTGGAACAAACATTCCGCTGCCTCCGGTAGATGCTGATGTTCTTTCCACTGCTTGTGATTATTGCATCGTAGCGTGTGGTTATAAGATCTATCGCTGGCCTGTTAAGGCCGGAAAAGTAGGTGGTGAAAAAGCCGCTGAAAACGCCTTTGGCGTCGATTTCCCGGTTGATCCGCTAGGCCCATGGGTTGCTCCGAACCAGTACAACGTTGTGCTGCACAAGGGCGAACCTCACCATGTGATCATCATTCCGGATAAAGATACCAAGCATGTAAACATCAATGGTAACTCTTCCATCCGTGGTGGTGCGCTGGCGAAGAAGGTTTACAACCCTCAGACCCCAACTCGTGATCGTCTGAAGTCTCCTATGATCCGCATGTTCGGCACTTTGATGCCGGTCACCTGGGATCTGGCGTTGGAAATTGCAGCGGAAGTTGGTAAGCACACTATCAAGAAGCACGGCGAGAACGCTTTCTGCGTGAAAACATTCTCCTACGGCTACATGGAAAACACCTACGCGATTTCCAAGTATGCTCTTCGCTCTGTTAGCACTGCGAACTTCACATTCCACGACACTCCATCTGATGTGACGTCCACTCCGGGCTTCCGTGATGCTGGTTTCGACAACTTTGGTCCTTCTTATCAGGACTGGAAAGATGCCGAGACTTTGATGATCTGCGGTACCGATCCATACGAGTCCAAGACCATTCTGTTCACTGACTGGATTATGCCAGCCATCCAGAACGGTCAAAAGACAATCTTCATGATTCCGCGCCGTACTGCTGGTGTGGCTTATGCGGAGAAGAATGGTGGTCTGTGGCTAGACATCCAGCCGGGTACTGACCTTCTCGTTGTGAACGCGATTGCTCGTGTGATCATCGAAAATGGTTGGCAGGACGCTGAATGGATCCGCGATTGGGTCAACAACAAGTGGGAGAGCTCCTCAGGCTTCGGTCAGGGTACTCGTAACACTCCATGGCAGTGGCGTACGACCTGGGGCAAATTCCAGACCAAAGGTTACGACGACTTTGTTAAGTGGCTGATGGCTCAGGATGAGTTTGAGCCAACCGCAGCTGCTGAAACTGCTCAGATCGATGTAGAGAAAATCTACAAGGCTGCTGAGTGGATGGCTAAACCTCGTGATGATGGCTCCCGTCCTAAGACGTCCATTATGATCGAAAAGGGCTTCTACTGGTCCAACAACACCGGTAACACCAATGCGATTTCGTCTCTTGGTATTATCACGGGTTGTGGCGGTCGTCCGGGGCAGGTCATTGGCCGTGCTGGTGGTCACCAGCGTGGTGGCTTGAAGGGTGGGTCTTACCCACGCAACAAGTCTCCTGAGAAGCTGCCAGGCCGTCGTCGTCGCGCAATGGATACCGACCGGTATCTGATGAGTGGTCACACCCGCTTTGCTCACGTGATTGGTAACACCTGGATTCAGTCCATGTGTGGTTCCCAGTCTCTTGCTGCAAAGTTTGAAGAGCTGACCGTTCAGAACCCAAATCAGGTGCGTTCTTACGACAAGCAAACCATCATCGACACTCTGAAAAAGCGTGTAGATAGCGGTGGTATGGTTGTGGTGAACCAGGACATCTACCTCGTAGATCCAATTGGTGCACGTTTCGCAGATATCGTCTTCCCAGCTGCTGGTTGGGGCGAAGATACATTCACCCGTGCAAACGGTGAGCGTCGTCTGCGTCTGTATCCAAAATTCTACGATGCACCGGGTGAAGCGAAACCTGACTGGTGGATTGTTGCGAACCTCGCGAAGAAAATGGGCTTCAAAGGGTACGATTGGAAAGACTCCAACGAGGTACTTGAAGAAGCAGCCCGCTTCTCCCGTGGCAGCCGTAAAGACTTCTTTATGCTGAAGGTTGCTGCTCAGAAGGAAGGCAAAACTCTTCACGAGAAGTTTGCTGAGTTCGGTACTGACGGTATTCAGGGCCCAGTTGTTATGCTCGAAGACGGAACCCTTCAGGGTACCCAGCGCTTGCATGACACAACCCGTGAACTGTCAGCGACTGGTCCAACCGGTTCCAACCGCTACAACAAGAAGCTTACTCACTTCAACTCTCAAACTGGTAAGTGCAACATCCAGAAGAGCCCATGGAGCCTGTTCTCCGATTACTGGGCATGGATGAAGCCTAAGGATGATGAGCTTTGGGTGACTTCCGGTCGTATCAACGAGCGTTGGCAGTCTGGTTATGATGACCGCCGTCGTCCTTACATCGTGCAGCGCTGGCCTGAAAACTGGGTTGAAATCCACCCAGATGATGCGAAAGAGCGCGGTATCGAGAATGGTGACTATGTGATGCTCTTCTCTGACCGTATTCCGGTTCAGACAGACACCACAGTGGGCATCGAAGGCGATGACTTCACCTTTACCAAACTGATGGATGAAGGCCATATCGAGCTGACTGAAGGCGCTATTACTGCGGTAGCAATTGTTACCCCGGCGCTGAAGAAGGGCATGCTTTACATGGACTTCCTGCACACTGCACAGCCAGCAAATGCTCTGTCTGGCCGCGTGGTGGACTGGATCAGCGGTAACTACAACTACAAGATGGGTGTTGGTCGCATCAAAAAGATCGGCACAAGCCCATACAAGGATAGTTTCCGGTCTATGTCTTTCGCACGTCGCGATATTGCATAGGAAATCAGGAGCTGGCGGGGCTACCCCGCCAGTTCTTTTCCGCTTGTGCAAAGGGGCTTGCGAGCTTGAGCCGTTTTGCAGAAGTGGGCCTTAAATCAGCTTGTTTTCAACCTGCTTTAAGTTTTTGTTTTGCGTATTCTTGCCCGAAAACCGGAGTCCACTACTCGGGAATACGCTTGAGGAGAAAAGCCAATCATGACGGTTTCCATCAGGCATTTAGATCAGGATTTTGCAGTGGAGCAGAGTGAAGCTACTGAAAAGCTCGTAAAAATCCTGTGTGAGTTGCTTGCAAACGGCGAAGAGCGCGAAAAGTGTTTGTCCGCTCAAATTCTTGGGAAATTTGGCACTTCGACTGCTCAGGCAGCACTTGCAGAAGCTCTGCGGGATGAAGATGAAGACGTTCGCAGTGATGCGGTTGAAGCTCTTATCAGTGCAGGCAAGGGCCTGGATGCTGATGTTCTGCTGTGGAGTTTGCAGAACGATCCAGTGCTGGAAGTGAAGCTTTCTGCCATTGACGGACTTGCAATTGTTGGCGGGACAGTTGCGGAAGACTGGCTGACGAAGCTGGCTAAAGACCGTTGCGAAGATGATGTTGCATGGGACGGTTACGGCGCTGAATGGGATGACTGGCTGGATGTGCAGCGAAAATCCATTCTGGCGCTTGGTACGTTGAAATGTGAAGCATCTGCTGCGGCTTTGTTGGAAGCTGCACGCGATCCATTTGGTCAGGAAGTCTGGCCGGAAGTGACCATGGCGCTTTCTGAAATGGGGGTTGCTGGACTGCTTGAACTGGCATCCCTGGCGACGGACGCGTCTGCGCGTGTGCGTGAACATACGGCTCGGGCGCTTTCCTCAGCGAAGGATGAGCGGGTTGGTGAGATCCTACGCGTTTTGTTCGCAGATGCTGATCCCGATGTGCGTGTTGCTGCAGCTGAAGTGCTGATGGCCCGTGGTGAGGAAGCTGACCTGGCTGTGTTGTTGGCTGATAGTGAACCGCAAATGCGTCGCTTGGCGCTGAAGGCATCTGGCAAACTTTCCTATTCAAAGCTTGAAACGGTTGCTTTTGAAGACGAGGAAGAAACCCTGCGTATTATGGCGCTTGGGCGGATGGCTTCTTCTGATATCACCAAACCGGATGCGCTGATTGAGCGGATTGAACGCTCTTTGCGCAGTGCGAGTGATGCGTTTGTTGCTGCGCTGGTGCCTGTGCTTGCGAAAGTTGAGACTGAAGCTGCGACAGCTTTGTTGAGCGAGATTGCTGTCCACCGTCAAGAAGAGGCGGTGTTGAAGGCGTTTATTGTGCTTCACGGTGAGAAGCCGAGTGTTGATGGTTTAGCCGTTTTGCAGGAGCAGGTGACAAGTGCAGAACAGGAAATCCGTCTTGCTGCTTTGAACTCTCTGGCCAAGCTGGCTGAAGGTGAGGGCGATATTGCGGACAATGCTGCTGTACAACTGGTTTGGGCAGTTTCTGGCAAGCTGATGCCAGAAGCGCATGATCAGGATATTCTCGATAGCGCAAAAGAGAAGGATCCGTCCGATCTCGGTAGCAATGGCAAGGGTGACGGCAAGCAGCCGCGCATTCAGATCGACCGCGAAGGCAATGTGATTGAGCCTCAGGCGCCGAATGAAGTTGTGGCTGAGGAAGATGTTGTAGCCGAAGAGCCTTCTGCTGAAGAGCTGGTTGCCAAGGTCACTGCTGGTGTTGATCCAGTTGTTGCTGAAGACGTGCCAGAGGGCGCTATTGAGAATGTTGAAGATCTGCCTGACAATGTTGTTGCCTTCCCGGGTTCAACACTTGGTGCGATCCTGAACACTGAGGACGAGATTGAGAAGTTGGCTGAAGAGCCCGTCGATCTTGGCAAGAAGGACATGCACTTCCTTGAGTTGGCAAATGAGCTGATTGAGAAGAAGCGCGTTGTACCGGGGCGTCCGGATGATCCTGCTTTGGACATCCGTCTGCTGGCTCTGCGCATTTGTGGTGATGCTAAGCGTCCAGAACTGATTGATGCGCTGGTGTCTGCTTTGTCTGATCGTCAGATGCAGGTTCGGTTTGCTGCAAGTCAGAGCCTCGTTCATCTGGTTGAAAACGGGCTTGAGCTTTCTGAGGACGCGATCGAGCGTATCCTTGCTTTGCCGCCAGAGAATGATGTTGCTGTGCGTGCAATGCGTGTTGAGCTGCTTGGCACCTCCTCAAATCCAGAAGCTGAGAAGGTTGTGACGGCAGCGCTGAAGGACAAGACCGACGCTGTCTCTGCCTCCGCACTAAAGGTTTTGGCCGGAAAACCTGATGCTAACATTGATGTGCGTAGCTATCTTAAGAGCCCGCGCCGTCGCTTGCGTGTGACTGCTCTGGAGCTTGTGAGTGCAAACTCAGATGTTAGTAATCTGGACGAGATCTTTGAGGCTGCGCAGATGGAAAATGGCGTTCTCATTCCCGGAGCAGCAACGTGTTTGCGTTGTTATGCTCAGGAGAATGTTCTTGGCGCTATGGAGCAATGGCTGGATGGGGATCTTTCCCGCAAGTTGGCAGCTCTTGAAGTGCTGAGCAAATACGTGGCTTGAGGTTTCGGCTCTCAAATGAAGCGAAACCAAATCTCGTGATGTGCATCGGTATTTATCTGGTGCTGAATACGTTGTAAGGAAACCTGCTGGCGTTTGCTGGCAGGTTTTCTTTTTTGAGGGGGCATCATGCGATCCAAGACACTTTCTACCGGTTACAAGATGCCAATGCTGGGCCTTGGTACGGTGAACTTTGGAGAGGGTAAGACTTATCCTGCACTTCGTGCGGCATTGAAGGCTGGGTATCGTCACATCGATTGTGCGATGATGTACGACAATGAAGCTGAGATTGGGCAGGCGATTGCTGATGCCATGAAGGAAGAGGGCATCAAGCGCAGCGAACTCTTCATCACCTCCAAGCTATGGAACAGCTTTCATAAGCCTGAAGATGTGAGAGGCGCGCTGGAAAAGACGCTTGCGGATCTTCAGATGGAGTATCTCGATCTTTACCTCATGCACTGGCCTGTGGCGCTGAAGACGGGCGTGAAGAAGCCTACCAGCTCAGCAGATTATTACTCGCTTGAGGACGTGCCGCTGATGGATACATGGCGGGCGTTGGAAGAGTGCTTTGATGATGGTTTGGCGAACACAATCGGTGTTTCAAACTTCAGCACGCATAAGCTGGAAGACCTGATCATGGAAGCACGGGTTGTTCCGGCTGTTAATCAGGTGGAGTTGCATCCTTTCCTACAGCAGAATGATCTTCGCTCTTACTGCCTGCACAACAATATTGCGCTGACCGCTTATTCTCCGCTTGGGCGTGGTGTTCCTGCGGATCTGACGGACGCGCAGAAGCAGGATGTTGTTCTCGCCCACCCAGTGATTGAAGAGGTTGCCGGGAAGCATGGCGCGACGACATCTCAGGTGGTGCTGAAATGGGCGATCCAGAACGGCGTTATCGTTGTACCAAAGTCAGGCAACCCTGAGCGTTTGGCGCAGAACCTTGCGGCGTTGGAGTGCGATCTTGATGAGCACGACATGTCCCGCATCGCGCATATTGATAAGAACCATCGCTTTATTCCAGGCGATGAGTACTTCTTGTCCGGCAGCCCGTACACCTGGGAAACCCTTTGGGACGAGCCGCGTCCTGAATAAGGACTCTTAAATCCTGAAGCTGGAAGAGCCGCGTACCAACAAATGCGGCTCTACCCGTTCTGTGGTGGTTGGGGTTGGTTCTCCGTCAAGGCGTTTGATGAGCAAGTTGGCAACGTCTTTGCCGATGGTGCGCGGGTAGCTTTCTACTGAGGTGAGTGCAGGTGTCCACGCTTCGCCCTCTGGCAGGTTGTCGAAGCCGACGACGGCCAAGTCTTCGCCTATGTTCCTGCCTGCTTTCTTGAGTTCTGCAGCCGCGCCCACTGAGACAAGGTCATTGTGGCAGAGCAGGGCAGTGAACTCAGTCTTGTTTGAGAGGAGCTGCTGCGCTTTTATGCGTCCACATTCGCGGTCAAAGCCGCATACTTCTACATGGATGTCAGATTCAGGAATGCCTGCTGCTTTTAAGGCGTCATGGAAGCCGCGTTTGCGTTCTCGGCCCGGCATGGTTTCCTGTAGGCCTGCAATCATCGCGAATTTACGGTGGCCTTGCTCAAGCAGATGTTTTGTGGCCAGTTGAGCAGCCTGATAGTTGTTGGACCCAATGTAGTCCATCGCCAGACCTTCAATTTCCCGGCAGAAGGTGACAACGGGAATTCTGCGTGTGTTGGCGATCTCGAAGTCACTTCTTTTCGTGCCTGCGCTTGGGCTGATTGCAATGCCTGCAACGCCATGGCCGATGACTTCCTCAAGCATAGTTTGCTGGCGCTTGGTGTCTTCGCCAACATTTGCGATGACCGGCAGATAGCCGTGTTCTGAGAGAGCTGCTTCTAACGACGTGCAGAACTCAGCGTAAAAGGGAATTGAAATATCTGGTACGAGAACACCGACAAGGCGGGAACGGCCAGACCGGAGTTTGGCGGCGTTGTAATCTCTTACAAAGCCCAGCTCTTGCATAGCTTTCTTTACGCGAGCTTTGGTTTCTTCCGTCATGCGACCTGTGTCATTTATGGTATTCGACACAGTCGCAACTGACACGCCCGCCGCTTTCGCAATATCGGACACAGTAACTCTGGATTTTTTTAAAGGCATGAATTTGCTTTATTTATAAAGTAAGTGGAACTCACAGGTAACAATAACACCTGTAGCGAGTGTGTGTGAGCTATATTTTTGTTTTTTCTATGTAAATATTTTTGTGTCTACATCAAAATTAGAAAATTAGCCGGTTAAATACTTCTCCATTTTTCCTGTAAGATGAAATATTTTCAATTACTTGACGCCCCATCTCTACTCTGGTTTCGCGTGTAGCACTTGCGAGGTGAGGGGTCAGAGTTGTGTATGGTGAGTTGATCAGCTCATTGGGAACGTTGGGTTCATCCAGAAATACGTCCAATGCTGCTGCGCCCAGTTTTCTACTCTCAAGTGCAGTGATCAAATGTTGAGTGTTTACTAATGAACCACGGGCAATGTTTATCAGCAGGCCGTTTGGTCCAAGGGCTTCTAATATATTAATATCTATAATATTTTTTGTGTCAGGACTGCCAGATGCGGCAATAACAAGCACGTCGGATTCACTTGCCAACTCCAGTGGAGAGGATCGGCACTGCCTGTCTTGTTTTGGGTCTGCGCTGCGGTCACAGTACAAAACCTGCATACCAAATGTGCCGCCCAATATTTCGGCGGTTTTTCTGCCAATGCGGCCGTATCCAAAAATGCCGAGTGTCTTGCCTCGCAGGCTGTAGCCTATGCCCAATTTGCCGTTGAGCCAGTCGCCGTTGCGGATAAAGCGATCTCCTTCCGCAATTCGACGTGAGGATGCCAGAGCAAGAGCCACGACGTGGTCAGCCACGGCTTCGGTCAAGGCGTCAGGTGTGGTTGTGATGATAATGTTGCGATCGCGGGCCTGTTTCAGATCAATTTTATCGTAACCTGCGCCATACACCACGATGAGTTCAAGACTTGGCAGTTCTGCCATTAGCTCACCGGAGAGGCCGACATCGCCTTTGGTTGCGACGATGCGGATATTCGGCAAGGTTTGAGCTCTCAGCTCTTCGTTTTGTTGAAGGTCCCAATAGCGAGCAAGCGAGGTGCATTTTTCCAGCTCCTCGTTGATTTCATTGGGTGCATAAGGGCTTAGTTGAAGAACATCGATCATAGAACAATCATCTGAAGATTACTTGAGCATCAAAGTCAAGAATGCATCAAGTTGCAGACGTTCGCCAGTAGGGAGTACTGACTGCCCCACAGATGCCTGCATTGCAACGTGTTAGAAACTCGCTGATCTCATGTGAATGTGAAAATCAGATAGAGAACGCCTACAAGAACACTTGTTACAGCGACGGTGCCACAGAAGTCAGTTGCCGCACACTGAATAGTCTTAAAAGGAAGTCGACGCATAATAACACCCCCAACCTTGGAGAGGCCCCACAATCCCTCTCAGATATATTAGGAAGATGCGCTGTAAATAAGTAGACTACATAATGTCGCAGTCTGGTTAGAGAACATGGTTGTTCGCTTATGACGTAGCCTTTAGAATCCTTCTATCTAACTGATTTTTCTATTTACTTCATTTGGTTTGAGAGGCTTGCCGTCAAAGGGCCGGGTTTAGGGTGGCAAGCTTGTTAGCTTAGGGCGGCTGTTGTAAATTAATAAACTTCCAAGGCTGCAAGTAGCTTAAAAAACAAGAATAATTGGAGTGTGAGTGGTGGCCCGTCCAGCAAACCTCTCGAATGCGGTTTACGACAAGATGAAAGATGCTGTCGACTCCGGAGAATTTCCGGAAGGTCTTAAGCTTCCGACAGAAAATGCGCTTTGCGAGCGTTATGGAGTCTCTCGTCCCGTTGTGCGCGGTGCGATGGAACGCCTGCGTAAAGAGGGCTACATCAAGACTGTGCGTGGCTCTGGCAGCTTTGTCATCAGGGAGCACGTTACTCCAACGCCTTTTGCGCCCACACTGGGAGAGTTTGCGATTTCCGGCATTGGTGATGTCATTCAATGCCAAGAAACTCGTATGGCCTTTGAGGGCGAGATGGCGGCGTTGGCTGCTGAGCGCTGGACAGATGAAGAGATGGCTGAGTTGGATGCTGCGCTGGCGCAGATTCACAGTGACGGACTGGACTCTGTTGGCACCATTGATGGCGATATGCGGTTTCATGCTGCGGTCGTGAAGGCTGCCAAGAATGAGTATGCAGCGGCTGTTTACGAAGTCATGAAGCCGCAGATCCTTGTTGGTATGAATATGAGCAAGGGACTGTATCCGTTGCTGCCTGAGTTTGCACGTCGGCATGGGATTGAAGAGCACAAGGCCATTCTGGATGCGATCAGAGCCCGCGATGTTGAAGGTGCACGTCGTGAGATGCGAAATCACATTGGCTTCTTTGGGGATCAGTTCAAATAGAAAAGGCTCGCTTCATTTGTTGCGAGCCCTCTCACAATTTCGCTATCAAATACTGCGGTCTTGCATGAAGGCTTCGACTTGATCGCGTCTCGGGATTGGCGCGACTGCTCCATAGCCTTGCGTTGTGAGTGCTGCTGCTGCGTTGGCGTATTTGAGACTGTCTTCCAGTGACTTGCCGGCCACAACGTTGGTGAAGAAAGAACCGGAGAAGCAGTCACCAGCGCCGGTGGCATCAATGGCTTCTACCGGGTTGCCTGCAACGCGCTTTCTCTCAGAGACCGTCGCGTACATCGCGCCCTCTTTGCCCAGCTTCAAAATGACATTCTTTGAACCCAGTTTGAGGTAGAAGTCGCAGATCTTGTCTGGATCTGAGAGGCCAGTCAGTACTTCAGCTTCATCGACACTTGGCATGATGAAGTCAACAAGACGGGCGGTTTCGTGGATGATGCCGCGGGCGCGGTTCAAATCCCAGAGCTTCAGGCGCAGGTTGGTGTCAAAGGAGGTGAGGGTGCCACCTTCTTTAGCGATCTCAATGCTTTTGAAAACACTGTCGCATGAGCTGGTGGAAATGGCCTGCGTAATGGCTGTGACATGGAAGAGTTTGGCCGCACGAATGGCATCTGCTGGCAGTTGATCTGGTGTGATCTGTGAGGCAGCAGAGCCTTTGCGTGCGAAGCTGAAATGATGGCCTTGCTCATCGTGAGAAATAAAGTAGATGCCAGTTGGCGCAATCGGATTACGCTCGACAAGATGCGTCTTGACACCTTCTTTTTCCCAAAGATCGATGAATTTGTTGCCGAATACATCATCGCCCAGATGGGTCAGGATAGCGACGTTTGCTCCCTGACGAGCTGCGCAACATGCGAAATTGGAGGCATCTCCCCCAAAGCCTGACAGGTAGTCTGGGCCTTCTCCGCTGTATTCCTTGACCTGATTGAACTCGAACAATGGCTCCCCAAAGCTGATGATTTCTGCGGTCATTTTGTCCTCATTGTTCAAAGTGTATCAGGCAGCATGCGTCACTTTTGGC
Source organism: Pseudovibrio sp. WM33 (assembly GCF_001623165.1). Taxonomy (NCBI): domain Bacteria; kingdom Pseudomonadati; phylum Pseudomonadota; class Alphaproteobacteria; order Hyphomicrobiales; family Stappiaceae; genus Pseudovibrio; species Pseudovibrio sp. WM33. Next base: position 52,927 of record NZ_LMCK01000027.1, read on the forward strand.
CAGTCCTTTCAGTTCCCTGCAAGAGGAGCGGTTGCTATGATGCAGGAAAGATTCTGATGCTGGGAGTTTTGTGGCAGCTAATTGGTAGACCATTTTCCGATATTTTAGGGTATTTTGCAATTAGCTGCTTACACTTATTTTCGTTGATTTTATTGAAATTCTTGATGAACTAAATATGGGAAATTATTCAATTTACAAAGAGGCGCCGCTTTGATGATTAAATTGGTCGGCCAATATCGCCGCAGACCTTCTCTGTAATGAGCTGGTAAATCTTTTAGTGGCGTTGTTTGCTTTTTAACTATGAAATAGGACTGGTATCATCTGAGTGGAATACTATTTGTGCCAGAGGTTGGAATGTTTCAGAAAATCAATATTGGGTCTTTGCCAAAGGGGCAGCGGAATACAATTTGTGATGTTCCGGGTGTCAAAGTCGGGCATGTGACACTGACTGATGGTGATTGTCAGACTGGCGTGACCGCGATTACCACTCATAATGAGAATGCCTTTAATCTGAGAACGCGTGCGGCTTCTCATGTGTTTAATGGTTTTGGCAAGAGTGTTGGGTTGGTGCAGGTTGAAGAGCTGGGAGAGCTGGAAACACCAATCCTTTTGACGAACACGCTAAGCGTTGGTGCGGTGAGTGAAGGTTTGATCCAGCATACACTGGCAGAAACGCCGGATATTGACTTCGTGATGGGTACGATCAATCCAGTGGTGTTTGAATGTAATGATGCTTTCCTGAACAAGATCAGTGCGTTGTATGTACGCCCACAGCATGCTCTGGACGCGATTGGAGCGGTCTCTGAAGAGTTTGAGCAAGGTGCGGTTGGTGCGGGGCGTGGGATGTCCTGTTACGGCCTGAAGGGGGGCATCGGAAGTGCTTCTCGTCAGGTGAAGCTTGGCAACAAAGAGTACCATCTGGGTGCTCTGGTGCTTTCCAATATGGGGCGGATGCCAGACTTTACATTGGCTGGACAACATATTGGCCCGCAGATTGAAGAGAAGCTGGCACGTGATGAAAGCGGACCTGAAAAAGGGTCTATCATCATGATCATCGGAACGGATCTTCCGCTTAGCGAGCGTCAACTGAAGCGGGTTGCCAAGAGAACTTCTGTAGGACTTGCACGAACTGGTTCATTTCTTGGTCATGGAAGTGGCGATATAGCTTTAGCATTCACAACTGCGGATCCAGTGGACACAAAGAGCAGAAAACGCACGCATTCGGTGGAACAAGTGGATGAGCGGCGAATTGACAGGGTGTTTAGAGCGACTGCAGAAGTTACAGAGGAAGCTATCGTCAATTCAATGTTGAATGCAGAACGAGTAACGGGTCGTGATGGCAATACGCGCTATGCATTGGGAGATTTTGGCGAGTTAATGGGGGAAGCAAATGAATAAGCAGGAAATCAAGCTCCTTGATGAAGCTTTTGCCTTGCCAGAAAATACCAGGTGGTCCTCATTTGGAGAGGGCCATGCCAATGAAACCTGGTTGGGAGAAATAGACGGGGAGGAGCCTGTTGTTCTTCGTCGTCACAATCCAAATAGAACTGAAGAGCAGATCCTTTCAGAATTCAAATGTCTGGATTTGCTGCACGATATAATCGGATATGAGGTTCCGAAGGCGCTTTATGGCGTTAATCAGGAGCGTTTGACCGAGGTTGAGGGTGCTTACTACTCAGTCTTTGAGTTGATCGAAGGTGAGACGCCGCCACTGGATAAGGTAGAGACCTGCAGTCAAAGTGGTCAGGCCTTGGCAAATCTGCACATCAAGCTTTGGGAGGAGCGAGATGCGTTTCGATTTGCGGAACAAGAACGTCCGGGTGTTAGCAAAGAGACGTTGAAATCAGGAGCTGCCTTGTTGGCCGCGCTTTCTGAGTTGGAAGCTTCCAAGAACATCGATGCCAAGTATCTGAGCTCTGCTTATTGGGCAGATATGGAGACGGGGCTTGATGAAGCGCTGGGTAAACTTGGAAACCTGAATGAGACAAAGCACCTGATCCATGGTGATTTTGGACCGCCCAACACGCTCATCAGCGAGAATTCTGGCGAGTTGGTCGGTGTGCTTGACTGGGATGAATGCCGGTGGGACCTGCCAGTATATGATGTTGCTGGCGTTTATCCATTCCTGTGCGAGATCGATAAATCTCTTGGTGAGGCGTTTGTTGATGCTTATTTCACAGGATTGAAAGGCTCATCTCATCCGCTTGCAAGGCGCGAAAGCGAAATACGGGCGCTTATGGCAGCTGTACAATATGTGGCTACTTACAAAGAGTTTGAGCTGATGGTTGAGAACCATCTGGATGAACCTGAGTATCTGGCGCAGCTGCTTGAGCAGCTGGCCTGATCTTTAGGCGGTTTCTCTCACGGTGATATGCTCTACCCGTGAGAGAAGCTTGGCCCTGCCTCTGACCATTTAATGTTATTTTTGTCCAGATAGTTCAGTGCCTTACGGATATCCAGAAAGAGTTGGTCGACTGCGTCATGAGAGACGCCATGGCGTACCATGATGCGCTGGACGACTGTATCGTGCATGTCTGCCGGTAGCGGGTAGGAGGCGATTTGCCATCCGCTCATGCGCACCCGTTCTGAAAGATCGTAGAGCGAGTAGTGGGCCTTTTCCGGGTGTTTGAGGCGATAGCACACACAGGGCAGGGCGCCATTGCCGTCATATAGAATGTCGAGCTCCGGTAGCCCCGCCAGCTTTTCGGCGAGATACTGAGCGTTCTCAGCGCAAGCTGACTGGATGCCTCTGTAACCTACCCAGCCTAGTCTCATGAAGTTGTAATACTGGATGACGATCTGACCACCGGGGCGTGAGAAGTTCAGTGCGAAGGTGGGCATGTTGCCACCCAGATAATCAACGTTGAACACCAGATCAGACGGCAGCTCTTTCTGATCGCGCCAGATCACCCAGCCAACGCCAAGCGGTGCGAGACCGAACTTGTGGCCTGAGGCGTTGATGGACTTCACGCGATCGAGGCGGAAATCCCACAGCAGCTCCGGATGTAGGAAGGGAGCGACGAAGCCGCCGGAAGCGGCGTCTACGTGAACCGGAATGTCCAGACCTGTCTGGTCCTGGATCTTGTCCAACTCTTTGCAAATTTCGCTTACTGGTTCATAGACACCGGTGAAGGTGACACCAAGGGTTGGAACGACGCAGATGGTGTTTTCGTCCACGTAGTCCTTCAACTGTTCAGACCTCATATGGAGAGACCCTTCGCTGAGGGGGATCTGGCGGAGCTCCACGTCAAAGTACTTGGCAAACTTGTGCCAGCAGACCTGAACCGGACCACACACTATGTTGGGTTTGTCGTAGGATTTGCCTTCTTTCTTGCAGCGATCTCTCCATGCCCATTTGAGGGCGAGGCCGCCCAGCATGGCGGCTTCAGAGGAGCCTGTGGTTGAGCAACCGATTGTTTCTTCCGCTTCCGGGGAGTTCCAGAGGCTGGCGATGATATGAACACAGCGGGCTTCAACCTCTGCAGTTTGCGGATACTCATCCTTGTCGATCATGTTCTTGTCGATGCAATCGGCCATGAGTTTGTGGACTTCGTCTTCCACCCATGTGGTGCAGAAAGTGGCGAGGTTTTGCCGTGCATTACCGTCCAGATAGAGCTCGTCGCGGACAAGGTTGTAGGCCTCTTCCGGGCTCATTCCTGTTTCTGGAATGCGCTCTTTAGCAAGTCCTTCAACTGCGCGGGCCGTGGCGTAAATGTCTGGACTTTCGCTGGCACTTGTCTTCCACAATGGCATGAGGTTGCTCCGAAAATGATTTGCTGATGCAACCCTAGCGTCAGTGACTGAAGGCGACGTAAGTTTCACAGGTTCAATTTGGAGTGTCCTGTTGACCTTTTTCAGAAAACGAGGGCGTTTCAGGTCAGCTTCGTTTATTACTCATTCTGGTTTGAGAAAGTTATTACAGGTGGTCTGGAATGGATTGGTCTCCGCAACAAGATGATGCACTTACTGAAGTGGCGCGCTGGTCCCGTTCGCACGGGCCCCAGGTGTTTCGCTTGTTCGGGTATGCCGGTACCGGCAAGACCACTTTGGCTCGCCATCTGGCTGAAGGGCTTGATGGAGAGGTGGCCTTTGGTGCTTTCACCGGTAAGGCCGCGCATGTGCTGCGCCAGAAGGGGTGTGAAGATGCTTCCACCATTCACTCCCTGATTTATCGCCCCAAGGGTACCAAAAAGGACGATGACGATGAGGATGAGAGCCCTCAGTTCGCCATCAACCGCGACAGCCCTGCTGCTAAAGTGGACCTGATCATCATTGATGAGTGTTCCATGGTGGATGAGGAGCTCGGGCGCGATCTGCTCTCTTTTGGCAAAAAAGTGCTGGTGCTGGGTGATCCGGCGCAGCTGCCGCCTGTGCGTGGTGGTGGCTACTTCACCGAGGTGGAGCCAGATATCATGCTCACCGAGGTTCATCGTCAGGCGAAAGACAACCCGATTGTGCGCATGTCCATGGATATTCGCGATGGGCAAGAGCTGGACTTTGGCCAGTATGGCGACAGTTCTGTGATTTCGCGCCGGAATATCGACAAGGAGCGGATTCTTGGCTCCGATCAGGTGCTGGTGGGCACCAACAAGACGCGCAGGCTGTATAACGGCCGGATTCGAGACCTTAAGGGTATCACGACACAGATGCCGTCCGTTGGTGACAAACTGGTGTGCCTGCGTAACGACAAGACCAAAGGTTTGCTGAATGGTGGCCTCTGGGAAGTCTCCCGCCTGCGTCCGCCACGCGGTAACACGCTGCGCTTTGACGTTACATCAGAGGATGACATCTCCAAGAAGGCGATTAGGGTGAAGGTGCTGCCTGCGATGTTCGAGGAAGGCAGCGAACAGCTCCCCTACGCCATCCGCCGCCGTGCCGACGAGTTCGACTACGGCTACGCCCTGACCGTGCACAAATCGCAGGGTTCTCAGTGGGATGATGTGGTGTTGTTTGACGAGAGCTGGGCGTTTCGTGAGCACAAAACGCGCTGGCTGTATACGGCAGTGACCCGTGCGGCGCAGAAGATTACGGTGGTGCGGTAACCACCCTTTGCCGTCAAAGTGCCTTGCTAAACGGGAAAGCTATTTCATGACAACCAACAAACGCATCGTTCTTTCAAGCGACCACTCAGGCATTCAGCTTCGGCAAGTTGCGGCGGCTCATATCGCTGCGAAGGGGTGGGAAGTTGTCGATATTGGGCCGACAACGCCTGAAAGCACGCCTTATCCAAAGCATGGTGAAGCGGCTGCACAACTTGTTGCTTCTGGTGATTGCAGGTTCGGGATTGTGTTGTGCGGTACCGGCCAAGGGATCATGATGGCGGCGAATAAGGTTAAAGGCATCCGGTGCGGGGTTTGTAGCGACACATTCTCTGCTCGCATGATCCGCGAGCACAACAATGCCAACATGCTTTCTATGGGTGTCCGCGTGATTGGCGAAGGAGTTGCACTCGATATCGTGGATGCATTCCTTTCCGCTCAGTTTGAGGGTGGGCGACATGCGATGCGAGTGGAGATGATTGAAGCGTTGGAAGTTTAGCGCTGATTGAGTGACCGAAGAGAGGGACGTCAATTTAAATAAAACTACATCTCCTTTCCCTGTGCGTATTCGTCTCTCGTACCTAGTTTTGCCCGCATTGGGGACCTAGGGTGGGCATCTGTTTTTAATAAGCCTGCGAGATTTGAATGTCTGATCTGACGTCTGTTGCTTCTTCCTCTCCTGCTAAAGCGGGTAAGCTTTCTGCTGATATTGCTTTGCGGATTTCTCAGCGTATTTCGGGTGAAATTGGCTGTGCGCCGGGGCAGGTGAATTCTGCGGTGCAGTTGTTGGATGAAGGGTCTACGGTTCCGTTTATTGCGCGTTACCGGAAAGAGGCGACAGGTGGATTGGATGATACGCAGCTGCGTACGTTGGAAGAGCGCCTGATTTATATGCGTGAGATGGAAGATCGCCGCAAAGCGATTGTGAAATCCATCGAAGAGCAGGGCAAGCTCACCGACGAGCTGGCAAAGCAAATTGCTGGTGCAGACAACAAAGCCACTCTGGAAGACCTTTACCTCCCTTACAAAAAGAAACGCCGCACCAAAGCGCAGATCGCCCGTGAGGCTGGCATTGAGCCGCTGGCAGATTTGCTGCTGAGTGATCCGAGCAAGACCCCTGAGAGCGAAGCAGGCAGCTTTGTTGATGCAGAGAAGGGCTTTGCGGACACCAAGGCGGTGCTGGATGGCGCGCGTCAGATCCTGATGGAGCGTTTTTCTGAGAACGCTCAGTTGGTTGGTAAACTGCGTAACTACGTGGCGCGTCAAGGCGCTGTGAAGGCAGAAGTTGTTGCAGGCAAAGAACAGGAAGGCGCGAAGTTTTCGGACTACTTTGGTTACTTTGAGAATTGGAAGAGTATTCCGAGCCACCGGGCACTGGCGCTTTTGCGTGGTCGCAATGAGGGCATTCTGGCGCTGGATTTGAAGGTGGATGAGGATGATGTTTCCGCTGTGAAGCCCGTGGAGCAGATGATTGCTGATGCGGCGGGCATCGTGACCAACGGTCGCCCTGCTGATAAGTGGCTTTCTGATGTGTGTCGCTGGACGTGGAAGGTGAAGATTGGCCTTCATGTTGAGCTGGACCTGATGAGCGAACTTCGTGACAAAGCAGAAGAAGAAGCGATCAAGGTTTTTGCCCGTAACCTGAAAGACTTGTTATTGGCAGCGCCCGCTGGGCCGCGTGCGACGCTGGGGCTTGATCCGGGTATTCGGACTGGCGTGAAGGTGGCTGTTGTTGATGCGACTGGCAAGCTGATTGATACCGCCACGATCTACCCGTTCCAGCCACGCAATGACATTCAGGGGTCACTTGCCACCTTGCGGGCATTGGTTGCCAAGCATGGCGTGAGCCTGATTGCAATTGGTAACGGGACTGCCAGCCGCGAGACGGATCGTTTAGCGGCAGATTTGTTAAAGGATATTCCGGCAGAACATCGCCCAACCAAGGTGATGGTGAACGAGGCAGGGGCCTCGGTTTATTCCGCCTCGGCTTTGGCTGCTAAGGAAATGCCGGATGTGGATGTGTCTTTGCGCGGAGCGGCTTCTATTGGTCGCCGTTTGCAGGACCCGCTTGCGGAACTAGTGAAGATTGAGCCGAAGTCCATTGGTGTCGGGCAGTATCAGCATGACGTGAACCAGACCAAGCTGGCCCGTTCGCTGGATGGCGTGGTTGAGGATGCGGTGAACGCGGTTGGGGTTGACCTCAACACGGCGTCTGCACCGCTACTGGCACATATCTCCGGCTTGACAGAGGGCCTTGCGAAAGCGGTGGTTGAGTATCGTGATACGGTTGGCACCTTTAAGAACCGCAGGCAGTTGTTGAAGGTTGCGCGGCTTGGGCCAAAGGCGTTTGAGCAGTGTGCGGGCTTCCTGCGGATTGCAGATGGCGAGAACCCGCTGGATGCGTCCTCTGTTCACCCAGAAGCGTACCCACTTGCGCAGAAGATCATCAAAGCATGTGGTCGAGATATTCGTGAGATCATGGGCTCCAACCTGCTGAGCAATCTGGACCCAAAAGAGTTTACGGACGAGAAGTTTGGTCTGCCGACTGTAAAGGACATTTTTGCAGAGCTGGAAAAGCCGGGGCGTGATCCGCGTCCTGAGTTTAAGACCGCCTCCTTCCAGGATGGTGTTGAGACCATGCAGGATCTCAAGCCGGGCATGATGCTGGAAGGCACGGTTACCAACGTGACCAACTTTGGTGCCTTTGTTGATGTTGGCGTGCATCAGGATGGGTTGGTGCATGTGTCTCAGCTGGCGGACCGGTTCGTGGATGATCCGCATACGGTTGTGAAAGCGGGTGATATCGTAAAGGTGCGTGTTGTCGAGGTGGATATTGCCCGCAAACGCATCGGCCTGACCATGCGCAAGGACAGTGCGGATGCACGTGAGAATGTGCGGGAACGGCAGGCTGACCGGGGTGGAAACCGCAACCAGGGTGGAGGTCGTCCGGGCGGCGGTAATCGTCCGAATGGCGGCAACCGTGGTGGAGGACTGCGCGGGGGTGATCGTGGTGGCAATAAGCCAGCTGATACGAGCGGCGGTAGCAACAATGCCATGGCAGCGGCTTTGGCAGCGGCGTTTAACAAGCCTAAACGGTAAGTCTGCTTCCAATCAGTTTTGCAGGGAGTCCGCTGGTTCTGCTGGCGGGCTCTTTTTTGTTAGGAGTTCTATATTTTAAATAATTTTTATTTTTATGCCTGATCGATCAGAGGTGTAGAATTGACAAAGCTTTTTAAAATCATGATGTTGTAGTATTTATATTTTTCCTCTTGGTGTCTCTTCAAGTTAATGTAATCGATCTCTGTGCTGAATCTCACAGTTAGAATTTCTCTCATTGTTACTGTTGATCTTGAGTTGTGTGTTCTATCTTAGGTTGTGTAACGGGAAAGTTTAGTGCCGTCCTTTGCCTCGCTTGTTCATTGTCTTCGTTCAAATACTACTGAGACGCCTGATGCTGTTAACTTCACAACTGTAAAGAAAGCGCAGAAGTATCTAGGGGATTTTCAGGGGAAGGAGGTTCGCGTTTCCGCGCAGACCTTTGAGGACCTGAAGGTTGCACAAAAAGTTATCTGGCAGACCAAGCAGTTGCTTCCATTTGGTGCAGGTAATTTGACGCCGGAGGTGTTTGCTTCGCGTGGTGAGAGTTATCTGCGAGCCAATTATGGGCTGGCGAAAGCCCCGCAGCATGGTGGGTTGGCCGAAAGCTCGGTCCGTGTGCAGGCCGGCAACTGTTCCGGGCATGCCGAGGTTAGTTACAAGCTTCTGGCGGCATCAGAAACAGACCGCCCAGTGGCTCGTGTTTCCTCTTCAATGGTTGATCATGCGTTTTGCATGATTGGTGATCCCAGAGACCCTACGCAAGAGGCTGTTGTTGTTGATGCATGGCCGACGTTTCCGGGGGCCTTTCGTCTTGAGGACGGGAAACAGAGTATCATGGGTGAAGCGCCAACCGTGGTGTCGTGGACGCGTGCCGGACCAAAGCCTGCTCTATCTCTGGATATTGAGGGGTTAAAGCCTGTGCCCTTTGAGGAAATTCAGGGCTTCTTTAAGTCGCTGGACGTTCCCAGTGCGCCGGGTAAGAAACTTGAGCGTTTTATTGTTGAGCAGAATTCCAGGTCTCAATTTATGTTTTCAAGCCTCAGTACCACGGAAAATCCTGCGACTACCTACGTGACTGATTGTACTACAGAGACTGTTCAAGCGGATGAAATTCCCGCGAAATACTTCCATGAGAAGTTCGAGGGGCTGAAGGCTGGGAAAAAGCATGGCTTCTAACAATGTGAACTTCCACCACCTGATGAAAGACCTCATGAGGCAGTATCTGATCAACGAGTATGATGAGAATGAGGTCTATCAGGTGGATGTTGATGGTGCGCGCAGCATGTACTTTGTGGGCAATGAGCCAGACTATATTAAGCTGCTGGTGCGGGTTGAGCGTGAGGCCATTCATGAGGGGCTGAGTGAAAGCAGCATGCTGAAACTGAACCTGCCTGACCCTTCGGGCCATCCGATTATCGTCGGGCAAGGGGATGATGACTCTGTGGTGCTGTGGTCACGTATTGCGCTGAGTGGATTGTCTTTGCCAGATTTGCTGGAGAGTGTTGAGGCGCTTGGTTCTGCTGCTTCATCCCTCACTGCCCAGAACTAAAGCAGTTCGCATTTGTGTTGAAGCATCTGAACTGCTTTAGCCTTTGTTTTTGCGTATCTTTGTCCGAAAACCGGTTCCCACTTTTCGGCGATACACTGTAGTTTTGCTGCGCTTCGCAGTGGCAGATTAATAGACTGGTATCTCTTTTGTTTGGAGATGATTGAACTGATGAGGAAAACAGGCCACAACCATCAAAGTGCGATAAATATGCATGCGTGATGAGTGGAGATAACTTGTCGACAGATCCTCGTATACATTTCAGAGCGGTAGATGTAGCGCGCCGATATATTGATCGGGCAATGGACCTGCCTGATGGATGTGTAGAACGTGTGTTTCTGGAGTTTGATGCAGAGAGAATTATGCGCGCTGCTGAAGCTGCGGATCAGCGGCAGAAAGAAGCGCATGACTCGTTGCCTTTGCATGGCGTGGCTGTTTCTCTCAAAGACCTGTTTGATGAAACTGGCATTGTCACCAGTGCTGGCTCGCCGTTCCTGCGCAAGCGGGCTCCGGCTTGTGAAGATGCCAAGGTGGTGTCTGCCCTGAAAGCTGCAGGGGCGTTTACCTGTGGCCGTACCAATATGAGTGAGTTGGGTTTTACGGGGCTTGGACTCAATCCCTGTTTTGGATCCCCTGCAAATGTGATTGATCCTGCACGGATTCCCGGTGGTTCATCCTCGGGGGCTGTTGCAAGTGTGGGGCTGGGGCTGTGTGATGCGGCTCTGGGAACCGATACTGGCGGGTCTGTGCGAATTCCGGCAGCGCTTAATGGGCTTTACGGGTTTAAGCCGACGCGAGCGGCGATTTCGACCAAGGGTCTTTTCTCTGTTTGTCCATCCTTTGATACGGTTGGCTTTATTGCGCGATCAATACATATGTGCACCCGTTTGCATGCTGTGCTTTCGGGGCAATGTCTTGCTCCGCGCAGGATAAAGAGCCTTGATGGATTGCATGTGGGGCTTGTTGCTTCGCCGTTGGCTGAGGGATTGGATACGCAGGTAAGTGCTGATTTTGATCGCTCGATGCAGGCGATCCGGGATGCGGGTGCTATCATTGCGCCGGTTTCAGAGCCTGTCTTGTGTCATAGCGCGACTTTTCTTGGGACGATCTGCAGTTACGAGACCACTGCTTTGGTTGGCGTGTATTTGGAAGGTCTCAAAGAGACTGGAGATCCTTATGTGGTTCAGCGGATTCTCAAGTCGACTGAAGTGACGAGCAAAGAGATGGAAGAGGCGCGCTCGAAGCGTGTGGAAGCTATCCGTGCCTTTAAAGAGATGGCGGGCAAGTTTGATATTTTGATTGCGCCGACGGTGCCGATTGTTGCACCGCTGCTTGAGGATGTTGACAGCAATCCGGAAAAATTTGGCAGTCAGCTTTCGCAAAATACGCGTGCTGTGAACTGGGTTGACGGGTGTGCTGCGACTATTCCCATGAACCCGCATGGCATGCCGGGGACGGGTTTGATGTTGATTGAGCGGGCTGGACGTGATTGGCATGTGCTTGAAATGGCAAGTTTGATTGACAAAGTGATCGCTCCTGCGCGACTAAAGGGCTGATTTGAGCGTGTTCCTCTCCGAAAACCGGAACCACTTTTTGGGAATACGCTGCGATGCAGGAGAAGAGCTGCTGTGACCAGCGCTAAAAAGATACTTATTTATATTGATGCGGATGCATGCCCCGTCAAAGACGAGATTTACAAGGTTGCTGACCGGTATCGTCTGAAGGTGTTTGTTGTTGCCAACAGTTTCATCAACACGCCTCGTGACATGGACGTGGAACGGGTGATCGTGCCTGATGGGCCTGATGTTGCGGATGACTGGATTGCTGAGCGGGCCGTTCCGGGTGATATTGTTGTGACGCAGGATATTCCGCTGGCTGACCGTGTGGTGAAAGCTGGTGCGCTTGCGCTTTCCCCAAAAGGAAAAGTGTTTGATGAAGCTTCCATTGGCATGGCGCTGGCAACACGTAACCTGATGGAAGATCTGCGCAGTTTTGGGGAGCAGACAGGCGGGCCGCGCCCGTTCTCGCCGAAAGACCGATCTCAGTTTTTGCAAAAGATCGATCAGATTATTCAGCAGCTGAAGCGTCAGGGGTTTTCGGTATAGCGGGGTGCTGTTTGCCATTAAGCTCTGTGAAAACTGGCGATGATGTGCTGTAGGCCTCTTTGTCGACAAAGTTGAGCGCTTTTCTGGGGCTCTACTCTCGATAGACGTCAGGTCGTTTCCCTATGCCAGTTATCAGCGTGCGCAAATCAGTTGCCTTAGGCCTTGTTGCGCTTTTTTCGTTTTCGTCTCCTTCTGCGTTCGCCAAGTGGAAGAATCCTGCGGATCGGTATGCAGAGGCTTACAAAGAGTATCTGGGTGCTGCTTGCCCCATTGCTCAGGATAGCATCAAACACTTTGTTTATTTTGCCAGAGACCGCGAAGCGATTGAGGAGCATCCGTTTTTGGAGAGTTCCCGATTTGTGGGGGCGCAGATCATGTATCCGTGGCGTGCGCTTGAAACCTCCGAGGGAACCTATGATTTCTCTTTGATTGAAGCGGATTTGGCGTATCTGGGCTCCAAAGGCAAGAGGCTGTTCGTCCAGCTTCAGGATGCTTCGTTTAATCCAGACTATGTCCCTGTTCCTGACTACATTCTTTCTGATGAGTATGCAGGCGGTGCTGTTTATCAGTTTAACGATAACAACGAGCCGGAAGGTTGGGTTGCAAAGCGGTGGAACAGCAAGGTGCAGGAGCGGTTTGCCAAGCTTCTTCAGGCGCTGGGGCAAGCCTTTGACGGGCGGATTGAGGGTATCAATCTGCAAGAGTCTGCCATTGGGGTGTCCGCTGAGGATGATGAGCAGTTCAGTCCGGCCAGATATTCTGAAGCGCTGAAGGGCAATATGTCCGCGATGAAAGCATCGTTTCCGACATCGGTTACGATGCAGTATGCGAACTTTATGCCGGGTGAGTGGCTTCCCTTCGAAGATGAGGGCTATCTGAACTCAATCTATGAATATGGCGAAAGCATTGGTGTTGGTTTGGGCGCGCCGGATCTTATGGTCAAGCGGCGTGGTCAGCTGAACCATACCATCGCGATGATGCATGAGCGGGCGTACTCTGCGCCTCTTGGGATTGCTATTCAGGATGGCAACTATACGGGACGAACAGGCACCACTGAGGTGATTGAAAATGATCAGAATATCGTGCCACTACTCCATGCATTTGCGCAGGATTTTATGAAGGTGGACTACATGTTCTGGGTCAATCAGGAACCGTATTTTGAGAGAGATGTTCTGAGCTGTTTTGAGTAGTGGCTCGGCGTAGAGCTCGTGTGCTGGATGCCTCCCGTCGTCATGCCGGACGAGCGGAGCGAAGATCCGGTATCCAGTCTTTGAGTGCTGGTGTTGGTGGGGGTGACTCTGGATCCCGCATTAAATGCGGGAAGACGAAGGAGGGGAGGCGATTGATGTCTTGCCTCCGATGCTACTACCGTGATGCCAGACAGGGGGAGCTTTGGCTGAGCGTATCCTTAGGGCAACAGGTGCGGGGTTGTTGCAACTTTTCGTTGACAGGTGGGCGGTTCCATTCCACA
>NZ_LMCK01000028.1:0-2390 GCF_001623165.1 Pseudovibrio sp. WM33
TAAGACCCAGTCAGGTCTGGGCCATCGACATTTCCTACAGCGCGCCTCGTCTCGGGTAGACCGAGGAGGCATATGTTTGGAATGCAAAACAAGAAAGGAGAATTTGACAGTTGCCATGTCTCCCGCTGCGGGGAGATGAGAGCCGAAGCGGCGGTGACCTGTTGTTTGCTGACAGGGTGACGTAGCCCGTGGGAAAAGGGGATTGAGGCAAAGTCCGTTAAGCTGAGATGGTCCTCCAGGCTGAGTATTGGAAGGTTGAGGAACACGAACCGGTTTACTCGTATCTGAGGGTTGAAATGTCACCTGCGCCTACGCGGTTTATCAGGCGTACCGTCGAAGAAAGTCCTGAAATGTAAGCAGGTCAATCCGAATGTGAGTGCATATGTAGCGCATCTCATAGGGACAGTGGAGAGAACGTAGCCAGACCACTATATCGATGGCGACTTGCGGCAAGCAAGGGCAAAGATTGCGACCGGCAACCTCCCCAGTACGCTTTAAGTCCAACATATGAACGAGGGAAGGCATGGTTGGAATGGCAAGGGAGTACACCCCGATGACCACCATGCTGGCGGAGCTTCCGTAGTAGTCTGAGGCAGGGAGAACCTGTTACACGAGGCCGGAATGAGCTGGTCTCTGGCGAAGGGGGGCAGTTCAAGTTGTTTGACGTTCATATTAACTGACACGAATGAGGTGAAGACCTTTGATAATCAGTGAAATGCAACACAAACTCGCAATGTGGGCAGCAGATGATCCAAACCGTCGGTTTGATCGTCTTTTGCGGCTCGCAGCCAACAAGGGTTGGCTTACTGAGGCAGCTCGCATCGTTCTGGCGTCTAGCGGTGCACGAACTGCGGGCATTGACGGGATAGATAAGCAACATTTGCAGGACAATCTGGATGGTTTTCTGGATAACTTACAAGTGGAGCTACTGGCAGGCACTTACTGCCCTCAGCCGGTAAAACGGATCTACATCCCAAAAGCCAATGGCAAGCAAAGACCCTTGGGTATTCCAACGCTGATCGACCGTATTGTTCAACGCGCTATGCTGATGGCCATGGAACCCATTTGGGAGAGCGTTTTCCATCGCAACTCCTACGGCTTCCGGCCTGAACTGAGCGTACACCATGCGGTGCGAACTGTGCGGACCCAACTGCAAGATACTGGCAGTCTCAGAGGGCGTTGGATCATCGAAGGTGATCTAGCCAGCTACTTTGACACTGTGCATCATTGGCTGCTGGTTCGATACATTCGTCGCCGTGTGCGTGACAAACGGTTTATCGGACTGCTCTGGCGGATCCTGAAGGCAGGCCACATCGACCGTGGGCTGTTTAGAGCATCAAGCGAAGGTGTGCCGCAAGGCGGGGTTCTCTCGCCACTCCTATCTAACATCATGCTCCATGAGTTTGATATGTGGTTGGAGACGAAATACCTGAATAAGAAAGCTCGCAAGGATCGATGGGCATGGAACTTCGGCATTCAAAAGGCCATTCCTATAGCGATACGGGAGAACCGACAGTGGAAGCCAGCAGTCTCGTACTGCCGGTATGCTGATGATTTTGTCGTGATTATAAAAGGAAACAAGGCTCACGCCGAAGCAATTCGCAATGAATGCCGCGCGTTCTTGGAGGGTAGGCTGAAATTGACGCTGAATATGGATAAAACCCATATCACCCACGTCAATGACGGGTTTACTTTCCTAGGACATCGCATCATTCGCAAGCGAAGTAGATGGGGCACCATGCGTGTCTCAACTACTATACCTAAAGAGAAGGCTAAGGCGTTTACCCATAAACTCGTCAAAGCCCTCTCTGGCAATCATGATATCAGTGCTGTTGATATGATTGACCGCCTGAACCGCCAACTGGCGGGGTGGGCGGCCTTTTACAAGTTTGCCGGCTTCACAGCTTATGTGTTCCAAAAGATTGATCATGTTATCTTCTGGAAGTTTGCTCACTGGCTGGCACGAAAGTACCGCTCTCGTATCAAGCCCTTGATGCGTAAATGGTTCAAAGTGCCAGAAATAGACAAGGCTAAAACATGGCTGATTTACGGAGTACGTGAACAAGGAAATCGCATTGGTAAAGCGTTAAGGCGGCTGATCTCCAGTCCCAAAGCGCAGTTTAGATGGCGGAACCCTGAGTGTAATCCTTATCTCTTTAGGGAGGAAACTCGTTCAACCATCACCTCTCGCTATCATGATGTTGCAATGGCCATGAGCCTGTCTTGAACGGAGAGCCGTATGCGCTGAAAGGTGCACGTACGGTTCGGGGAGGAGAAGCTCTTACGAGCTTCTTACTCCACTTCCCATGGCAAAGGGCTTCACCTATCTGGTCGCTATCATTGACTGGTACTCGCGCAAAGTTCTGAGCTGGCGGTTATCAATCACCATG
>NZ_LMCK01000029.1:0-6131 GCF_001623165.1 Pseudovibrio sp. WM33
GGTTTTCGGATAAAGATACGCAAAAACAAAGACTAAAGCAGTTCAGGTGTTTCAACTTAAATGCGAACTGCTTTAAGTCCTCAGTTCATCCAGTTCCTTTTGAAAGGATATGGATGACTTTTTCCTTTGGGCCATCAGCGAGAATACGGCCCTTATCCAGAATGATCAGCCTATCAACCAGAGAAAGTGGCGCTGTGCGGTGTGTAGCAATGATTAAGGTTTGCTGCGAGGTGACCGAGGATGAGAGGGCATTGATGAACTGCTGTTCGGTCTGGCCATCCATCATGCCTGTTGGTTCATCCAGATACAGTAGTTTTGGGGTGCCCATGAATGCTCTGGCCAGGATGAGCTTTTGTCTTTGCCCGGATGACAGATCACGGCCACCTTCCTCAATCAATCTGGCAAATCCGTGCGGATGGGCATCGATAAACTCCAATGCTCCGGAAAGCTCACTTGCTTTGACCAGCTCTGCATCTGAGGCTTCAGGGCGACCTAATTTGATGTTGTCTCTGATGGATCCAGAGAAAAGGCTAGCATCCTGCCCGATGTAACATATGGATCTTCGCAGTTCCGTGGGTGCAAATTGCTGATGATCCAAATTGTCGATGGCGTAACTTCCTGACTCTGGAGAATAAAGACCGCTCAATATTCGGCCCAGAGTGGATTTTCCAGAGCCGACAGGGCCGAGTATGGCGATGCGCTCTCCTGCGAAAATGGATAGGTTCAGGTTTTTCAATGTTGGCTCTGCAGCCTGCGGATAGGTGAAGCTCATATTCTTTAGCGAAACCTGAGCGTGATCAATTGTTTTGCTCAGGTGCCTGGAGGCCCACGGTGTTTCTCGTGGTAACTGATTGATGGCGTCCAGTCTTTTGTAAGCGGCTTTGACCTGTTGGAACCGTGCGAGAAAGCTGGAAAGTGTTGCTAGTGGGGCAACAGCTCGTCCCCCAAGGATCACACAGGCCACAATCCCGCCCATGGAGATAAGCTTTTCTGAGAACAGATATGCGCCAGTGACCAGAAGGGCGACTGTGGTGAGTTGCTGCAAAAAGCCCGTTAGGTTTAAAGCCCAGGTAGAAAGCGATCTGACTTTGTTTTGCGCTGAGGCTGCTGCGGCTGTGGCACTCTCCCATTTGCCAAGAAGCTGTCCTTCTGCGCGTTGGAGTTTGATTGTTTCCAAGCCGTAGAGACTTTCTACCAGCAGTGCATTTCGTAGCGTAGCATCAGCAACTGTTGCTTCCACGGCTCTTTTGAGAGGGAACTGCATCAGCAGTCCAATTGTGACCACGCTCATGATTGCTGCAAGAAGCGGATAAACCATGGGACCGCCGATATACCAGATCAGACCAAGGAACATGCCGAGGAAGGCAAGGTCTGTGATGGCTGCGATTGTTGCTGATGTCATGAACTCGCGAATGGTTTCGAACTCACGCATTTCGTTGAGGAAGCCTGCAGTGCTTGCAGGGCGATGCGCCATTTTCAAGTGCATTGCCTGATCAAACAGTTTGGAGGAAATTATCAGATCAGCTCGTTTGCCTGCAAAATAGATTAAGGAAGCACGCAGTGACTTCAACAGCAGGTCAAATAGTAACGCGCCCGCTACGCCAAGAGTGAGAACCCAAAGTGTAGGGAAGGCCGAGTTGGGTAAGACACGGTCATATACGTTCATGGTGAAGAGTGGTGAAGCCAGTGCTAGTAAGTTGATGAAGGCTGCAGCAAGCGCAACGAAGGCGTAGTCTCGTGCAACAGCTTGGATCCCACCGAAGAACCAATGGGAACGGTCTTCCTTCGTTGTTTGTTCCTGTGAGCCCTCTGGTTTGTAAAACGGTTTTGCAACGATGATTTCTCCACTGCAGAGCGCCTGGAGCTCATCCAGCTTCGCCAATACGGCGCCGCCATCTGCATGTGGGAGGGCGACTGCATAGGATTTCTTATCGTACTTCTCTAGAATGACCAATGCTCCGCCGGATTTAAGGAGCAGAACGGCAGGAAACAAAAGGGAAGAAAGACCAGTGATTTTCTGGCGGAAAGCCTTGGTCGAAAAGCCTGCGCGTTTGAGAGCCTTCTGTAACAAATCGGCGGTGAGCTTACCATTTTCTAGCGGCAGGCCTGCAATAAGGTTCTCTGAGTTTGCTGGCATGTTATGTTGAACCAGCAAAATTTCGAGACATCCCCGTAACGGGTCGATGTCGATCAAGTCCGTAGGGTGAATATCTGATATGGTGTCATTAACAGGTGTTGTGCTTTCAGGTTCCTGTTTTGCTTTTTGGTTTTCTTCTGATGTTGCAACCGAAACTGTGGCTTCAACAACTGTAACACTCTCTTTGTGTGAGGAAGCGACTTCAGTCGACGTTGTGTCTTCCTTTTTTACGGAAGGCGGTATCTTTTCTTTTCTTGTTTTCGGCTTGGCCGTTTTTGTCAGTTCCAATCTGCAATTCTCCGCAATAGATCCCCGTAGTATTCAGAAAAACCAAGGAGGGTTACCTTTGGTAAGGATAGCTTGATTCCGGTTGGTCGCGTGCCTCTGGAACTTGTTGGGGAGTTTCTAGGGGGATTATCTTTGCGCCTATTGCATCTGATGGAACGGGTCACAAATTGGATGAGGCTAGGCGTTGAAACCAAGCGACTTCCGCGTGGAGCTGCTCAGGTGTCCGTTGGATTGGAAAATGCCGTGTTTGCACGCACGCGCTTGTTGGTCCTGATGATCGGGTTGCTTTTGATTTCGTTCGTCCTTTGGGCCGGTTGGGCGCAACTGGAAGAAGTGACACGTGGAGATGGGCGTGTCATTCCATCTGCAAAGATACAGGTCATTCAGAGCCTTGAAGGAGGGATCGTTAAAGAGGTGCTCGTAAAGACGGGCGATCTTGTCAGTAAAGGCGATATTCTGATCCGTTTGGATGATACGGGGTTTTCTTCCAATCTGGGTGAGCTGGTCGCAAAACAACTGGCGTTGGAAATTGCTCG
Organism: Pseudovibrio sp. WM33; assembly: GCF_001623165.1. Taxonomy (NCBI): domain Bacteria; kingdom Pseudomonadati; phylum Pseudomonadota; class Alphaproteobacteria; order Hyphomicrobiales; family Stappiaceae; genus Pseudovibrio; species Pseudovibrio sp. WM33. The sequence goes on from NZ_LMCK01000029.1 coordinate 2,962, forward strand.
TGAACGTTTAGAGTTCCAATCCGTTTGGCCGGAGCGTGGGGAGGAGCTGGCATATAGTTATCACTATCATGAAAATGCTGAGCAGATTGTTGCGTCTGAGCTGTCTCTTTTTCAAGTCAATCTGGAAGGATTGGAGGGCCAAGTCGCAATCAATCGTTCGCGTGTTGCGCAGCGTATGGCGGAACTTGAAGCCTCAGAAAACCAGAGACGGAATGTTCTTGATTTACTGCGCCTTGCAAATGAAGAACGAGAGTTGAAAGCACCGCTTGCCGAAAAGCAGATTATTCCCCGTACAGACATGCTCAAGCTTCAGCGTGAAATTGGCGATCTTGAAGGGCAGGTCAACACGCTTCAGGTCACGGAGGGGCGATTGCAGGCGGCTGTTGAGGAAGCCGAACAGGAGATTGAAGGTGTTTACACCAAGTTCCGACAGACAGCACGCGCTGAGCTGAGCGAAGTGCAAGCGCAACTGGACATTATTGCAGAAGCTTCCAAGGGGGCCGGTGATAAGGTTGATCGCGCAGACATTCGCGCACCCATGGACGGCATCGTCAACACGATTGATGTGAGTACAATTGGCGGCGTGGCTTCGCCTTCTCAGCAGCTTATGACCATTGTGCCCGTTGAGGATGTTTTGCTCGTTGAGGCCAAGGTCAAACCTCAGGACATTGCTTTTATTCATCAAGGGCAACAAGCGCTTGTTAAGCTCAGTGCTTACGATTTTTCCATTTATGGCGGCTTGGACGGGCAAGTCGAAGGAATTTCTGCAGACACTGTTTACGATGAAAGTACTCGTGAGCAATTTTACTCCGTAATTATCAAAACCAAACAAACAGGGTTAGAAAGTCGCAACAAGAGTCTTCCCATCCTTCCAGGGATGGTCGCCTCCGTCGATATACTCACTGGAGAAAAGAGTGTGCTTTCTTACATTCTTAAGCCAGTCAATCGTGCACGTGAGGAGGCGCTAAGAGAACGGTAATGCGTTATGGCTCTTCCGGAATACCGGGGCAAACACCGCAGGAAACGCGGTTTTTTGCGACGAAGCTTTGTAGGGATGGTGGTTAAAGCAGCATTTCTGACTGGCATTGTGTCCAGTATGTCCAGTGCGCAAGCCCATAATCTGCGGTTTAGCTATCAAAATAAAGTGCGCCGCCGTCGTCTGTTCTCTCTGATGAGGTTTACGGGTCCAAATGCCACAAAAAAGCAGGAAAGCTTTGGGTTGTTTGGGTCGGTTGAAATTAATGGCGGCAATAGCAGGGCTTTCAGGAAATGGCAGGTCGTCTTGCCTGAATGTGACCAACAATTGGCCTCCTTAAAGGAATGTTTTGCTGGAAATCTGCGGTGCGCAGGTTCCGTTGACTATTGGTCACGCATTATTCGTGGTGTGGGACACAGCAAGTCACTGCGACAGCTTTCGCTGCTCAATTCTTATATCAATGAAAGTGCTGGATATGATCCTCAGGCGATTGCCGCTGGGCAAGCGGACGTCTGGCGTGCACCTTTGCAGTTTCTGGGCTTTCATGGTGATTGTGAGGACTATGCGATTGCTAAATATTTCAGTCTGTTAGCGCTGGGCTATGAGGAACCAGATCTGCGGTTTGTTGTGGTGAAGGATAGCAGGCGGAAGGTCATACACGCTGTGACCACGGTTCAATTTCAAGGTGCATGCTATGTGCTGGATAGTTTGAGGCCAGTTGCGACCAAGGAAATCGATCTGCTTCATTATCAGCCGTTGGTGTCCATGCAGCGGGATTTACACTTTACACACTTCAGAACGGCAGAGATGCGGCAACGGTTTTGGGCTCAGCACAGAAATGGATAACTGTGCTGAGCATAGATTTGTCTACGCGTTTAGCAATTCTTTTGAGTTCTCATAGGCGAGGATTGCTCCTGCCAAGTCCTCCAATGCAGCACCGACAGATTTGAAGAAGGTGATTTCATTTTCGCTTGCTCTGCCGATGTTGTCGCCTCTGGTGAGGTCATAAAGATCCGCCTGAACATCTTCAGGTTTCAACGTACCGTTTGCTAGCGGGATGGTCAGGTCTCCAGCTTCCTTCATTGCGCCTGCACGAGTGTCGACAAAAATGCGTGAGCGGGAGATAGCAGCGTCATCTGCTTCGCGCATTTTTGGAGTGAAACCGCCCACAAGATCAAGATGACATCCATCGGACAGCCATTCACCCTGTATCAGGGGAGCATTGGACAGTGTTGCAACGGAAACGATATCAGCTTGCTCAACAGCTTTTGGAAGAGATTGCTCTGCGACAACCTTAACGCCAAGTTTTGTGCTCAGGTCCTGCGCATTATCCTTTGCCTTGTCGTAGTTACGGCCCCAGAGGGTTACAGTTTCAATCTGTCTTGTTGAACAATGTGCCTCAATGAGGTTTGCTGAGAGACGGCCTGTGCCGACCATTGTAAGGCTCGTTGCGTTCTTGCGAGCAAGGTAGTCTGCAGCAAGTGCTGAGGCTGCTGCAGTTCGGCGGGCCGTAAGTTCGCCGCCATCAACCAACGCAAGCGGTGCGCCTGTTTTGCCATCAGAAAGCAGATAAGTGGCGGAGACTGCAGGAAGCCCAATATCTGCATTACTCGGAAACACACTGGCGAGCTTTACGCCAAAATAGGCGCCTGATTGCCAGGCGGGCATGAGTAACAAGGTGGCATCAGCTTTATCTGGCACGCCCATGGTATGATGGTGCCGAACAGGCATCTCGCAGCCCTCTTTGAACATTGTTCTCAAGGCCTCGACCAATGGTCGGAAGGGCAGGGCGTTTTTAGTTTGGGTATCGGATAACTGTAACATATCCGTTTCTCCCTTATAATTTGCGAAAAGATGCTCTGATATCTCACAGGACTAGTGGGCGACGAATGTGTTTGTCACTTGAGATTTCGCGAGAAACGGGGTGTATGCACAAAAAAGCTCGCCGTTTGTGCAGTGGGCTGTCTTTTGGCTCAGCGTGCTGAGTACACGATGTCTTTGATCACATTCGGCGTAATTTTTCCATGCTCACCGATGGCTTTTAAAAAATCGCGGCTCTCGATAATGTGCATGAGCGTGTCGATGTCGTTTTGATCAGTAATATTGGCATCGGACAGACGAATTGGCATGGCTGAGCCTCCCCCTTTGAAGTGGTCCGCCCTTATAGTTAGGAAAGCGGAGGACCAATGATGGC
>NZ_LMCK01000030.1:0-266 GCF_001623165.1 Pseudovibrio sp. WM33
TGGTGCGCCAGAACCGTTCGATAAAAACATTGTCGCGCCATGCTCCCTTGCCATCCATGGAAATCTTGATCTTCTCACGCTTGAGCACATCGGTGAAGTCTATGCTGGTGAACTGAGAGCCCTGATCAGAGTTGAAAATCTCTGGCTTGCCGTATTTAGCGAGTGCATCTTCCAGAGCTTCGATGCAGAAGGTAGCCTCCATGGTGATTGATAACCGCCAGCTCAGAACTTTGCACGAGTACCAGTCAATGATAGCGACCAGATAG
>NZ_LMCK01000031.1:0-5189 GCF_001623165.1 Pseudovibrio sp. WM33
GGGAACTCTGGTTCAACACTGCATGGGATGCCATGTGGTGCTGTTGGTGTTTGAAGTGTAAATGTGACAAGTTCTGATGCGCACCCTTTGCGCAAGTTTTCAGGGGGATATTCCGGGGAGCTGTCAGAATACAATTAATCCAAGTGGGTTAGGTTGGTTCTGAAAGATGCAATGAGTAGGGGGCTTGAAGGCAAATGGTGATCGCATTCATCATCATTTTCATCATGTTACTCGGTATTTATGCCGTGTTTGTAGAGCCTTGGCTGCCACCGAGTATTACCCGGCATAAAGTTGTTGTTTCTCCAGAAGCTCTTGACCAAAAACCTTTGCAAATTGTTGTTATGACTGATCTGCATGCCTGCTGGCCATGGATGCGTCCTGAACGGATTACGCGCATCGTAGAGCGCGTGAACAGTCTGGAGCCTGACCTTATTGCGCTTTTAGGCGACTACCACACAGCCATGCATCCTCCTTTTGCAAAGCCGTTAGCCTCTGCTGCAGCTTGGGCGCAGCCTATGCAGCATTTGAAGGCACCTCTGGGTGTTTTTGGTGTGCTGGGCAACCATGATTGGCTTGAAGGTGGTGAGGACGCCAGAGAGGCATTGGAAGCTTCTGGAGTGACTGTTCTCGAGAATAGGGCTCAGCGGGTATCTACACGAGGCAACTCTCATGTCTGGCTTTTGGGACTGGATGATCAGTATGGCGAGGCCTGCCAGTTGCACGGGACGGGACGCCGGGATGATCTTGAGGTGGCCTTAAGTCAGGTTGAAGATGACAGCGCCCCGCGGATTTTGCTTGCCCATGAGCCGGACATCTTTCTTGAGGCCAATAAATCCGTAGATTTGACAGTGAGCGGGCATACGCATGGAGGGCAAGTTCGCTTGCCGTTTATTGGTGCATTGACAATACCATCGCGGCTTGACCGGAAGTATGCGAAGGGCGCTTTTGAGGAAAATGGAAGCACTCTCATCGTTGGCAGCGGGCTTGGATGCTCGGGACTTCCAATCCGTTTTCTTTGTCCGCCAGAACTTTTGCTCATAGAAATATATGCTTAGGCTACAGGGTATTGATCGCATCAAAGGGATTGTTTGATTGCGTCTAACTTGCTTTCATTACCTTTCCGTCTTGAGAGAATCTCAAGGCAAAGAAGCTTGATATTTTGGTGATCTGGGCCGATTAATAGAGCCAGTATAGCGGGAGCTTCGTTTATTGTTGCTTCCGTATTTTCAAGATTTATGCGGCCGCAGAGAGCTGCAGGTAATAAGTGAGTGGTCCTGTTTTCTCGGATCTTGAGCGCTTGGTAGGTGCGATCAGAGCCGGATTTGAAACAAGGATCATTCGTTTCCAGGAGACAAGCGCAATGTCGCAGGCCAAAACTCTTTACGATAAGATCTGGGACCACCACGTGGTCAACACGCAAGAAGACGGCACTTGCCTGCTTTACATTGACCGCCACTTGGTACACGAAGTGACGAGCCCGCAGGCATTTGAAGGCCTGCGTATGGCTGGCCGTCAGGTGCGTCACCCAAAGCGTACACTGGCTGTTGTTGACCATAACGTGCCGACCACTGATCGCTCCAAAGGTATTGATGATCCTGAAAGCGCGTTGCAGGTTGATACACTTGCGAAGAATGCTGCTGAGTTTGGCGTTGAATACTATTCAGAGCTCGATCAGCGTCAGGGCGTGGTGCACATCGTGGGTCCAGAGCAGGGCTTTACGCTGCCGGGCATGACGATCGTTTGTGGTGACAGCCATACATCCACTCATGGTGCTTTTGGTTCTCTTGCACACGGTATCGGTACTTCTGAAGTTGAGCACGTTCTGGCGACGCAGACGCTGATTCAGAAGAAAGCGAAAAACCTTCGTGTGACTGTGAATGGTCAGCTGCCGGAAGGTGTGACCGCGAAAGATATCGTACTGGCGATCATTGGAGAGCTGGGTACTGCTGGTGGCACCGGTTACGTCATTGAATATGCTGGTGAAGCGATCCGTAACCTGTCTATGGAAGGTCGTATGACCGTCTGTAACATGTCTATTGAAGCTGGTGCACGTGCTGGTCTGATTGCTCCGGATGAGAAAACCTTCGAGTACCTGAAGGGCCGTCCTAAATCACCTAAGGGCGCCGCATGGGAACAGGCACAAGCTTACTGGGAAACTCTGTTTACTGATGAGAATGCAGAGTTTGATACAGAAATCGTTCTGGATGCTGCGAACCTGCCTCCAATCGTGACCTGGGGTTCTTCTCCTGAGGATGTTGTTTCCGTTACCGGTGTTGTTCCTAATCCGGCTGAGATCGAAGACGACAACCGCCGTGCTTCTAAAGAACGTGCGCTTGAGTACATGGGTGTTGAAGCTGGTCAGAAGATCACTGACATCAAGGTTGACCGTGTGTTTGTTGGTTCTTGCACCAACGGACGTATCGAAGATCTGCGCGAAGCTGCTGCCGTTGTTAAAGGCAAGAAGGTTGCAGACACCGTTAGCGCGATGATCGTTCCGGGGTCTGGTCTGGTGAAAGCACAGGCTGAAGCGGAAGGTCTGGATGAGATCTTCAAAGACGCTGGTTTCGAATGGCGTGAGCCTGGGTGCTCCATGTGCCTGGCGATGAATGCTGACAAATTGAAGCCGGGTGAGCGTTGTGCTTCAACTTCCAACCGTAACTTTGAGGGCCGTCAGGGCTTCAAGGGTCGTACACACCTTGTTTCTCCAGGAATGGCGGCAGCGGCTGCGATTGCCGGGCACTTTGTTGATGTGCGCCACTGGAAGTAATCGCAGATAAAATTTTGTAAATGAGCGGGAGTAGGTGACTACTCCCGCTTTTTTTATTTTGGGACCGACATTGCGACAAAGTGTGTCGTGACGGGCTAATTATCTGATCCATAGCGGGTTTCTGCTGATGTGCTTGGCCTGTATTTCGATTTCCTTAGGGTAAGGAGGATTGTCAGACTTCACATAGCTGTCATTTGCTGACTACAATATCAAAACATCTCAAGATGATTTCCGCTCAGGCGCTTGTGTTCTGAGCGAGACTCGGGAGCATGTTGTGAACGCAGTCGTTTCAGAAGGCGCATTCCCGGCGCTTGTGTTGAATGCAGATTATCGGCCTCTGTCTTACTATCCCCTGTCTCTATGGGGGTGGCAAGATGCGGTGAAGGCTGTGTTTTTGGATCGGGTTAGTATCGTCTCTGAATACGATCAGGTTGTGAGAAGCCCAAGTCTTGAGTTTCAACTCCCCAGTGTGGTGGCACTAAAGTCCTTCGTAGAGACAGAGAGAAACCCAGCCTTTACGCGGTTTAATGTGTTTCTGCGGGACAGGTTTCAATGCCAGTATTGCGGTTCCCTTAAGGATCTGACTTTTGATCACCTCATCCCGCGCAGTAAAGGAGGCCTGACCACTTGGGACAACGTCATCACGGCTTGCTCTCCTTGTAATTTACGGAAGGCAAACAAATCCTGGCAAGAAATGAATATGCAGCCCATGCAAATGCCGTTTGTCCCACGTGTGCATGACCTGCATAACAACGGCCGCCTGTTCCCGCCCAACTACCTGCACGAGAGCTGGTTAGATTTCCTCTACTGGGACAGCGAGCTTGAGCCGTGAAATGCGGTTAATATTTTGTTAGCCATTAGCCCGAAAACTTTCGGTAAAGTTGAGTGATTAATACCCGAGATACCACCCTTAGATTATGCTGAGCATAATTACGTGGGCGTCGATGGTGGGCATCTCGATGGGTTATTTCAGACAATTCTCTACACTATTCAAAAAATTCAATCGTTCTGAAGATGGGATGGTTGCGGTCCTTGTCGCTGTGCTTATGGTTTTGATGATTGTGTTCGCTGGAATGGCAATTGATTTCGGCATGGGCTTCAACACTCGGCGTGCAGTGAACCAAGCATTGGATGCGGCGGTGCTTGCAGCCGCAAACCGTTTATCTACCACCCAGATGGAAACGGAACAGGTAAACACACTTGTTGAATTATACTTCAAAGAAAACATCAAAAATTCTTTGGGTAGTGATGCAGTATATACGAACCCAGTTGTTTCCTATGATCCTAATGGTGATACAATCTCTGCAACGGCGACTGCAACTGTAAAAAATAGTTTTTTGCCGGTATTAAACTTATTGAATACGGATGGTGATGAGTTCGCTGAACTAACAGTACAAAGTAGCTCAACAGCTAGATATCCCAAAACAAAAGTTGAGGTTACAGTTGTTGTGGATGTAACAGGATCTATGTCCGGATCCATTAGTAGTCTAAAAAAAGCTTCAAGAGATATGCTTAATACGTTGCTGCCTGAAAATGATCAAAAACTTCAAAGTAGGGTGCGAATTTCGTATGTTCCTTATAATGTTGGCGTGAAGCTTAATTGGCAACTTGCTGAAAAAGCAACCTTCAAACGAAATCAATACGGCTGTGTACATGCTCGTGTTGGAGAAGAAAATATCAGCGGTAAGGCACATGATTATGAGGGTGAAGGGGAGCGTGTTGATTATGTTGGTACGCAATATAGTCGGTGCCCAAGTGCTGAGATGGTGCCGCTAACCTCTGAAAGAAGTAAGATTGAAAGCTCAATTAGTGCTTTAAAGGCAAGCAGTGCAACCGCTGGCCAGATTGGAATTGCTTGGGGCTGGTATACTTTGTCTCCAGAGTGGAGAGATTTTTGGCCTACTGATAGTAAGCCTGATGAATATGGAAAAAATGGCGTAAGAAAATATGCAGTCTTAATGACTGACGGTTCTTTTAATGCTTATTATGAAGGCGACTTCAAAGAAGCTGAGAAGCTGAGGAAACAGAAATTAAAAAGTAATATTGATAAAGGTGCGCAAGATAACCCCTCTGAGGGCGGTAAGCTTACACGAAAAGATCATGAAGAAATCGCTAGAAAAGTAAAGTGGGAATATACAGGTGACTCAAGCCTGAACGGTGTACCTTTTAAAACTGCTTCGAATTTATGCGAAAGTATGAAGGAGCAAGAAATTGTTATTTATACAGTTTTCTTTGGTAGTTCTTATAAAGGTAAAAAAATTATGCAGCAATGCGCAAGTAGCGATGACACCTTTTATCATGCAACAAGCCAAAGTGAGCTGATCAAAGCGTTTTCTAGTATCGCTAATGACATCAAGGAAATTTACTTATCTCAGTAATTTTATAAAAATTTGGTATCATAAAAAACCCCGCCATATCGGCG
>NZ_LMCK01000032.1:0-6023 GCF_001623165.1 Pseudovibrio sp. WM33
CCACTTTCACAACCTGTCCAAATTTCCCGAGCCAGCTCTATCACCCCACACGTTACAGGGCTTTTGCTTCAGCTCTATTCTCTCCTATAAGGCGACAAAACATCCCGCAGAATGCTGCGTAGCCTATCCTATCACTATCAGAACATGTCATAGGACATGCCAGCGTGTGTGTTATGCCTGCAAAATTTCTGGTAGCCAACAGTTTGTGAGATGAGAGTTTTGCTTCATATTGCTCGTTTATGTATGTGCGAATGAGTAAGAGAGTTTATGAAAATAATGTTCTTGATATGTTCTCTTTGTTGAGAGATAATCGGGCCGTGATGGCAGAGTTTAAGAGTTTTTTTCCGCTTCAAGTCAGCCGGGTTCATGAAGTATGTGGAGCCGGAGCGACAGCATTTGCAACGATGGCCTGCGGGCAAGCTGATATGAGAGTGTTGTGGCTTCAGACTAGTTGGCAAATTGAGCAACTCAATCCAGCAGGTTTAGCAGCTTTTATGTCTCCCAAGAATCTTGTTTTGGTTGAGGTTGAGAACCACAATGATTTACTCGCATGTACAGAAGATGGCTTGCGTTCTGGCGCTGTGGATCTAGTAATTTCTGTGGCCACTCAAAAGCTCGATCTGACTGCAGGCAGGCGTTTGCAGTTGGCAGCTGAGCAAGGTGGCTCTACCGGGATTCTCATTATACCTGAAGGGGCTGGGAGCAATGCGACACAAACTCGTTGGCACTGCTCTCCTATATTCAAGGGAAACCATATATCCGATAAGAACTTGACTCTTCAACACTGGCAGCTCATTAAGAACAAAATAGGAACATTGAGTGGTTGGAAGGTGTATTGGGATGCCAAGGCGCATCGTGTCATTGTGGTTTCCGAGGATGGCCAGTGATCGTATTTTACGCTCACATCCCACATCTGCGCCTTTTGCTGTAACCTCTCATGAAAAAAGTACAGAGCGATTATACTGTTTAAACAGCAGAGCGATGCAGTTGGGGCTGGCTTCAGGTATGGGGCTTTCAGATGCTAAGGCGTTATGCCCTGATTTGCTGACACGCTCAGCAGACCGGTATGCTGATGACAGGTTCTTAAAGCTGTTGGCGCGATGGGCTGATCGGTATTGCCCATGGGTCGGTTTCGATGGAAACGATGGCTTGTTGCTTGATGTCACTGGCTCAACTCATTTCTTCAGCAGTGAAGCTGAACTTCTCGCGGATATTCATGACCGGCTCCAGAGTTATCAACTCAATGTTCGCTCTGGGTTGGCTGGCACAATTGGTGGGGCTTGGGCTGTTTCTCATTTCGGTAGAGGCGTTGTCCCTAATGGACAACTCAAGGCAGCTTTAAGCCCTTTACCTGCTGCAGCATTAAGGCTGGATGAGGCAACCTGTGCGACACTGCAGCGCCTTGGTTTGCGTACTATCGGTGACCTTCTGGTAACACCGCGGGCCACGCTAGGTCGACGCTTTGGTTTGCCATTGATGCGCCGTATCGACCAAGCGTTTGGTGATCAGCCAGAACAAATCAATGCTATGGCGCCAGATATCTCTTATGCTGCCCGGCTAAATTTTCCTGATCCTATCGGTCTTTATGATGATGTGATTGCTGCTCTTGAGCGATTGCTGCAACGCATCTGTGATAAGCTAAAAAGTCAAGAGATGGGCACCCGGGTGTTGCTTATGACCTGTCAGCGTGTTGATCAGGCCAGCGTGCAGGTAGAATTGCGACTTGCTCGGCCCATGCGTGAGGGGATGAGCATTCTGTCGCTGTTTGAGAGAAGTGTGCGAGAGTTAGATGCAGGATTTGGTATCGATCAGATACGGTTGGAAGCTTTGGCTGTTGAGGCTTTGCTATTAAAGCAACTGGAGACCGGCAATGCTCAGTCAAAGAAAAATGATGTGCTGAGTGATCTGATTACGCGGCTCGGGAGTCGCATTGGTCTGGAAAAGATTAAGCGTTTTCAGCCAGCAGATAGTCATATTCCTGAGCGTAGTTTCATTGTATCGCCTGCAGCCTATTGTGAACCTGAGGGGCAGTGGAAAGAACAGAATTTGCGTCCTTTACAACTGTTTTCTCCAGAGCTTGTTGAAGGCCATGAAAAGAAGCCGCCTAACGTATTCAGCTGGCGGCGCATGCGTTTTTCGGTTGCCGCAGCAACAGGACCAGAACGTATTTGCCCAGAGTGGTGGCTGGACGATCCCAATTGGCGATCCGGTGTAAGAGACTATTGGCGTGTGGAAACCGAACAAGGCCGACGCCTCTGGATGTTTTTCACGCCACTAAATCCAGCGTGGTTCGTGCAAGGAGAGTTTGCATGAGCTACGCTGAATTGTGTGTTACCTCCAACTTCACGTTTCTTACCGGAGCTTCCCATCCTGAGGAACTGGTGGTTCGAGCTGCCAGTCTGGGGCTTTCGGCGATTGCTATAACAGATCGAAATTCTCTGGCTGGAGTTGTACGTGCTTATTCAGCGCTTAAGGAGCTTGCTCGCAAAAGAGACGAGGTTCTGGCTGTCCGTTCCTGCCATCGTACTGATCCAAACAGTAGACAAGAAATTCTGGAAGGTGCTGACGACCTACGAGAACCTATTATGTCTCTGCCGCGTTTGCTGGTGGGGTGTCGCCTGGTTTTGGAGGACAGCCCTGTTGATTGGATTGCTTTACCGCAAGACCACTCTGCTTATGCTCGCTTGTCCCGGCTTCTTACCAAAGGAAAAAGGCGCACTGAAAAAGGTGAATGCCAGTTATTCTTAAAAGATCTTCTGGAAGGGGCTTGTGGTCTAATGTTGATCGCTTTGCCTCAAGAGGCGATCGATAGGCTTCAAGTTCGAGAGCATATTCAACAGGCGGCGCATACTTATCCTTCTCATGTCTTTTTAGGGGCTGTGCCACAGTATGATGGGAATGATCAAGCTTACTTCGATGCTTGCGCGAAATTGGCTCTGCGTCTTGCAACACCAATGGTAGCTGTTGGTGATGTGCTTATGCATCATGGACGTCGCCGGCAACTGGCTGATGTTCTGACCTGTATTCGTGAGGGGGTGACCATAGACAGGATTGGTCGCCGTGCTCTGCCTAATAGTGAACGCCGCCTCAAGACACCATTGGAGATGGCTCAGCTGTTTCGTGCGTACCCAGCTGCGGTCAAAAGAACGCAGGAGATTGCTAATCGCTGCTCTTTTTGCTTATCCCAACTGTCCTATGAATACCCACAGGAAGGAAGTGAGAGCGAAACGGCTCAACAGCGGTTGGAGCGGCTTACCCTTGAAGGCATTAAACGCAGATATCCCAAGGGAGAGACTGAGCGTGTTCGTTCTCTTGTTGAAAAAGAGTTGGCTCTTGTCTCTAAGCTTAAGTTTGCTGCTTATTTTCTGACGGTGCACGACATTGTCACCTTTGCCCGCTCTCAAGGCATTTTATGTCAAGGTCGAGGGTCTGCTGCCAATTCCATTATCTGCTATGCGCTTGGTGTTACTGATGTAGCTCCAGAAACCATTTCTATGGTGTTTGAACGTTTTATCTCGGAGCATCGCGGAGAGCCACCAGACATTGATGTAGACTTTGAGCATGAGCGCCGTGAAGAAGTTATTCAGCACATTTACCAGAAGTATGGTCGCCATCGCGCAGGTTTGTGCGCGACCGTCATTCATTTCCGATCTCGTGCTGCCATCCGCGAGGTTGGGAAGGTTATGGGCTTGTCGCAGGATCTGCTTGCAAACTTAGCAGGGCAGATGTGGGGTTCTTCTGATCAAGGTGTACCCGAAGAACGACTAAAAGAACTCGGCCTGTCTGGGTCAGATCATCGCCTTGCTCTTACCATTCGCCTCATAAAAGAGATTATTGGTTTTCCTCGTCATTTGTCTCAGCATGTAGGTGGCTTTGTGATTACCCAAGGTCGGCTCGATGAGTTATGCCCTATCGAGAATGCATCTATGGAAGACCGCACAGTCATTGAATGGGATAAGGATGATATTGATGCATTATGCATCCTGAAAGTCGATGTGTTGAGCCTTGGTATGCTCACTTGCATCCGCAAGTGCTTCGCTTTGATTGAAGAAAAAGAAGGGCGCCAACTCACAATTGACAGTGTACCACAGGAAGATAAGCCAACCTACGATATGCTTTGTGTTGCAGATGCACTGGGTGTTTTTCAGGTTGAAAGTCGTGCTCAGATGAATTTTTTACCGCGTATGAAGCCACGCACCTTTTATGATCTGGTGATTGAGGTTGCCATTGTGCGTCCCGGCCCGATCCAAGGTGGTATGGTGCACCCCTATATTAAGCGACGACAAGGCCTGGAAAAAGTCTCGTTTCCTTCAACAGAATTAGAAGGCGTTTTGGGGAAAACACTTGGTGTGCCGCTGTTTCAGGAACAGGCCATGCGAATTGCGGAAGTTGCTGCAGGATTCTCCGCAGAAGAAGCCGATCGTTTGCGACGCTCACTTGCGACTTTCAGGCGTATGGGAACCATTAGTTCTTTCAAAGCTCGGTTTGTAAATGGCATGTTGGAGCGTGGCTATGAGTTAGAGTTTGCCGAGCGGTGCTTTTCTCAGATTGAGGGTTTTGGTAACTACGGTTTCCCAGAGAGCCATGCTGCTGCTTTTGGTATGCTTGCTTATGTTTCTGCCTGGCTTAAATGCCATTATCCAGCTGCTTTTGCTTGTGCGCTCCTTAATTCTCAACCTATGGGATTCTATGCTCCAGCTCAGATTATAAGAGATGTCCGAGAGCATGATGTGGAGGTGAGGCCTATTTGTGCCAACCGTAGTCAGTGGGATAATACATTGGAGCGGCGTAGTGACGGGCAACTGGCTATTCAACTTGGTTTTCGTCAGATCAAAGGTTTTAATGAAGAAGATGCTCTTTGGCTGGTGGCTGCACGTGGCAATGGCTATCCAGATCCACAAAGCATTTGGCAGCGTGCTCATGTGATCCCGGCAGCACTTGAGAAGCTGGCAGAGGCAGATGCTTTTGTTAGCATGGGGCTCAATCGCCGTGATGCTCTTTGGCAAGTGAAGGCCATTAAAGGTACCACACCGTTACCTCTGTTTAATGACCCCTTTGATGGAGAGGCGATCTTTGAACCAGATGTGAACTTGCCTGTTATGCATTTGGGGGAAGAGGTGGTGGAAGACTATCTTTCAACACGACTATCATTGCGAGCGCATCCGATGGAACTGCTACGTCCGGAAATACCCGGACTTACAACACATGCTGCTTTGCAGAAAGCTTCTCTGGATCAAACAAGTGTTTGCGGTGTTGTCATTACACGTCAGCGTCCCGGAACGGCGTCTGGAGTTATTTTTGTGACGCTTGAAGACGAAACTGGGGTTTGTAACGTAGTGGTTTGGCCGAAGGTTTATCAAAAATTCCGAAGAGAAGTCATTTCTGGTCGCTTGCTCTACGTTACAGGTTACCTGCAACGAGAGGGGATTGTCGTGCACCTCATCGCACAGGAAATAAGTGACTATTCAGACCGCTTATCCTTGCTGGGGCATCCGCTGGACGAAGTTATCGGCCAAACATTACCAGCAGCCGATGATGCCCCACGTCGACCTCTCATCCCACACAGCGCCACACGAGCTCGCCACCCACGAGAACAAGCAAAGAGACTCTTCCCGAGCCGGGATTTTCATTAGAGCTGATTGTTACAAACTGTCAACTTCTCAACTCATGCTGAAACTGTGAGGTTAACTAAACGTATTTTGGGGAACTGCTCCTAGTGTAAGTAGCCAGTTTTTGAAGAGGATGGTTGCAGGGAGGGCAGGTTTGGACTTGAGGTGGGTGAGCCAGTATTTGCCGATTGTGACTTCGAAGGGGAATGGTCTGACGAGGCGACCTTCTGAAATTCTGCGTTTGAACATGTCATAGGGCAGAAGTGCGATGCCTAAACCTGCTTCAGCGATGTCGGCCATGGCGAGGGATGAATCGAAGACTGGGCCTGTGATTTTGGGGCAAGGCGTTTGATCAGCCCCACTTGAGTGGTCCAGTTTGAAAGTTAGTGCATGACTGGCCTTTGGTCTACTGGA
>NZ_LMCK01000033.1:0-2511 GCF_001623165.1 Pseudovibrio sp. WM33
GGGCAAGCTGTAAGCGGATTTCGATTTGTGCAACAACGCCCCAGGGCGTGCTGTAAGCTGTGCTGGAATAATGCAACAACGTCCCTTTGAATGTACTTTACTATAGAGCTCACGATTTATTTGGAAAAATAAGCCGTTTTCCACTTTCATGCCGCGCATGCGGGGTAATGAATGGGAGAAATCTTATCGATTTTTCATTGTCTGAATGATGTAAATAGTCTTTATATAATAACTCTAGTTCCTCTGAAGAGATTTCTTTGTGCACCATCAGTTTGTCGCGAATAGACTGTAAATCCTCGGGTAGATCTACTTGATCACGTAAGAATTGAGAGTCATTTGGGTTCTTATCGGGATCTAAACTTTTAAACGGTACGGTATTTGCTACAGCATAGTCATGCATTTTTTGCAAGGGTATCCGTGCATATCGACCATCAACATGATCGCGCTCCATTTTTGTTTCATATTCTTCAATTGGAGTTGTGTATCCGTTATCAATTATTTCTCTTGTTCTTATAATGCGGCCATTTTCGCCCTCAATAATGCAAGTTTCTGTAGTATTTTGTGTAGGCATTAGGAAGTTGGGACTTATAGACGTTTCTGAAGTACAGCTTTTTGAGACATGCTCTCCTATCCAGCCCTTCTCCAGCGCCTTTTCTGCCGCACTCTCAGCTGTCCCCAGTTCCATTTTTGTTTCTTTGGAGACGTAGCCACCGCCAATATCAGAGTGCGCACCATACATACACTCCTCTAAGTGGTTGCCTTCTTCATTTACTTCAGGCAGGTCGCAGGCAACCGGGTTGGAAAGCACAGATTTTAATCCAAAATTACCACGTTGCTCATTAAGGGCAGTTAGATGAATAACCTTTTCTGTAGCAATTCCAGGGGGGAGATCGGTCATGACAACACCATTATCATCATTTTGCGCTGTATGATCAATTGCCGAGGAAATAACAGAAGGCACTGTATCAAACAGACCAATGAACTTAATCTGGGTCGGGATCTCTGAAAACACGCTATACAAATAGCGCCTTTGTTGATTTAAAGTGCGTTTGGGACCACGCATTGCATCCGTAGGCTCTAATTTACGTTCCCAGCCTCTCGGTCGCCTTCCGTAATCTTTAGCTTGAAACGTACTCACAGTGTGGATACCGTCAAGTTTCTTTATAAGATTAGCAAAGTGCCGAGCTGTTGCAGCGCCTCTTG
Organism: Pseudovibrio sp. WM33; assembly: GCF_001623165.1. Classification (NCBI taxonomy): domain Bacteria; kingdom Pseudomonadati; phylum Pseudomonadota; class Alphaproteobacteria; order Hyphomicrobiales; family Stappiaceae; genus Pseudovibrio; species Pseudovibrio sp. WM33. The sequence goes on from NZ_LMCK01000033.1 coordinate 1,204, forward strand.
AAAACCCAAAGATATCTAATTCTATTCTTCTGATATTACAGTTTGCGTATGCATCTACAAATCCCCATGCAGCAGCCCCGCCTTTTTTTGTTTTTGCGATAATTCCTGTAGTCCAGGATCCGGTTGCACTATCCCAGCCATCGTCATCTTCTAGATCGTCCGTCCCTACGCCTTCAATATAAAAATTACCAAATATATACCGCTCCCCTTTTATCGTCCGCTGACTGTGCAATCTCGGGTATACTTTGTGTAATTTCCAAACATTGGTATAGTCACTCTTGTAACTATCATCGGCTTCTTCTCGAAAACCTTTACCCCTTTGATGTGATATATTTGTCGCATTGTTCAGCGTCCCATCAAAAAAAATGCCAATGCGAAGGACGAAATCACACGTTTCACAGCAACTTACGGGTTCATTTGGAAAATCATTTGTCATTCTTCATCTCAATAAAATTTTGAGCATTATCAATTAAAGGCTGTTATCATTGATATGATATCAATCCAATACTAATAAATACAAGTGATAGATATAGATACATGGGAGATAGTAAAGATAATATTATGTAGTATATTTTATATTTTCCAGCATATCTGCTATAAAACACAATAAAAGTCTGCATCACAATCAATGAATATATAAATATACTATAATATAAAATAATATCACATATTAAATCTACTTTTGAAGAATTATGCGGATTATAAAAATTCCAATCCATAAAAAAACTAACGAGGTATCTGTAGTTATATGGATAGTCGAAGATATCAGCGCCGAAAGGGACTAAAACGACTGTCAGAACACCTAGAATGATCAATATAAATTTTGTTTTATCCATCTTTAACATTACGTAACTCCCAGCGCCCGATTGACGTTTTGTGAATTTACATCTTTCAAGATCTTAACAACATAATCATACAAATCGCTTTGCTTTTTTATGCCCTTCTCATCGGCTGATTGAAGCTGTGCCTTCACAAAGCTCCTTACCTCGCTCACACTTTTAAATGTTAGTTGCCCGCATTTCTTGTCCTGCATGAGTTTCTGTACCACCTGTTCGCAAAAGAACTCCCACTGCATATCGTCGAGAGCTTTCTCCTGGGATTTACGGATGAGAGTAATGTGGCTCTTGGGACGGTCGTTAGTTTGAGACGAACTTTCCGAGAATGGTGTCATAGGCGTAATTTGACGGGTTAACATATTGAAACGCACAACCTTGCAATGTCTACCTGATGCTGGCGCTGCAAAGTGCCAGAGGCGTTGGTCATAGGATAGGCTGGGCTCCTCACACCAATCCTCAGCAATGAAGTCAG
>NZ_LMCK01000034.1:0-1435 GCF_001623165.1 Pseudovibrio sp. WM33
CTAACTATAGGCGTGGACCACTTCAAAGGGGGAAGCTCAAGTGCGATCTTTGCGATTTTCTTGTGGGCCTCACTTATGCCAGCTTCTGCAGCTTGAGGCCCCGGCGCCAGTCGGAAAGTACCCGAAAGTGTGGGGCAATCGCGAGAGGGCCTGCTGAATTTATTGCTGGGACGGGAGGTATCTGCAACTTTCACTCATGCTCGAAATGTCGCCATACTGTTCAGTTTTCAGCTCAACGTCCGTCTCCTGGGCGTTAGCCCTATGATCTGGTGGCGTTTATTGGTGCCAAGCTATATGCCCTGCGCGAGCTAAACGGTGTGCTGCAGGTGGCAGTGGGGCTGTTCATCGGTAACGCCTACTGACAACCAGCGTAGCTGAAGCAGCTCAGGTTAAATCGGTCGAGTTCATCGGACGGACACTCTCAACGTAATGCTTCAATTGATGTAAAACACTACCCCAGTTCGTATTGCAAAAGGGCAGATGCTCATCATCGTCAGCCCATTCGCCATCAGTGAGCTGTACTATTGTCGCACCATTTTTGACATCGAACAATTCAAAGGTTAATGACTTTACTTTCGAACTGCCAGGCCCATCTACACACGTTTGCAATACCTTTTCATTCTCGATTAATTCGTTTGTCTCCCAACTGAATTGTAATCCGGATTTTGGAGTAAGGATAAACAATGCGTCAACTGCGATTTCACCTTCCAGCATCCCGTGATGCCAAGAAGCCATCTCACTAATATTCGTCAGGGCTTGATAAACACTGTCGCGTGACCCATTGATTTTAATGGCGTGTCTAAGTGTAACGCTCATTTCAATATCCTTTCTGTTCTTTAGACTATGCTCATTGTTATTTTCTCAACGGTGGGATCGAAGGCATAGTAGGAAAGCTTGGCATGTCTTCAGGCTTAAACTTGAATTTTGGGTCGTACAATTTGGGATTAGTAATATTTTCAGGTTCTGTTGATCGCCATGCAAACAAGCATGTTGTACATTGATACAGCTCCCAAACTCCTTTGACTGAGGATTTGAACTGAATTTCTGTAGTATTAGATTCACAACGAGGGCAGGTAGAGAATTTATTATTTGACATATAGCATCTCACTTTAGATATAAGGTTATCTTCTTATATTTTTAATCAGTTCCTGTAGTTGTGGTATCCAATCTTTAGCCTCTGGCGGATCTTCACATTGCATTGAGAAATCTCCATGATCATCAGGCGGTGCGGGAGTCGCGCAATCAAGGATCATCTTATGTGACATACCTACTGGATCCGACCCAGGGTCTAGCGCAACGATGGAACATCCAGGAATGACGACACAATCGAACTTTGGGTTGAACTTAGTTGACAGAGCCCACATGACTTGGGGTAAATTAAAGGGGTCCACATCTTTGAGCCTCCCCCTTTGAAGTGGTCCACGCCTATAGTTAG
>NZ_LMCK01000035.1:0-413 GCF_001623165.1 Pseudovibrio sp. WM33
GCCCTGTGTGCCCAGCTCCACCGCATCCACGTTCAGTCTCGGCAGGTTCTTCAATAGTGACCATTGATGGTAAACCTGCTGCCCGCGTCGGTGATGCAATCGGCTGCGGTGGAAGCATCACTTCCGGTTCGCCGATTGTGACAATTGAATAAGGTGCTAGGACTTAGGTAAACATGCTCATTTGTTCGGTGTCTGCAAGAAGGTTTGAGCAGAAGGTTACTAAAAATTCCACGTCAACGTCATGTCAACAACTATACTCAGTTTGAGCTGCATGTGTTCTCTTTCAAAGACGTTGAATGTGTCTGAATGTCGTTTAAGTGCACAAGAGAAATCAGAAAGTTATAGGCTATCTCATTGAAATGTAAGAATAGCTCCTGATCAGCCCCACTTGAGTGGTCCGGTTTGAAAGTTAG
>NZ_LMCK01000036.1:0-37334 GCF_001623165.1 Pseudovibrio sp. WM33
ATCGTATCAGAAGGCTCTCCAGTTTTCCTGAGCCAGCCCAGTACTCACTGAACTGAATAGATTGTATGAGGAGCAGCGTAAGATCCCGTACACAGATAAAGAAGAGTACGCACGGAGCAGGGAGAAGATATCGGCCCAAAGAGAGTTGCTCAAAAACCCCGATCACCGGATCAATAATGCTGACCGAGATGGCATCTTTACTCAGTTTGAGCCTCTGGGTGAGGATGGCAGGCCCGTGCTTGATAGCGGCGAATACGAGAAAGCCGGAAACAAGATCCATTTGAGTGTCCAGATGGATCAACTGGCACAAGCTGGAAACATCCTGACGCCACTTTTGCTCTCACCGGATAACCCCTTCCTTTCGTTCAAAGTCACCAATATGGACGGAGCGGAGGCAGCGATTAAAGATGATCAGGAGAAGTATTCCGCTGACACGCCTGAGGCCAAAGCAAAAATAGCCGAGCAAAAAGCATATTTTGATCGTATCACCCAAGGTGCGTAGATCACGCTTTATCCTTATGCTAAGGACACGAACTATCCTGATGGTGCTGAGGACTTTGGCTTTTTCCTGAAACTGCTGGAACAGGAACTGGCAGCCGCTGGGATTCAACCGGGCAAGAACCCGGATTCAGATGCCGGCCTCGAAGGCTTAAGCTTTGCAACCTTCCGCAATGAAGAAGGCTCGCGCGGTGTTGGCGTGGACGACGAAGACCAGCTCGAAGAGAACCGAAAGATGCTGAGGAGCAAGCCGTTTTATCAAGCTCTCACCAACAAGGATTACAAACCAGAGGCCCCTGAAAAGAGCCCAGCCTCTCAGCAAGAAGAGGCTGAGAGCAAAAAGAGTGCCCGATAGGGTGAGCCGCCCCGGTTAATCGTAATCGGCTCATCGGGGGTGATCGTGCAGTATGACCCAGCCAGTGCTGCATGAACTCTGCGCAGTCTCTCTTCCCAGTCATCAAAGGGAAGAAGCCCCGCGACGAGCACTTTGCGCTCCAGATCACTTGTTAGCTCTGGCAGCAGGCCGAAATGACGCTGATCACTGCCCAGCACTTTAACATGCGCTTGATCGCCAAGTGCATAAGCTATCTTGGCGCCGTCAATCCAGTTCAGCGTATAAATCAGTCAGGGCTCATCAGCCAGCAAGAAACCACGGCGGCGGAGAGCATCCTTCACATCAAACCAATCCATAGCGCGGATGGTATCATCCCAACGGGCAACAGACGCCAGCGAACGCGTCAGAACTCCCGTTTTAAAATGCAGTCCGCCCAGCACCACGACAGTGAGGATCACCCCTGCGGATGCCGCAAACGCGCGTTTTGCGGTCGCTGCACCAGTTGGTTTGAGGTTGGCGAACCAACTCCCTAAAAGAGGGAAGAGGAACAGATATCCAGCCATAGGCCAATGGGGAAGCGTGTTTCTGGAAAGCAAAGCCACCGCGTTGAAAACCACGATCGGAACAATCGCAAGGCACAGGAGATATCGATCGGCTCTTGTTTTCTCAGCTGATCTGATGTGCCTCAACAGGAGCCATAGGAACACAACCAGCGTAACGGGTTGAAGATAGGCCAGTTGTCCCAACAACATGCGTCCAGAATTGATGAGATGCACAACAGGTTCAAAATCACTGGAAGAGACTGAACGTGAGAGTTGAAATCCGAAGGATTGCCAGCCGTTCACTGCATTCCAGTAAATGACCGGGCTGAAGACCAGCAGCGCGATCGTGACGGCAATGTATAGGCCTGAGCTGAGGAGCAGGGGCCGTGTTGTTTTGTCTGATAACAGGAAAAGCAAGACACCAACTCCGCTCAAAACCGCCATGTATTTAGAAAGCAGCGCCAACCCAAATGCCAGTCCGGCAATTCCCCAACGCATCTTGCTTATGTGTGGTGTTGTGGTCTCCAACAGTGGTGCCAGTGCACTGGCCGCAACCAACAAGAAGAGCATCATCGGCCCATCCGGTACGATCCAGCTTCCAGCGGATAGCAAGAAAAACGGGGAGATGGAGAACCATGCAATCGCCCATGCCCCAGCTTTCGCACCGTAAAAGCGGGCGGTCAGCTGGTACAACAGCAGGGTGGAGACAACCGACATGGCGATGAAGGGCGAGCGGAGCACAAAGCCTGCCTCAGAGCCTGTCAGCCAAGCCGTCGCATGGACTATCCAGAAGGTCAGCGGCGGGTGGTCGAAGTAGCTGAGAAACGGATGCCGGGCCATGACAACCATATAGCTTTCATCAACACCCAGCCCCAACATAGCGGCCCCATAAAAACGGGCGAGGGTGGCAGCAAAAACTATAATGAAAATAACAATGGCAACACGGGCTGGTGTGACGGTTCTGTCAATCATCAGCTGTCTCATGATCAGGTTACATCGCTTATTCTTAGGATGGGAAACAGAGGGTCGGGCACAGTCAGGTCAACCGGAATACCAACAGGCAATCTCAAGACAACTCAACAATACTCAGACAATCTCTCCACCTCCCATGCCCTTCTTCCTTGCGAGCCTGAAGTTAATCTGAAGAGTATGTCGTATTTTTATCAGTGCAGAGATGAGGCGAGGATCAACGGCAGGCAACCGCGCACAAAAAAGCCCGCGAAACGATGGCTTCGCGGGCTTGTTGTTAAGTCGGCTTAAGCTCAGGCAGTTGCGAGTTTTTCGCTGCGCAGTTTATCAAGAGCCGTTTCGGTGACTTTAAAGCGTGGGCCATAAGCTGCTGCCAGCTCGTCAGCACGTTTTTTGAAGGCCTCAAGGCCGATGCCGTGGATGAATTGGAGAGCACCGCCAGTGTGTGCCGGGAAGCCGATGGCGAAGATAGAGCCGATGTTGGCTTCCACCTCGGTACGCAACACGCCTTCATCCAGACAGCGCAGGGTCTCAATGGCCTGACGGTACATCATGCGATCTTCCGCATCCTGCATGGAAACATTCAGATCCCGCTCTTTGAACTGGGAAAGACCATCCCACAACTTCTTGGAACCATCGCCAGCGTACTCGTAGAAACCGCCGCCGTAATGACGACCACCACGGCCCATGTTCACCATGGACTGGCCAACCTTTACGTTGGAACTATCATCTGCCGGGAACCCGTTTTCAACGCCGAGGCGTTTGTCCAGCGCGATGTGGGTCTCATGGATCTTCTTGGTGAGAACCATGGAGACTTCATCATGCACGGCCAGCGGACCAACCGGCATGCCGATTTTCCACGCAGCACGCTCAATAGCAACCGGGCTCATGCCATCACGCATCAGAGCCAGACCTTCATCCAGATAAGTACCGAACACACGGCTGGTGAAGAAGCCACGCTTGTCGTTGACCACGATTGGTAGGTAGCCGATCTGCTGCACGTAATCATAGGCTTTGCGCAGGGTATCGATGCTGGTTTTGTCGCCGACAATGATCTCGACGATCTTCATTTTATCAACCGGCGAGAAGAAGTGCAGGCCGATGAAACGGGTCGGATCGGGACAGCTTTCCGCCAGAATGGAGATCGGCAGGGTCGAGGTGTTCGAGCCATAGATACCGGTATCAGAAAGCTGCTTGTAAGTTTCAGGGATAACCTTCTCTTTCAAAGAGATATCCTCAAAGACCGCCTCGATGATGATGTCGGTGCCAGCAAAGGTGTCACCGCTATCTGTCGGAGTGATGCAGCCAAGGAGGGCTTCCTTCTTCGCCTCATCCATGCGGCCCCGTTTGATGGCTTTGTCTGCCAGTTTTACGGAGTAGCCTTTGCCTTTTTCAGCATTCTCTAAGCTCATGTCCTTGAGTGTGGTTGGCAGACCACGGCTTGCATGTGCCCATGCGATGCCAGAACCCATCATGCCAGCGCCGAGGATTGCGGAGCTGCCTGCCTTCCAGGCATCCCCTTGCGGGCGAACCTTGCCGGACTTGATGGCCTGCATGCCGAAGAAGAACGTGGTGATCGCCGCGCGAGCCTCGGTAGAGCGTAACAGAGTCGCAAAGCCACGGCTTTCATTGCGCAGCGCGCTGTCAAAGCCCATGCGCATGGAATTGACGGCAATGTCCATCACCTTTTCAGGTGCTGGCATCAGGCCACGCGTTTTGTTGTAGAGCATGGTTGGCGCCATCGCGGCCACCATGCGCACATTGGCGCTTTCCGCATTGCCACCTGGATAGCGGAAGCTTTTTTGATCCCACGGCTGAACAGCGGCCTCAGGGTTGGCTTTGATCCATGCCTTTGCAGCTGGGATCAGCTTTTCCGGCATATCAACCAGCTCGTCCACCAAACCGGCTTTCAGCGCTTTTTCCTGACGCAGCTGCTTGCCTTCTGCCAGCAGTGGCAGGGCTGCTTCCAGTCCCAGCTTTGCGGTGAGGCGGACAACGCCGCCAGCACCCGGCAACAGGCCGAGTGTCGCTTCCGGCAGGCCAACAACGGCCTTAGGAGAGTTGAGCAAAATGCGGTGGTTACAGGCGAGGCAAATCTCAAAGCCCCCACCAAGCGCGGCACCGTTGATGGCCGCAACCACTGGCACTGGCAGCTTTTCCAGCTGGCGCAGCGGGGCTTTCATCTCTTCCACGTAGGCGAAGATATCTTCCGGGTCCATACTGCCGTGGAGCATCTCTTCCAGATCACCACCTGCAAAGAAGGTCTTTTTGGCAGAGGCGATGATGACACCGGAAAGGCCTTCTTCAGCGGACAGCTTGGCCATCAGCTCTTTCATGCCTTCAAACCAGGCACGGGTCATGGTGTTTGCGGACTTGCCAGCTGAGTCAAACGTGATTGTAACAATGCCGCTGGCGTCTTTTTCGTAAGTGTATTCAGACATGGTCTTCCCCGTTATACGCGCTCAACGATGGACGCGATGCCCATGCCGCCACCAACACACATGGTGATCAAGGCACGCTTCTGGTTCCTGCGTTCCAGCTCATCAATCATGGTGGACACCAGCATGCCGCCGGTTGCGCCCAGTGGGTGACCCATGGCGATCGCACCGCCAACCACGTTCAGCTTCTCGTCCGGTACATTGAGGTCCTTCTGCAGACGCATCATGACGGAGGCAAAAGCCTCATTGATCTCAACCAAATCAATATCGTCGATGGTCAAGCCAGCCTTGGCCAGTGCCTTCTTGGAAGCTGGTCCCGGTCCGGTGAGCATGATGGTTGGATCAGACGCCGTCACAGCAACTGAGAGCACGCGGGCGCGAGGTGTCAGACCCATGTCCTTACCGGCCTGTTCGCTGCCGAGCAGGATCAGGGACGCTCCATCCACGATGCCGGAGGAGTTGCCTGGAGTGTGGACGTGGTTGATTTTTTCAACTTCCGGATAGCGCGCCAGAGCAACAGCATCAAAGCCCATTGCCCCGTGCTTTTCAAAGCTTGCACGCAGGGAGCCGAGGGTCTGCATGTCTGTTTTCGGCTTGATGAAGTCGTCTTTTTCTAAAACGATGATGCCGTTCTCGTCTTTGACCGGCACAACGGACTTGTCAAACCAACCGCTATCGCGTGCGTGCGCTGCCCGCTGCTGGCTGGCAACGGCTGTTGCATCCACATCGTCACGGCTCCAGCCTTCAATGGTGGCAATCAGATCTGCACCAATGCCCTGTGGCACGAAGCCCGTGGCGAGCACGGTTTCAGGGTCTTCGCTGAACGGTCCACCATCAGTGCCCATGGGCACGCGGCTCATGCTTTCATATCCGCCTGCACAGATCATATCCTCCCAGCCGGATGCAATACGCGCTGCGGCGGTGTTGAAGGTATCCAAGCCAGAGGCGCAGAAACGGTTGACCTGAGCGCCAGCCACGGTCTGGTCCCAGCCCGCTTTCTGCAGGGCGATCTTTGGCAAAACAGCGCCCTGTTCGCGCACCGGGGTTACGCAGCCCATCACGACATCATCCACCCGGGAAGTATCGAGGTCGTGTCGGCCTTGCATCTCGGAGAGCAGGGTGGTCACCAGATTGATTGGTTTGACTTCGTTGAGGGATCCATCCGGCTTTCCTTTGGAACGCGGAGTGCGGATCGCATCATAAACGTATGCTGTCGTCGCCATGTGTTTCTACCGTGTCTTGTGATCTTCAAACAGATTAAGGACCGGGGCAACCAGGTCGCCCCGATTGGACTCATGCAATTTCGCGGTTCTGATCTTCCCAGAACGGTTCGCGAAGTTTGTTCTTCAAAACTTTGTTCATGGCAGAGAGTGGCAGCTCCTCTACCAGAGACATGGAGCGCGGGCATTTGTAGCCAGCAATGCGCTCTTTTGTGTGGGCGCGGATCTCTTCAAAAGTCGGGGTCTTGCCTTCCTTTGGTACAATCACCGCATGAACAGCCTCACCGTAGGTCTCGTCAGGAATGCCGATCACCGCCACCATGGACACATCCGGGTGCGTGGAGATCGCGCTTTCCACCTCGGCGGTGTACACGTTCTCTGCACCTGTGATGATCATGTCCTTGAGCCGGTCTTTCAGCGAGAGGATACCCATCTCATCCACCATGCCGACGTCGCCTGTGCGGTAACCGCCATTGCGCAGCACGGCTGCTGTCTGGCCTGGAGCATTGTAGTAGCGTTTCATGACAGCTGGTGAATACAGCACAACCTCACCAATCGTGTTGGTTGGCAGTTCATTGCCGTCCTCATCTTCGATGCGCAGTTGGATGAGCGGCGAGGCGGCCTGGCCCGCGGCACCAAAGCGCATGAGTTCGCCTTCGTGAAATTGCCTTGCAAGGAACGTCGCCGCCCCAGCTTCTGTCATGCCGTAAACCTGCATGAGATCGGTCTTTGGAAATTTCTCCTGAATCAACTTCAGCAGGGCCTCAGAAATCGGCGAGGCGCCGTAATAAAGCTGTGACACACGCAAGAAGTCTTCAGAGTTAAACTCCGGAGCGTGCATCAGCATCTGGAACATGGCCGGTGCCATGAGGAAGGACGAGACGTCGAAGTTCTTAACCGCAGCCACCACAATATCCGGACGGAACATCGGCACGATCAGCGACGGCTTGTTCTGGATGAGGCGAGCCAGCAGCAGCCCATAACCGGAAAGATGGAACAGCGGCATGACCAGAAGCGCAGGCCGGTCATGGTAAGGAACGCCGTTGGCAGCAACAATGTTGGCACTGGCGAGCATGGAACTATGGGTGTGCACCACGCCTTTCGGGAACCCGGTGGTGCCGCCGGTGTAGCTCATGAAGCATTCAGTCTCGACATCACGGCCCAGCTCCAGCGCAATCGGCTCACTCAGGCAGTCCGCGTAGGCTTTGGTGCCTTCAGGCTGCTCCTTCTCTCCCACATGGATGAAATGCTTCAGGCTATCCGCACGCTCTTTGATGGCTGCCACCATAGGCGAGAACGTGTCGTCATAAACGATGGCCTCCATGCTGGAGTGGCCGATCGCATAAAGCATCTCTTCCGCAGACCAGCGGATATTGAGCGGAACGGAGATCATGCCCGCAATCATGGTGCCGATCATCGCTTCTACATACTCTGCGGAGTTGAGACTGAGAATGGCAACGCGGGCGCCCGGCTCAAGGCCAAGGTCTTGCAGACCCTTTGCGAACTGGCGAGTGCGCTTCGCAAACTGCGGATTGCTGAAGGCACGACCGCCAAGGTCTTTAAACAACGGAATGCCGGTGTCCACCTTCTGCAGATGGTTCACGAGCATATCAAAATTCATGGCACCTGCCGGTACCCCAGTATGTGTTCCAACCATATTCCCCTCCCAAGTCATAGGTTGAACAGCGCAGATGTGCGCTGTGCGTTTTAAAATGTGACGCCTGTTCTCCTTGTGGTGCGCTGGTTTTGGCGCTTATTGTTTTTCAGGCAATGATGGTATCAGTGAATACGCTGCCGGTTTCAGCAGCGTGATATCGAGGCTTGGATGCAGTTTTTGCTGCAACGCGACCCCAAGCAAATAACTTCCGATGGAAACGGCCTGAATGGCTGAATCCAGATCCTGCGGGAAGACGCCTTCCGCTTTGCCGCGCTCCAGATAAGAGACAAGCAGCCGCTTTACGAACTCGTGCGCGCGTTTCACCGCATCTCCTAAAAGAGCATAATCTGTAACGCTGCCAGCCATCAGTGCGAAATAAGCCTGATAGCTGGGCTTGTTCTGCAAATCCTCAAAGTGAATGTCGATATACTGCCGGATCGCCTCCCTCGCGTTTGTCTCCGGTGGAATCTGCCGGGTGACGTGTGTCTCGGTCTCGCGCACCATGCGGTCGATAAGCTTGACGAACATCTCGTCTTTTTTGCCGAGCCGTTGAATGGTGAGACCGCGGCTGTAGCCCGCTTTCAGGCCGATGCTCTCGCAGGTCGCCATCTGAACACCTTCCGCGTTGATGATGCTCACCAGCGCATCAAAAAGCTTGCGCTCAGATTCCTCCCGCCGTTCTGCCTGTGTCTTCTTCTTTTCCAAATCAGCCAACATTCACTCAATTTAATTGTTGAACGTTTAGCAAATAAACTGAGGTGAGTCCATGACGCAAACGTCAGATCATCAATGAATGAGCCTAAGGAATAAGAGGAGGCGATTGCAACTGACAGGAATTGAGGGTCACTCTTGCATCTCTGCTTTGCATATGATGAGCGCGGACGATGCCCTGCACCCTGCAGCAGGAAAGAGCGAGCATCCATTCATCAAAGCGACTGTTACTCTTGCAGCCCCATTCATCTCATTAGGGAACGAGACCAGTAGGGCCGCATACTATTCACAGCACAAACACAAACTGCCTGAGGGGACACCTCAATTTTGATGTGAATAACATCAGAGCTAGTACGTATAGCAGAACTACGGATCGAACTTATCCGACCACCCTGCCATGATGCCACTCTGCACATGGGCACAATATGAACGCCAAATGCCGGATATGCGTTGTTTTTCCTGGGATTTGAGATGATTCAAACGCACAGTGTCATGGAAAATATATTCCATTCCTTAGAATGGCAGTCTAATTCATCCAAATATTTGCATCATAAATACATCAGATGTTGAACCGTGTCTTCAAAACGGGCGGTAAAGCCCCGTATTCTGGTTGAATCCCATCAGGAAAATCTCTTTGCCACCTAATGAGTTTGACGCACCGCTTCAGCTCGGTTTCCATATCGTGTGTAATTACGAAATCCATCTGATCATTCTCAAGCAGCTTGCGTGAGTTTTCGTTCAACTCATGGCCGACAAAGGCGATCGGCGAACCCAGCTCACCAATTGCTTTTGCGATGCCCGTATTTCCGCCAGCAACATTGTAAATACCAAGTGGCCTTGCGCCTTCATCCAATCGCTTTTTGAACAACTGATAGACGGTCTCCGCATCATCGTTTGAGTTGATGATCTCAGAAATGGCGATATTGGGGTAATCCTTGCGCAGCAACCGCCGGAAACCAGTCTCCCGACCTTCCTGACAGTGATAATGAGCGCTGGTTGCAAGGAAGACTTCGCCTGCTTTGCCGCCAGAGAGTTTCCCCAGCAACTGGGCAGCACACAGACCTGCTGCGATCTGATCCATCCCAACGTAACCAAGGTGTTTAGGGCTTTGCTGGTCTGTTGTCAGGCAGATCACCGGCGTTCCGCTTTCGCTGATTTCTTCAATAGCGCGGGTGATGGCAGGATGCTCACGTACGGCAATAATGATACCGTCATATTTGCTTGCCCAGGAGATCATCCGCTCAGAAAACACACTCGGTTCAAAGTCTTTGGTGTGCGAAGAAAAGCGCTTGAACCGCACATTGGGATCATCCCCGTAGCGCTGATCCACCAGTCCCATAAGCTCTTCAATGAAACTAGTTCCAGAATCCACCAGCAATCCAACGGTTATTGGAGAAACTTTTTCCAAGGCAACCTCTTCGGGCTCTTTCAGCTCCACCAGTGCCTTGTGAACCAGCCCCACTTTGACCTTGGAAACACCACCCCGTTTATTGAGGACACGGTCAACTGTAGCGGTCGAAACTCCTGCCTTGTTTGCGATGTCCAACACACTCGGATTCTGCCAGCTGCCACGCCTCATATATATCACCCTTGATTGTTAAGCCATCAAAACGATCAATCTTGACGTTGGAATTCACATTTTGACTTCACGGGAGCAAACCTTCCAAAATATTGAAATTATGGAATATTCGTTCTCTCATCCCGATTTTACATGTAATTTCAGACTCTAAATTGACAGGTACCAGTACTTACATATGATCTTTAGCAGATCAAATTGATGTTTATACATCGGACATTGGGAGAAGTCGTTTGTCGGGAAACATCAACTTCGCGTTGAACCATATGCTTGCACCTCAAATGACACTGGACGCGTTTTTTGGCATGGCTGCCTCCATGGGGATCAATGCCGTAGAAATCCGCAATGACATTGCTGGCAATCCGTTTGAGCAGAAAACACCAGCAGAAGACGTCAAAGCACTTGCTGAAAAGCATAGCGTCGAAATCATCAGCATCAATGCCCTTCAACGTTTTAACGAGTGGTCAGATGTTCGTCTTGCTGAAGCAAACGAACTCATCGGCTTTGCTGAGCGGTGTGGCTCTAAGGCTCTCGTCATGTGCCCGGTCAACGACCATGATTATGGCAAGAGCGATGATGAGCTGGCGGCAAACCTGCGCCAATCTCTGACAGAACTTAAACCACTGCTGGAGACCGCTGGGATCACCGGCCTCGTGGAGCCTCTGGGCTTTCCGCAATGCTCTTTGCGCCGCAAGGCGGATGCTGTTGCGGCAATCCGCGATGTGAACGGGGAGGGTGTGTTCAAGCTGGTGCATGACACATTCCACCATCACCTTGCAGAAGAAACAGAGTTCTTCGCCGACCAGACAGGCCTCATGCACATTTCCGGTGTGGAAGATCCAGACCTTTCCATTGCGCAAATGTTGGATGATCACCGTCTGTTGGTGGGGGAAGCTGACCGTTTGGGCAACGCCGCGCAAATCAAAACCATGCTTGCCAACGGGTACACAGGTCACGTGTCTCTGGAGCCATTTTCTCCAGTTGTGCATGCCCTTGAAAACGTGGTGGACGCCACGCAGGCAAGCTTTGATTTCCTTAAAAAAGAACTGCAGGCAGCAAACGCTGACTGATCATCCAGGCGACTGATTTCGCTAAATAAATTGGCGTAGATGGGGATCCGCGCCAACCTAATCTTGGGAGAAGTGCCAGTTTTCGGCACGGAGGAGGAAGTAATGAAACGTACTCTATTGGCTCTAGCTGCATCGGCAATGATGACAACCAGCGTCATGGCTGAGAACATCGGCGTTTCAATGGCTTATTTTGATGACAACTTCTTGACCATCCTGCGCAACGCGATGGGCGACGAAGCTGCAAGTGCAGGCGGCGTTGAAATTCAGTTTGAAGACGCACGCGGTGACATCGGTAAGCAGATCGACCAGGTACAGAACTTCGTTGCACAGGGCGTTGATGCGATCATCGTGAACCCTGCTGACACGTCTGCAACACCACGCATCACCAAACTGGCCAACAGTGCCGGTATCCCGCTTGTTTACGTAAACCGTAAGCCAGAAGACAAAGAACTGCCTGAAAAGGTTGTGTTCGTGGGCTCTGATGAAGTTGTTGCTGGTCGTTTGCAGATGGAAGAACTGGCCAAGCAGATGGGTGGCAAGGGTAACGTTGCTATCATGCTCGGCGAACTGGCGTCCAACGGCACACGTGGCCGTACACAGGGCGTTAAAGAAGTTCTTGGCAGCTATCCGGACATCACGGTTGTTGAAGAACAGACAGCTGACTTCCAGCGTTCTGAAGCAATTGACCTGATGAACAACTGGATTGTTTCCGGCACTAAAATTGATGCCGTTGCTGCAAACAACGACGAAATGGCTCTCGGCGCTCTGATCGCAATGAAGCAGGCTGGCATTGCTGCAAGCGACATCGCAGTTGCTGGTGTTGACGCTACTCCAGATGCGCTGGCTTCCATGAAGCGCGGCCAGCTGTTCGCAACCGTGTTCCAGGACGCAAAAGGCCAGGGTGCAGGCTCTGTTAAAGCTGCGTTGAAGCTGGCTCGTGGTGAAAAAGTGGACACCATCGTTTGGATCCCATTCAAGCTGGTAAACAAAGCAAACCTTGGCGAGTTTCTCAACAAGTAAGCAGCTGAGCGGAAGGCTTTAGGGCCTTTCGCCTTGCTCTGGCGCGCGTTCCATTCCCTTGGCTTTGTCCAATGACAGGGATGCGCTCAGCCTCCAAGTGATCAAGCTTCCGGGCCAGGCACCCGGAAGCCCCTCACACTGCCAGCAGAAAAATGGAGTTCACGGACTGTGAGTTTAAGCACACAAGAGGCGGTACGTGAGAATAAGGGTGCCGCAGCCCAACAAAAATACCTGCTAGAAGTCGATAGTGTGCGCAAGGAGTTCCCCGGTGTTGTTGCACTGGATGATGTGAACCTGCGCATCCGACCCGGCACAGTTCATGCCCTCATGGGAGAAAACGGGGCGGGCAAGTCCACCCTGATGAAGATTATTGCAGGCATCTATCAACCAGACCGCGGAGAAGTTCGTCTGGGTGGCAAACAGGTCCAAATGGCCACGCCGCTGGATGCACTGGAGCAGGGCGTTGCCATGATCCATCAGGAACTCAACCTGATGCCGTTCATGACAATCGCCGAAAACATCTGGATCCGCAGAGAACCGCTGACGAAGCTCGGGTTTGTTGATCATAAGGCGCTGCGTGACAATACTAAAAAGCTGTTCGACCGGCTGAACATCAATCTGGATCCGGAAACTGAAGTTCGTGACCTGTCCATCGCCAACCGTCAGATGGTCGAGATTGCAAAAGCGATTTCCTATGAATCTGATGTGCTGATCATGGACGAGCCAACGTCGGCTCTGACAGACCGCGAAGTTGAGCACCTGTTCCAGATCATCGCGAGCCTGAAGGCAGAGGGAAAAGGCATCGTCTACATCACTCATAAGATGGACGAGGTTTTCGAGATCGCTGATGACGTGTCCGTCTTCCGCGATGGCAAATACATCGGCACCGACCTTGCCAGCAACTTGGACAGTGATCAGCTCATCCGCATGATGGTGGGCCGCGAAATCACCCAGATGTTCCCGAAAGAGGAAGTGCCAATCGGTGATGTGGTCCTTTCCGTGAAGGATCTGTGTCTGGACGGCGTGTTCGAGAACGTGAACTTCGAGCTGCGTGCAGGTGAAATTCTCGGCGTTGCAGGTCTGGTGGGCTCAGGTCGCACCAACGTGGCAGAGACCATCTACGGCGTGACCCCGGCAACGGGGGGCAGCATCAGCGTGTTCGGCGAGACGGTTGAGATCAAAACGCCAGCAGAGGCCATGGGTCATGGTATGGCGTTGCTGACCGAGGACCGCAAGGACACCGGTCTGTTCATGATGCTCGACATTCAGGAGAACATGCAGATCGCGCTTCTCAGTCAGGATCATGTGAAAGCCGGGTTTGTGGCCGAAAGCGCTGTCTCCAAGCTGTGCACGGAAATGAGCGAAGCCCTTCGCGTTAAAACACCGGGTATGAACGAGCGCATCGAGAACCTGTCTGGGGGCAACCAGCAGAAGGTTCTGATCGGTCGCTGGCTGCTGACCAAACCTCGCATCCTCATTCTGGATGAGCCAACCCGCGGCATCGACGTGGGCGCAAAGGCTGAAATCCATAAGCTCATTACCAAACTGGCCGGTGAGGGCGTTGCTGTTCTCATGATCTCCTCCGAGATGCCGGAGGTGCTGGGCATGAGTGACCGCGTGATGGTGATGCATGAGGGACATGTCACCGGAATTCTGGATCGAGCTGAAGCAGATCAGGTCAGCGTTATGCGCCTTGCTTCTAACTAAGAGTTTTCATGCGCGGCAGCTTTAAGCGCCCGACGCAGAGATTGAAAGGACTTGCCAGATGGCAAATGCAACTGATGTAGCTGAGACAAATGCTCCAGCTCGAAAACTGCCGGTAGAGGCCAACATCTTCCTCGTACTGATCGGCATTGCAGTCTTTTTTGAAATTCTGGGCTGGATTGTGAAGGGTGACACCTTCCTGTTTAACCCACAACGCCTGCTGATCATGGTTCTGCAGGTTTCCATCATCGGCCTTCTGGCTATTGGTGTGACGCAGGTGATTATTACCGGCGGTATTGACCTGTCCTCAGGCTCAGTGCTTGCGCTTTCGGCCATGGTTGCCGCCAGTTTTGCGCAAACCTCTGACTATACCCGTGCCGTCTTTCCAATGTTCACGGACATGCCGTTCCTCGTACCAGTATTGGCTGGTATCGCCGTCGGGGCCTTAGCCGGGTTCATAAACGGGTCATTGATAGCCTACACGGCCATCCCTCCGTTTATCGCAACTCTGGGCATGATGGTAACAGCGCGCGGTCTGGCACGTTACTACACCAAAGGTCAGCCGATCAGCCTGCTTTCTGAAGAGTACATGTGGCTCGGTTCCGGCACCATTCCGGTGATCATCTTCCTGATGGCTGCGTTTATCTTCCACATTGCCCTGCGTTTCACCCGTTACGGCAAATTCACCTATGCAACTGGTGCAAATGTTCAGGCGGCAAAAGTCTCCGGCATCAACGTCGGCCGTCACCTGATCAAAGTGTACACCCTTGCTGGTTTGCTGGCTGGTCTTGGCGGTGTGGTTGCCGCAGCGCGAGCTGGCAGTGGACAGGCAGGTATGGGCCTTGCATATGAGCTTGACGCCATCGCTGCAGCTGTTATTGGCGGAACAAGTCTTGCAGGCGGCGTTGGTCGCATCACAGGCACCGTCATCGGAACCATTATTCTGGGTACAATGATGAGTGGTTTCACGTTCCTTGGTATTGATGCTTACATCCAGGACATCGTGAAAGGTGGTATTATTGTAGCTGCAGTGGTTGCGGATCAGTACCGCCAGCGCAAGCGGGCCAAGGTCTGATCAAACCGCGAAAGAATTTAGGCTAAAACCTCCCACGGATGATGCCTAATACCCGAGCAGGAGAGCCCTCGTCCGGCCTCCTGCTCATTTTTTATCTGCAAAGTTTTGGGCAGCGAACCACCTGTCAGATGTAGGCCTTCGACAGTTCCGCCTCGCGCACATCAACCTTTGATCCGGTGCGTGAAGAGCTCTCAATCGCCTCAATGAGCGCATGCACCATCAGCGCATCATGACCGGTTACTTTCGGGTCGCGGTGCTCAATGATGCTGAGGGCGAAATCGTCAATAAGATCCCGGTGCCAGTCGCATGGAAACGCCATGGGATTAGCCCCGCCACCCGTTCCATCCTTGGTCCCGCTGCGTTCACCAAACACATCGATGGACCCGTCGCGATACGTTACCGTCAGCTTGCTGCCTTCCAGATGGGCAGAGGCCTTTGACCCATCCAGCACAAGCGTTTCTTTTGCATCGGGAAAGGTGGCTGTGGTTGCCATGATGGACCCGACAGCCCCGCTGTGAAACTCAATACCAGCCGTGGCGAAGTCTTCAGCCTCCATCTTATGTGCCGTGGTGGTTGCACACATGGCTTGCACGGATTTTGCCGGGCCGGTCAGGCTCAGCATCAGATCCAGCACATGAATGGCCTGCGTGATCAACACACCGCCGCCATCGCGTGCGTAGGTGCCGCGGCCTGCCTGGTCATAATAGGCCTGATCTCGCCACCACGGGATGTTCGCCCGCACCAGATGGATATCGCCCAAAGCCCCCTCTGAAAGCAACGTCCTTAGTTGCTTTGCGCCTTCGCGGAGGCGGTGTTGAAACACGACACCGTATTTGACGCCTGCATAGTCGCAAAGCTCAACCAGTTCAGCCGCAGCATCATAGGTCCGTTCCAGCGGTTTTTCTGTCAGGATGTGTTTGCCTGCACCGGAGAACAGCTCAACCAGTTCGTGGCGTTGATCGGGTGGGGTCAGCAGAAGGACCGCATCAATCTCCGGATCACCGGCAATCTGCTCGGGGCTATCAAAGCATGGCCAGCCATATTGCTCAGAGACAGCCTCTGCCCTGGCCTTTGTTCGGGTGTAGAGACCTGCGACTTCAATGTGATTTCTCAGCAGGTCAAGCGCTTCCAAATGTGGTTTTGCGGCCATTCCCAAACCAACGACGGCCAGACTGATCGAGGGCATTCAGAGGAATTCCTTCTGCGGTACATATATCAGGCAGTATTTATACCAGTTTAGGTTGCCCCAGAAGAACGTGGAAACCCTGAGTCCAGAAAAACAGTTCGTTGCCGCAGCAACGAACCAGTTCAGGGGAACTTATACAGGAGACTCCAGCCGCATTTCCGTCCGAGCATCAAACATATGCAGCTTTTCTTTAATGTAAGACACGTGAACCTGCGTGCCTTCAGCAATATCAGGCCGGTCGAGTGTGAAGATTTTAAGGCTGTCTTGTCCAACACGCATATGAACCAGCGTGGAAAGACCCATGGGCTCAATCAGATCCACAGTTGCCGGGAGACTTGCTGGCCCTTCTTCTACAATCATCAGATGTTCTGGTCTCACACCCAGAATGACGTCCATCCGATCCCTCAGGCCCAAGCTTTCCGGCAGAATAATCTGGTGTCCCTGATCTGTTTGAAGGTGATACCCGTCACCAGATGCCGACGCTGTGCCTTTGATAAAGTTCATGGCGGGAGACCCGATGAATGAAGCCACAAAAACATTGGCTGGCTTGTCGTAGATTTCCAGCGGCGTGCCAACCTGCTGAATATATCCATCATGCATGGCCACGATTCTGTCAGCCATGGTCATGGCTTCAATCTGATCGTGCGTCACATAAATAGACGTGGCATTGAGCTTGCGATGCAGCTTGCGGATTTCCGAGCGCATTTGCTCGCGAAGGCGCGCATCCAAATTGGAGAGCGGCTCATCGAATAAAAACGCTTGTGGGTCACGCACAATCGCCCGCCCCATGGCTACACGCTGTCGTTGACCGCCGGAGAGTGCTTTGGGACGCCGTTCCAGAAGGCCGTTCAGACCCAAAATGCTGGAGACACCGTTAACTGCACTGGCGATCTTTTCCTTCGGTGATTTGCGAAGGGTCATCGCATAG
Source organism: Pseudovibrio sp. WM33 (assembly GCF_001623165.1). NCBI lineage: Bacteria > Pseudomonadati > Pseudomonadota > Alphaproteobacteria > Hyphomicrobiales > Stappiaceae > Pseudovibrio > Pseudovibrio sp. WM33. The sequence goes on from NZ_LMCK01000036.1 coordinate 16,929, forward strand.
CTGATGTTTTCCTCCACACTCATATGCGGATAGAGCGCGTAAGACTGGAACACCATGGCGATATCCCGGTCACGGGGCGGCAGATCATTTATGATCCGCTCGTTGATCGAGATCGAGCCCGATGTTACTTCCTCCAGCCCCGCAATCATACGCAGCAAGGTGGATTTGCCACAGCCGGACGGGCCAACCAGCACAATAAACTCACCATCCTGAATGTTCAGGTCAATACCGTGCAGAACTGCGGTGTTTCCGTAGGATTTGGTTGCCTCGGTGATTTGAATAGAAGCCATAGGGTACCTCGTTATCCTTTGACCGCACCGGCGGTAAGACCCTGCACCAGATAACGCTGGATGAGGAAGAAGAAGATTGCTGCTGGAATGAGAGCCAGGAAACCCGCCGCCATCATCTGCCCGAAATCAACAGAGAACTTGGAGACGAACGTGAGCAAACCAACCGGGAAGGTCACTGCATCCGGACTGCTGACCAACATGAGCGCAAAGAGCAGCTCGCTCCACGCTGCGGTGAACACAAAGCCAAGCGTGGCTGCAATGCCCGGCAGGGTGAGCGGGAAGATGATCTTCACCAGCGCCCCAAAGCGGGTATTGCCGTCAATCATGGCTGCTTCTTCAAGGTCTTTGGGAATGCCATCAAAAAACGACTGCATCAAAAACGTTGCAAACGGCACGTTGAACGCGGTGTAGACCACCACAAGGCCGAGCAGGCTGTCAGTCAGCCCCAGCGGGGTGAGAATGCGGAAGATCGGTGCAATCAGCATGACCAGCGGGAACATCTGTGTGATCAGCATCAGCACGATGATGACTGCCTTACCGCGATAATGAAACCGTGAGAATGAATAGCCTGCCGCCGCTGCAATCAGCGTGGAAATGAAAGCAGTTGAGCCTGACACGATGGCTGAGTTGATGAAGAACTGCGGAAAATCCGTATCTGTCATCACCTGTGTGAAGTTGGTCCACGTCATTTCTGAGGGCCACATGCGGATGCCCTCTGAGTAAAGCAGTTTAGTCGGTGTCACCGCGACCTTGAACAGCCAAAAAAGCGGAAACAGCGCAAAGAACAGATAGCAGGCGAGTAGGCCGTAATGGACACTCCAGTCCACCACCCGTTGGCCCTTTGATTTTGCATAGTATGCCATAACAGAGCCTCAGGTTTCGCGCAGCAGACTGCGCCTGATGAAGATGATGGAGACGGCATAGGCCATCAACAGAACCAGCAGCACAGCCGCGATTGCGGAGGCATAGCCAAAGTCCAGACGGCGGAAAGCCTGCGTGAAGATGTAACTGGAGACGATCTGCGTTGAATCTGCCGGTCCGCCATTGGTCATGACGATGATGAGATCCGCAAAGTTCGCGATCCAGATGGTGCGAAGCATCAGCGTAATCGCGATGGTCGGCGCCAGAAACGGCAGTGTGATACTGACAAACTGTTGCTTGCGGCTCGCGCCATCGATGGATGCTGCCTCGTAAATCTCACCTGGAATGGATTGAAGCGCAGCCAGCAAAGTGATCGCAAAAAATGGGATGCCGAACCAGATGTTGGCAACGATCGGTCCCCACATGGCGAGGTCAGGATCTGAGAGAATATTGGTTGGTTCGCTCAGGATGCCGAACGCAAACAGCCATTGGGGCAGGGGGCTGATGACCGGATTGAACATCCACGCCCAGTTGAGGCCAGACAGGAATGCAGGCACCGCCCAAGGCAGAAAAACAAGCGACTGGATGATACGCCGTCCCGGAAAAGTGCGGTTGAGCAGCAGAGCGAGCGTTAACCCCAGAAAGAACTGAAAGAACAGTGAGCTGACTGTCCACCAGAAGGTATTGTAAAGCGCATTATGGAAGTTCTGGTCGTGCCAGACCGCTTCAAAATGCGCAAAGCCCACATAACCGCCACTGAACGGATTGAGGATGCGGATGTCTCTGACTGTGTAGGTCAGGCCAACCACCAGCGGCACCATCATCACAGTCACCAACAGCACAATGGCAGGGGCTGCGTAAAAGTAGGGCTCAAATCGGGATAGGAATCTGCGGGAAGTCACACCCTGCCGACTGGCAGGGTGTGTTCCAAGGTCTGTGGCAGCTGTCATCACTGTTTAGCCAGCCACTTTTTCTGTGCTGTTGTGAGGTACTCTCCCCACTCCTTGCCAAGCTCTTCCGCAGACTTGCGCCCCAGCAGAGCCTCCTGACTGGTGCGGATGGAGATGGAATCTTTGAAGAACGCAAATTCTTCAAGATGTGTTGGCATTGTCAGCGGGTGGACGTCCGGATCGGATAGCTCTTCAAACCAACCAGCAAACTGCGGCGTGTTGTAGTGTGGATCACTTTCTGCGTCTTTGTAGATCGGCAGAGTTCCCACACGCTTGGACCACTCAAGGTTCGCATCACGGCTCTGAAGCTTCGCAATCAGCTTCCAGGAGGCGTCTTTGTCTTCGCTGTCAGCAAACATGGACCAGCCCGCATACCCGATGGTTGGGTAGGCCTTGCCATTTGGACCTTTTGGCATGGTGGTCACACCAAAGTCATTCGGGTCCATGCGCTGCGAAATGCCAATGAGTGCATCCGGATCCTGATCAAGCATGGCACATGTTCCGGAGTAGAAGCCTGCCACAATCTCGTTGAAGCCCCAGTTCAGGCTGTCTTTTGGTGCAAGACCATCCTGATAGAGGTCCACCATAAACTGTGCACCCTTGATCCACGCATCCGTGGACATGATGCTGTTGCCTTCTTCATCAAAGAACTGATCTGTGCCAGCTGCCGTTGCCCCAAACACGGCCCAGCCATTCAAACCGCCAGAGCCACCGCGCAGACAGAAGCCGTACTTGCCTGGAAGAGCTGATACTTTTTCAGCTGCATCACGGAAGTCATCCAATGTCACAGGTGGATTTTCAACACCCGCTTCCTTGAAGAGCTTCTTGTTGTAGAACATGGCGCGCAGATAGAAGCCGTAGGGCAGCATGTAAGCTGTACCGGAACCACTACGTGCCATCTCAATGGTGCGGGCATTCAGCTTGTCGGTGCCATCCCAGCTCTTCAGGTAGGGCTCAAGGCTTTCCAAAGCGCCGTTATTCGCATAAAGCGCAGCCCATGTGTCTGGCATTTCAACCACATCCGGTGTCTGACCAGCAGAAACCATGGTCGCGAATTTCTCGAAAGCCTGTCCCCAAGGCAACGAGATGATTTCGACATTGGTGCCCGGGTTTTCCGCTTCAAACTGCGAAACAATACTCTGCAAAACCTTGGTACGTTCCGGGCTTGTGATCACTTCCACCAGTCGAAGATTGGTTTCAGCAGCTGCCGGACCTGCAATAGCTGTTGCCACAAGACTTGCGGCCAATAATTTCTTCAAACTCATAATTGCCTCTCCTCTAGCAATGTTATTCTGATGCTGCCCCTAACGCTTCTTCGAGGTCCCCCCAGAGATCCTCAGGATCTTCAAGGCCAACATTCAGGCGAACGACGTGCGGTGACACGCCAAAGAATGCGGTTGAGTTTGGTCCTCCCGATTGAATGAGAGAGGCCTGCGCAGGGCAAATCAGGCTTTCATGCCCGCCCCAACTCACACCCATTTTGAAAATTTTCAGGTGATTACACAGTGCTTCGACGCTGACATTGTCTGCCAGTTCAATTGAAAAGAGACCGGAAGTTCCACGCAGGCCCGGATGGGCCTTATTCTGGAACGCCGGATGAAAAACAGTTTTCACGCGAGGATGTTCAGCCAGTCGCTTGGCAATCTCCATCCCAGCCTGCTCATGGGCTTTCATACGGATTGGCAGTGTGCGCAGGCCGCGCAACAGCAGCCACGCCTCAAACGGTGCAATCTTGCCGCCCAGATACTGGGTCACTTCTCCGCGGATTTGCGCCACACGCGCAGCAGACGTGGCGATCACCCCCGCAACCACATCACTGTGGCCGCTGATGTACTTGGATGCTGAATGGACCACAATATCGCAGCCCAGTTTGATCGGGTTCTGGAAGATGGGGGAAGCCCAGCTGTTGTCGATGATCGTTGTGACACCGGCTTCCTTGGCCCGTGCGCACAACGCTTTCACATCATGGGCCTCCATGATCCAGCTGGTCGGGCTTTCCAGATAAAACAGAGCATGTCCGGGCAAGGCAGCTTCAACCGTCGCCAGATTGCCGCCATCGATGTAATCAACGCTCACACCAAACTTGCGCAGGAAGATTTCAAAGAAACGGAAAGTATCTGGATAAACATGTTTGACGGACAAGATCCGGTCACCGGGTTTCACCACAGACAGAATGGCTGATGAAATAGCGGCCATACCACTGGAAAGCGCCAGTGCATCTTCAGCGCCCTCCAGCTTGGCAATCTTCTCCTCAAACGCACGGACGGTTGGGTTGATCCCGCGCGTATAAACCGGGCGGTTGATCTTACCCGCGAAGGTTTCACACATCTCCTGATAGGACGAGAACGTGAAAAGCGAGTTTTGAAAAATCGGTGGCACGACTGCATCTGCAAAGGATGTTTCATCATGCGCCACGATTGTTGCTGTGTCCTCCCCCCACAGGTCGATCATACTGCGTCCGTTTCCTGTGCCATTTGCACAATATCTTCTTCAACCACGCTCAAAATTTCCAAGGTATGTTTGCGGGCCATCTCCGTGTCTCCAGCGGCAATGGCGTCAAATAATTGTCGGTGAAAAGGAAAAGACCGTCCGGCAAAATCTTTGCGGTCGAACGGCATATCAAAAAAGCTTTCAAAAGATTCCCGCATCTGCTGCAACAATTGCTCAAACAGTGGATTGCCTGCAGCGCGGTAAATAGACAGGTGAAACTCTAGATCTTCCGGGCCAGCCGTGCCATTAAGGTGATGGACCGACTCCATGTGCTCTAACTTGGTGCGCATCTCGTCAATCTCTTCCGGCGTCGCCCGCTTGGCTGCCAGTATAGAGGCCTCAACTTCAAGTGCCCGGCGCACTTCCAGCGTTTGCAACAGGCCATCGCGCTTGGTTGCAATGGACAGTGGCAGGTAAACGGTTTTCTCCGAGAGCGGGCGCTTCAGGTATGTCCCTGACCCACGGCGGATCTCCACGATCCCCAACGCTTGCAAATGGCGGATCACCTCACGAATGGACGAGCGGCCAACCTTCAGGCCGTTCATCAGCTCTCGCTCCGTGGGCAACCTGTCACCGGGCTGCAAGCCTTCCTCCACGATGAAATCTGTCAGCGACTGCAGAATTGCGTCGCTTCTGTCCTCGGTCTTGATTGGCCGAATTTTGTTATTGGATGGGCTTGGCACATTAGGCTCCGCACAGATGTCTATTTGATTTCGTCTGCCATCAGACGTCAGACCAATTTTAGAAACAGGAATCTGCGCTTGTAAATACCTACTGTGCACAACGACTGATTTACCGCAGTGCACCCAGAGGGAATGCTATGAGATATCAGAGGGCTGCGGCGGATATATTAATGTGGTAGGAGGCGGATGGTTTAGAGGGAGTTTTAGAAAAGATTGGCCTGCACGGACGCAGACTCGTCCATTGCAATTGGTAAGGAAATCAATCTGAAAGCTTCAGCTCACAAACACGAGCCGCACAATATTTTAAGAAACGCTTTCTAGTTCAAGCCTAATGCATGCTTCCGCCTGAGCTCTTTTTCAGAATATCAGTCAGCACATGAGACGGTACAGGCAGCATGACCTGACCGAGGGATTTGAGGGTCTCGGCGAAGTTCGCAGCGGCCTGTTCTACTTCTTCGCATCTTTGCGGACAGGTAATGTGTTGCAGGCACAGCTCAACGGTGTCGACATCATGTTGCAAGCCTGCAATCAGTCCCATGGTCAGGCATTCTTCGACACAAAGGTGCTGAGAATCATAAGGGTAGGAGCGTAGCGGGCAGGCTGCGCAGCGCTTTAGTGTACGTACGTATTGAGACAGACTGGCGAGCGCTACTCCGGCATTTTGATGCCCGAGAACTTCACTATAAAGGTCCCATGCCATTTCCCAGGGCGTGATGGAACCTGTCTCGAAGCCGGATGACCAGCGGCGATACCCTTCCAGAACCAGTCGTTCCGGTTGGCGTTCCAGATAAACATCATTTGCCCCAACATCCATGGCCAGCGCCTCTTTCGTGCATCTAGCGATTGTATCACACCGCCAGCAATTTAAATATGAGTATCACAGTATAGTTTAATTGAGCACGGATATTCAAGCAACAGTTTCACCTCGCCAAGCATTTTGCGGTTGAGATCGCATTGATGCACAGGGTGGTTGTGTCCACTGGGAAACCGGGAGACGTCACGTCTCCCGGTTCTTTTGTAAGGTAAGATCAGAGCCCTGTTAGAACCATGTGCGGTTCACCATCAGAGGTCTTTTCGCTGGTCATGCCATCCGCATTTACGGTGCAGGTCACTCGTTGACGATACGCAGAAAAGCTCTTGAAACTCACCACATCAACTGGCTCATCAAAGTGCAGTGTCAGCCGCACCCGGTGGGCCGCGACGGAGCTTTGAACACCAAGAACCTCGGCAGCAAACCGCCGTCCAAGATACTTGCCGGCAACCCTGTCACCTGGCCGCAGAAACGACACAGGTGGACGGTTACCAACGGCAGCATAAAGGGTGTTCCAGTCCTTATAGCCTTGTTGGCGAGCAATAAGCTCCAGTGTCTGGGAGTGCGAAATTGTTTCGCCACGCTTTTCCAGCGCAGCACGCAATTGCTTCGCTTGCGTTTTTAACGCGGAAAGGGAAGGAAGAGATCCGTTCATTTCATAGCCTCAAACTATGCGGGATCAACTTGATGGAGCTCGCATTGCCACCAACCCGCTTGTCTGGGCTGAAGTCACATCTTTTGTTTCAGGCTTCACCATGAGCATTGCTCTGCGAGCGGCAGGGGCCTGATCCCTTGCCGCGCAACCTACAGAGGATGGATGTTGCTGTCAAACCAAGGTTCTGCACGCCTAGTAAAACTTACCACGGGCTGTCACCTGCCAAAGCGTTTCCACGACACCGTCACGTACACCCACATACCAGTCATGCAGGTTACAGGTCGGGTCGCAATGCCCAGGAACGAGCTTGATCTTATCGTTGATCTTCAACGAGTTTTGCGGATCCTTCAGGACGCCATGCTCATCTGAATAATCGAGACTTTGCAGGTCAGGTCTCTCAAACACAGTCGGCAGCCCGGAATCGATGCTGTGTGCCTTCAGCCCTGCATCGCAAACGGCTTGCCCATCGATGTCAGTGGACATGATCGAAGTCAGCAGGAACAGGGCATGCTCAAAAGCAGGTAAGTGCTTGCCATCTTTGTCTTTCACTTTGCGGTAGTCCGCATCCATGAAGAGATAGGACCCGCATTGCAACTCGTTGAACACACCGGAGGCTGCTTCAAACGGGTATGAGCCAGTCCCTGCGCCGCCAACGATATCACAGTGGATCTCTTTGCTTTCCAGCAGGTCTACAGCATCCTTGGTGATCGTGATTGCCGTATCCAGCAGCGCTTTTCGATCAGCATAATCATAGGCATGTTGTGCAGCGCCCTGATAAGACTGAATGCCCGCAAACCGTAAGTTGGCTGCTGCGATGATTGCAGTTGCCAGCTCCAACACAGCAGCGCTATCTGCCACGCCGCACCGGGCACCACCACAATCCAGTTCCACCAGAACTTCCAGCTGTGTTGCGTGTTTGACTGCGGCTTGAGAGAGATCTGCAATATTAGCCAGATTGTCCGTGCAGACTAGGATACGTGCACCAAGCTTGGGAAGCTGTGCCAAACGATCAATCTTGTAGGGATCACAAACCTCGTTGGACACCATAATGTCAGCGAGGCCTGTTCTCGCCAGAGCCTCTGCTTCGCTCGCCTTTTGGCAGCACACGCCGCAAGCATTGCCTCGCTCTATCTGTAGTTTTGCAACTTCAGCAGACTTATGCATTTTGCAGTGAGCGCGATGGCGAACACCATACTTGGCAATCTCATCACGCATTTTCAGCAGGTTATGATCAAAGGCATCAAGATCAACAATCAAAGCAGGCGTTTGCACATCATCCAGCTTCATTCCCGGTAGGGCAGGGATGTCATAGCCAAGCGTGTACTGGGAAAGATCAGAGGTCACAGCGAAGTCCTTGCAGCAGGCATGAGTTCAATAAGAACGAAATTGAACAGTAAAACGGCAGAAGCAATGCACCACACACCGCTTCCGCCTGCAAGTCTAGCCCGCCTTGATGTAGCGAATCTTGCCACCTGTCGAAATCGTTTCAGCCGCCCGCAAAATGGATTGGGTGTCGATGCCGTAATGAGCATAAAGATCGGCAATGGTGCCAGTCTGACCAAAGTGCTCCACACCAAGTGTGCGGATCGTGTTGCCTTTCACCGCACCAAGCCATGCAAGGGTGGCAGGGTGCCCATCCAGCACTGTAATGAGCGAGCAGTTGTCCGGCACATCATCAAACAAGCGCTCAATGTGGCTGCGCGCATGCATTGCCCCACGGTCCCGAGCGCGCTGCGCAGCTGTCCAACCAGCATTGAGGCGGTCAGCAGACGTGATTGCCAGCAGACCAACATCACGGCGGTCTTCCGCCATCATCCCAACGGCGTTGATTGCCTCTGGGGCAACGGCTCCCGTGTATGCGATCACGATTTCCGCATTGGGTCCTGGCTTACGCAGCCAATAAGCACCGTCGACAATGTCCTGCTCTTCTTCAGGCGTGAAGGTCCGCAGTGGCTGTTCTAATGGGCGGGTTGAAAGACGCAGGTAAATGGAGCCACCGGTCTGATCCCGTAACCATGTACGCTCGTCCGGGTCACCCTCACCATCACGCTGCATATAATCAAACCCAAAGCGCATAATGGTCGCCAGCTCATCAACGAAGGCTGGTTCAAATGCGGCCACCCCGTCCTGAGCCAGGCCAATCAACGGCGTGCTGATGGACTGGTGCGCCCCACCTTCCGGTGCCAGTGTCACACCGGATGGTGTTGCCACCAGCATGAAGCGCGCATCCTGATAACAGGCGTAGTTGAGCTGATCTGCTGCTCGCAAAATGAACGGATCATAAACTGTGCCAATCGGCAGCAGGCGCTGACCGTTGATGCTGTGCGACAGCCCAAGTGCAGAAAGAAGGAGGAACAGGTTGGATTCTGCAATACCCAGCTCAATATGCTGGCCTTGCGGAGAAAACGCCCATTTGAAAGTGGATGGAATCCGCTCTGCCTTAAACGTATCCGCTAGTTCTTCCTTCGCGAACAGCCCACGCTGGTTGACCCATGGGCCAAGGTTGGTGGAGACCGTCACGTCTGGTGCCGTTGTCACAATGTGCTTTGCGAGCTCTTCATCCTGCTTGGAGATTTCGTGGAGAATTTGCCCAAAACCCATCTGAGTTGAGAGCATCTTTTCTGCTGCACTGGGTGCAGGTAATTGCGCGGGAACCGGTACAGTCTTTGCGGAGTATCGTCGGTTGTCTTTTGAAAAGAACGGAGCCCCAGTCACGAAGGCCTGAAGGTTTTGCGGATCAGATGTACTTTCCCATTTGTCCCACTCATGCCCCTCGCGGATGCCTTCCATCTGACGGTAGTCTTCCATCTGTTTGGAGGTCATCAGGCCAGCATGATTGTCTTTGTGTCCTGCCAACGGCAGGCCAAAGCCCTTCACCGTATAGCACAGGAACAAGACCGGACGATCATGGGTCTTGGCATGCTCAAATGCATCAATCAGGGAGGGTAGGTCATGACCGCCAAGATTGCACATGAGCTTGGACAGCTCTGCATCACTGCGCCGATTGATCAATTCGTTGACTTCGCCCTGATCTCCCAAATCATCCAGCAATCGCTTACGCCATGCTGCACCGCCTTGATAAGCAAGGGCACAATAAAGCTGATTGGGGCACAGATCGATCCAGTCGCGCAGCTTGTTGCCACCCGGTTCTTTGAAGGCTTCTTCCTGCAGGCTACCGTATTTAAGAGTGACAACTTCCCACCCGAAATTGCGGAAGATGCTCTCAAACTTCTCCCAAAGGCCTTCGCGGATCACTGCATCCAATGACTGGCGGTTATAATCCACGATCCACCAGCAATTGCGCAGGCCATGTTTCCAGCCCTCCAGCAATGCCTCATAGATGTTCCCCTCATCCATTTCCGCATCGCCAACCAGCGAGATCATACGACCTTCCGGCGCTTTGTTAAGCCCGCCATGCGCCTTCACATAGTCTTGCACCAGTGATGAAAACAGCGTCTGCGCGACCCCAAGGCCAACAGAGCCAGTTGAAAAATCAACGTCATCAATATCCTTGGTGCGAGAGGGGTAAGATTGAGCGCCATGGAAACCACGGAAGTTCTGCAGTTTCTCCAGCGACTGGTTCCCTGCCAGATACTGGATCGCGTGGAAGATAGGCCCAGCATGCGGCTTCACCGCCACCCGGTCTTGTGGGCTCAAACTATGGAAATAGAGCGCAGTCATGATGGTGCTGATAGAGGCACAAGACGCCTGATGGCCGCCAACTTTCACATCGCCAACGTCAGAACCGCGGAGATGGTTGGCATTGTGAATGGTCCAGGAGGCAAGCCATCGCACTCGGCTTTCCAGCGTACCCAAAGTATCCAGTGAAGCTGCGCTCATTAAACTCCCCGTCGGTTTCATTGGAATATTTTTATTCCGCGAGGCTATCAGGTTGCCTTGAGAATTAATCTCTTGAGCCAACTGATATACCTTCATGAATAAGGGAAATTTTTGAGCTTTGATCGAATTTAAGGAAAATACTTCCGCCTAACCTATTCGCAATGCACTTTTCAGCTCATATGCTACGTAGATTCACGACCGGCCTTTTGCGGGGAGTGCGGCCTTTGAACGCCTCAACATCAAAGGCACAACAAAGGTCAGCAACAGCAGGCGGAAGACGTGGTGGGCGGCGACGAAGGTGGGGTCGAGACCGCTTTGCACGGCGATGGCGGCCATAGCCTCAACACCGCCTGGAGCGAACGCCACAAACAACAGGCTTGGGTCCAGTCCAACCAGTGGCATCACCAGCACAACCCCAAGGATTGCCATACCAACTGTGATGAGCGTAACCACAACGCCCGCGCCAATGGCTTTGGCGAAAAGATCAAGACTGACACCTTTGAAGCGGGTTCCAATCAAAGCTCCCATCACCAGAAATGAGCTGAGCGTTGCCCAATCCGGTATCTTGCCGGGTGTGAGTGCGCTTACGTGCCCTAAAGACGACACCAGCATTCCGCCGAGTAGATAGGCGGCGGGGAGTTTCATCTTTAAGAAGATGGTTCCAACGACAGCTGCCCCGAGCAACAGATAGACAGCTGAGAGTAGACTGATGTTTTGCACGGGCAGGAAGGAAGCGCCTGTTTCCTCAAAAAGCAGCGAGACAAAGAGCGGAACACAGATGGTGAGAAACAAGACCCGCGTGCTTTGTGCAAGCCCGATGCGGGTGACGTCCGCCTTGCTATCTGCCGCCATGCTGAGGATGTAGCTCAAATGCCCCGGTGAAGAAGCAAGTGAGGCGTTATAGGCATCAAACCCGAAAAACCGTACCAGGATCGCACGGCTGATCAGCATGCTCAGGATAAGACTGATCCCCAACGCCAAGAAGCTCGCAGGCCACGTAATCGAGGCATCGATAACAGCAGGCGTCACACCAGAGCCAATGCTCGTACCCAGAACAATGAAGCAGAGCGTGCGCAGCCAGAGCGGGACGATGACGGGAGCGCCCAGCAAGCCACCGAGCGAAACGGCAAGAGCTGAGCCGGTGAGGGGGGCTGCCGGGAACCCGAGGAGGGAAAAAAGACCAGCCCCTGCGCCTGCAATAGCAAGCGTTATGGACAGATTGGACCAGTCTTTCTTCTCAATTACCAAAACTCAGTTTCCCAGCTGCGGTTTGATCAGTCGCTTTCAGCGGCTTCCAATTCCTGCTTGCGCACACGGCGGGCACGGATGGTTGGCAAAACGACCAGAATAACCGCCAGAGCCAGCAAGCCCATGGTCATCGGGCGTTCCATGATAAAGCTAATCCCATCATAAAGCTGCATAGACCGGGAGAAATTATCTTCCAACATGCTGCCCAGAATGAACCCAATCAGCAGTGGCGCGAGCGGATAGTTGGCAAAGCGCAGGAGCGTTGCACATACACCAAAGCCCACGAGCATCAGCAGTTCCGTTGCATTGTTTTGTCCAATATAGGCACCCATGAGGGTGAAGAACAGAATGAACGGAATGAGGTAGTTGCGCGGCACAGCCAGCACTTTGGCGATGTAGGGGATGAGCGGCAGGTTCAGGATCAACAAGATCACATTGCCCACATACATGGAGATGATCACGGACCAGAAAATCTCTGGCTGATCGATCATCAGGCGTGGCCCCGGTGAAACGTTCAAAGCGATCAGGGCACCGAGCAGGATCGCCGTTGTCCCGGATCCCGGAATGCCGAGTGTCAGCAGAGGAACGAAGGAACCAGTACATGCCGCGTTGTTCGCAGATTCTGGAGCTGCGAGGCCTTTGACAGAGCCCTTGCCGAACTCAGCTTGTTCTTCTTTCGGCGCAATGTTGCGTTCTACCGCATAGCCGAGGAAGGAGGCGATTGTTGCGCCAGCTCCCGGAAGAACCCCAATCAGGAAGCCTTGGATAGACTGGCGACCAATCACTGGTGCAATTTTCTTGGCCTCTGCTTTTGTGATGCGCAGATCCTTGATGTCGCCGCTACTTCCACCAGAATTGGAACGGGATGGATCTAGCACTAGGAACAGCGCTTCAGGCAAGGCGAACATGGCCATGGCCAGCGTGATGAACCCAAAGCCCGATTGCAGATCCAGTATACCCATGGTGAAGCGTGGTTGGTTGAACAATGCCCCTTCACCAACGGTTGCCATCATCAGACCTACCAGTGTCATGAGCAGGGCTTTGCCCACCTGTCCGCTGCCCGCGAAAGCAGCGATTGCGGAAAGGCCGACCACCATCAATGCGAAGTATTCAGCAGAGTGGAAGAGCAGCGCGACGGATGCGAGCGCAGGCGCAAATATCATCAGCAAGATAGCCCCGATACTGCCACCTGCGAAAGAAGCAATCGCCGCAACTGTCAGCGCTTTGCCTGCCTTGCCCTGGCGTGCCAGCGGATAGCCATCAAAGCTTGTGGCAACGGTAGAAGCGACACCCGGTGCGTTGATGAGGATGGAGGACGTGGAGCCACCAAAAATCGCGCCATAATAAACGCCTGCAAGCAGGATCAAGGCCGCGGAAGGATCACCGATGGAGATCGCCACAGGGATCATGATGGCGATGATGGACATAGGTCCAAGACCCGGCAACATGCCGATAAATGTGCCAATCAGGCAGCCGCCAATCACCATCAAAAGATTAGAAAACGAGAAGGCCGTCGAGAGGCCAACCCAAATACCGTCTAACATCGTGGCCTCCTAGTTGAAAAATGTTGGAAGAGGGCTGAGATAAATGCCCAGTGTTTGCTGAACCAGATACCAGACACCGCCAGCAGCAATGGCTGCAACAGGCACAAGGATCACAAAACGCCGCTCTCCAAGCAGAGCTGCCGAGATCACCAGAAAGAGCAATGTGGAGAGCAGGAAGCCAGCAGGACGCAGCAACAGAGCGTAGCCCGCCATCAGAACCAGCAGGAACACGGCCTGACCAATGTTGTAGTCCCATAATCTGCTGAAATCGATCTCGTCTGCATCTGAATCTGCAGGCTTTTTCTCAAACCCGAGCAAAATGGCGAGGCTTGTGATTGCAGCCAGCACCGCAATGACTTTTGGAAACGTGCTCGGCCAGATTGGGTTAAACCGCATAAACGGTGGCAAACCAGCGTCCATCAGAAAAAACGCGGTGTATCCGTAGCTTAAACTCACTGCCAGAATGACAAGTGCAATCCATCGGTCCAGTGCCATCATCCCCTCCCGTTGGCGTGACAAGTGGATGCGCTGCCAAGAGCGCATCCATTTATTCTTATTGATTTAGAGGAAGCCCAGCTTCTTCATGAGATCGCCGATGGTCTTTTCCTGACCTTCAAGGAACGCGTGGAAGTCTTCACCAGAGTTATGGATGTTGACCCAGCCATTGCGTGCCCGCACTTCTTCCCACTCAGGGGTGTCGTACATCTTCGCAAGAGCCTCCTGATAGGCAGACACCTGTGCCTCTGGCAGGCCCGGTGCGCCGAAGAAACCACGCCAGTTGACGAACGTGGTGTCGATGCCCTGTTCCTTCATGGTTGGCGCATCTTTGTAGGCTGCAACGCGCTCATCAGCAGTGACGCCAATGATTTTCACTTCACCCGCATTTGCAAGATCAATCGCCTCAGAGAAGCCGGTAGAAAGTGCAGAGATTTCGCCGGAAAGCAGCGCCGCCATGGCCTTACCACCCGCATCATACGGAATGTACTTCACCATGGTCGCATCTTCGCCAGCTGCTTCCATCACCATGGCCGCAACAAGATGGTCCATGCCGCCTGGGACAGAACCGCCGCCAATTGCAGTGCCGCGCTTGTCAGCTTTGTATGCTGCCAGCAGATCACTCATGGAGTTGATTGGGCTGTCCTTGCCCACCACGATGGCTGCATAATCGCCAATGGTGCCTGCAACCAGCGTCAGATCACGGAAGTTGTGCGGGAATACGCCAGTCAGCGAGCGGATCACGATTGGCGTGGAGTTTACCATCAACGTGCCGTGCTGGCTTGCTGCGTTCTCGATGAGATACCCAATGGCCTTACCGCCGCCGCCACCGGACATATTTTCAAAAGAGGCCGTGCCAGCAAGGCCGGACTTGGTTAGTGCTTCGCCTGTGCCGCGTGCAGTGCCGTCCCAGCCTCCACCAGCACCACCTGGAATGAGGAAGTGAATGCTATCAACCACTGGCTCTGCAAAGGAAGCCGTTGGCATGGAAAATGTCATCGCAGCCAAAGCCGCTGCCGCAACCACGCGGCGCGCCCGAATAAAACTCATTGTGTCCTCCCATTTGACAAGGGCAGCATTTGTCACCCATGACTTACGTGAAAACACGGAAACCTGACACAAACCTGTCACCTCCTTGATTTTTTGGGGAAGCAAAAGATGAGATTTCTTCTCGTTGAAGATAACGCCAAGCTGGCGACATCCATTGTCGAAAGATTGACACTGGATGGTCATGTCGTTGATCACGCTGCTGAAATTTCTACTGCCGAGGACTACATCTCGACAGCAGATTACGACATGATTTTGCTCGACATCATGCTTCCAGATGGTGATGGGCGAGATTTTCTAAATGAACATCGAGGCCGTCAGGATGACACTCCGGTGATCGTTTTGACAGCACGTTCAGAGGTCTCAGACAGAGTAGGGGTGCTCGATCTCGGGGCTGATGATTACATCACAAAACCCTTTGATTTCTCGGAGTTAGAGGCAAGATGCCGTGCTGTCATAAGGCGGAGATCCGGCGGCGTGACAAATGCGAAGCGATTCGGCGATCTGGTGTTTGATTCACTGGCTGGCACACTCAAAATTGGCAGCAAAACAGTGAGCCTGCGTAACAAAGAGCTACGCCTTTTAGAGATATTTTTCGGCGCTCCGGACGTTATTTTCTCAAAAACAAAGCTTGTAGACAGATTATTTTCTTACGACGAAGATGTCTCGGAAAATGCCATCGAGGTCTATGTCGCCCGTTTACGCAGGCATATTTCATCCTCCTCGGTCCAGATCATTACCGTGCGTGGACTGGGGTATCGGTTAAGCCTGACATGAACTCTGGCGCCAACATATCCGGCTCAATCCGTCGCCGCCTGACCTTGCAGCTCCTCGGCATTGCTGCCGTGCTTGCAGCGCTGCTGTTTGTGATGGTGATGACTTATGCCAAGCAAGTCGCAGAAGAATCTCAGGACAACATCCTGTCAGCATCCGCCACGTCCATTTTGGACAGCGCCGCAATTCAGAGCGGGGAGGTCACGGTCGATATTCCGTATTCCGCCCTTTCCATGCTTGGCAATGTCAGTGATGACCGCGTGTTCTACCGTGTTGTCGTCAACGGAAAGTACCTCACCGGATATGAAAGCCTACCCATTGCCAAGGCATCCAAGGGGCAGGACAGTCACAGGTTCATCACCTCTCATTACCTGGGTGAGAGCATTCGTATGGTCTCCGCCACACGCCGCCTTTCCAACGCATCCGGCCCTGTTGAAGTCACCGTGTCTGTCGCTCAAACACTGAAGCGCCAACGAGAAACCTTGGAGCGCATCTCCGCGAATGCTGCTTATCTCGGTTTCGGGTTCTTTATTGCAGCTGCCGTGCTGGGTGTTTTGACAGCCCAATCAGCCGTGCGCCCTGTGCAGACACTCGCGAACTCGGTTTCCAAAAGAGGGCCGCAGGATCTGAGGGCAGTACAAGCCCCAGTGCCGGGCGAGATGGCGCCGCTTGTGGTGGCACTCAATCGGTTCATGGCAAGACTTAAGAAGTCACTCACACGCTCCGAAGAGTTCATCGCAGAAGCTGCCCACCGCATCCGCACGCCGCTTGCAGTGCTGCGAACGCAAGCGGAGATCGCCTTGCGACGGGTGGAACGACCAGAGAACAGAGCGGCTTTGAAAGAAATGATCCGGGCCATTGATGAGAGCTCACGCGCAGCAGGTCAACTGCTGGACCACGCTATGGTTTCTTTCCGCACCGACCATCTGGAGGTGAAGGACATCAACCTGCTGGATCTGGCAGAGGAAACCCTTGAACGGCTGCGCCCGCTGGCAGAGATGCAAGACAAGACGTTGAGCTTGCATGGCGATGAGCCACCGCCAATTTCGGGGGACGCAATCCTAATCCAAAATGCACTGAGCAACATTTTGGACAATGCCATCAAATACGCTCCAAAAGGCGAGGACGTGCAAGTTATCGTGACGCACGAAGACGACTGGGTGGTTTTGTCCGTTTACGATCAAGGCCCCGGTTTTGCTCCAGAAGACATCGACCAGTTGACGGAGCGGTTCTCGCGGGGCAAAAACGCCGAAGATACGGTCGGTTCCGGGCTTGGGCTTACAATTGCCGAAGAGGTGACGCAAGCTCATGGTGGACACCTGAAACTTTCAAACAGAACAAACGTCAGAGGCGCATGCGTATCCTTCTATTTCCCCCAGTCCTGATCATGTTGTTGACTTCTCTGCTTTCAGCAAGTGCCTATGAGATTGAACAGCACAAAGTGTTTCCCGCTCCGCAAGAGGGGGCAAACCTACGCATTATATCCAACTCTGACATCGACATTTTCTCACCTATGGTGGAAGCATTTCAACGCAAGTACCCAAGCGTTTCCATAGACTATACCGTCGTCAGCAGCACCGAGTTGATGACAGCCCTTTATGATGAGAAGCAGGTTTTTGACGTTGCCATCTCATCCGCCATGGACCTGCAGGTGAAGCTGGCAAACGACGGTTTCACCTTGCCGCATAACTCCCCAGTCGCTGGCTTGATGCCGGATTGGGCCCGCTGGCGCAATCATGTGTTTGCCTTCACGCAGGAACCAGCTTCGGTGGTCTACTCCAAATCCGCATTTGCCGGATTGGAAGTTCCAACATCACGGCAAAATCTGATTTCAACTCTGCGCAACCATCCGGAACGCTTCCTCAACAAAGTCGGCACCTATGACATCCGCCAGAGCGGCCTTGGCTTTCTGTTCGCCACGCAAGATGCCCGCACATCAGACACGTTCTGGCGTCTGAACGAGGTGATGGGCTCTCTGAACGCCCGTCTCTACTGCTGCTCCGCTGATATGATTTCTGACATCACAAAGGGCAATCTGGCAATTGCGTATAACGTGCTCGGCTCCTACGCTTCTGCACGGGCCGCCAGTGATCCTGATATCGGTATTCTGGAACTGGAAGACTTCACAACACTCATGCTGCGCTCCGCCATCATTCCAGCTGGTGCCGAACAACCTGAAATTGCCGGCACTTTTATAGACCATCTGATCACAGCGTCCTGGAGCGAGGAGGGGGCTGACTACTACCCGTACCCGAAACTCAACCGCAATGAGATTGCCCCGAACCTATCACTGCGCGCCATCCGTCTCGGTCCTGGTCTTTTGGTTTATCAAGACAATCTCAAACGCCAACACTTCCTCCAGGAATGGCAAAACGCGATCATTCAGCAGTGAGACCAACCAAATCAGCAGGTGGAGGGTTTTGTCGCTCAATCCTCTTTCACCTTGTCAGAGTTTGTGGCAAGAGGCTGCCTCCAAACCCAGCTGAGTGAAAGCCACCAATGCCTGTAGAGATCCGCCCACTGAAGAATTCAGATGCCCCAGACTGCGCACGTGTGTTTTATGATGCCGTCACAATCGGAGCAAAGGAGTACTATTCGGAAGAGCAGCTCGCCGCATGGGCCGGGCCAGCACCCGCACCTGAGCGTTGGCCTGCCAAACTCCACGATATGACTGGCTTTGTTGCTGTCAAAGACAAGTCAGTAATCGGTTTCATGACCATCGATGCAAAAGGTTATGTGGAATTCGCATTCACCAGCCCCTACCACACCCGCCAAGGTGTCGGCACCGCCATCTATGACCAGTTGCAAAACTGGGCGGAACAGCGCAACATCTCCACCCTTTCAGCAGACGTTAGCGTGGCTGCAAAAGCTTTCTTCCTTCACCAAGGCTGGCAAGTTGAGCGAGAGCAAGCACCCGTTGTTCGAGGAGTTACGCTCACAAACTTTCTCATGACAAAGACCTTGTCCGCGTAACATTTCATGACACCCGCCAGAGTTCCTGCGATATGCACATGGTGTCATGCCCGCAGGCCCTCAACGAATAAATGACCGACTTTGAGTTGCACTCCCAAGTACTCGCTTTTATTAGTATAAGATAAGAATGATATTTGAACTTGTTTCCGATAGCCATGATTGTGTGCACTCAAGCCATTGAATTTATGCTGCATTTCGCTGAGTGGGGTTGTTTTGTCTGATGTTACCTTAAAGGCTAAATGGGGACAGATCAGCTTCCTGTTTTCAGCCAACTTTCTGTCTTTGTTGGGGAATGGCCTGTCTGCCATCGCAATACCGTGGTTTGTCTATGACCTGACGGGCAACGCTGTTATCACTGCAACAATCGCCATTGCCGGACAGCTTCCAAACATCGTTGTCGGTCTCTTCAGCGGACCATTGATCGACAAGTTCTCTGCCAGAACCACCAGTATTTTCTGCGATACTGTGAACGCCTTCGCCGTACTTTTGATACCGCTGCTATACTCCGTTGATCTGCTGGATCTTGCCCTTCTTGGATTTCTCGTCTTCCTCTCGCAGGTCATCGATGTTCCCGGACAAACCGCAAAAAGCGTCATGATCCCGGCGTTGATTGATCGGGAAGGATTGCCTCGCGAACGGGTGAACGGAATGAACTCGCTTCTTGAGACTGTGGCTGACCTTCTAACCCCATCGATGGCTGGCATTTTGATCGCCGCCTTTGGCGCAACCACAGTCCTGATTTTGGACTCACTGAGTTTCTTGATGGCGCTTATGATTGTATCCATAGGCATCAAGGCCACTCGTCAGCAGGACGCAGCTAATACAGATAGACAACCAACAAAAGAAGTCTGGAAGTGGATGCTGTCAACACCGGGCATCTTGAAGCTCGGCCTTTATGACTTGATTATCAATACAGTGGCAGTCTCCTTGCTTTCATTGACCTTGCCAGTTCTGGCAAATTCAAATGACAAGCAAGCCGTTTGGCTTGGAATCTGGCTCACATGCTTTGCCTGCGGAACCACACTCACAACCCTTGCCTACACATTCGTGGGCCACAGAGTATCCTCCCTCAGGCTTCTGCAACTCACACCCATAGGACAAGCACTCGGCCTAGCCTTGCTGCTCTGGATGTTTAATGCTGACTGGGGCGGTGGCAATATCAATACCGCTGCAATTGTCATTTCAGTGGGAATGTTTGTGTACGGTGTAAACTTGGGAGTTGGCAGCGTCGTTGACGCGACTGTGCTTCAAAAACTCGTCCCCGAAGACAAACGCGGCACAGTCTTCTCCTCCCTGCGCTACACCGGCGTCCCCCTAGGCCTCTTCCTCACCGGAATCCTCCTAGAACAAAACAACCCGACACTCCTCTTCACCACCTTCATCGCCCTACTAACAATAAACTCACTGCTTTGGTTAAGGGGGACACCCGAGATTTGCAGTACACAAATAAGGTTCCATAACTTACATTCTGCGAGATGGTGCTGTAGGTGGGTTGGGTTCACATCTGAAGTGCGACAGCTATATAAATCAGTTTGTTAGATTAATAAGCTGTTAGCATCGAATTGAAAACGACACGCAATTCTTCGCATTTGAGATTAGAAGACCGTCGGCTGATTGAGCAATTTGATCGGGCAAAGATGCCGGTTTCTGAGATTGCTCAGCGTTTGGGCAAGCATCGATCCACAATCTATCGCGAGATCAAAGCGGACTGACCTAAAGAAAATGGAGAGCCTCTGTCTCACTAT
>NZ_LMCK01000037.1:0-41193 GCF_001623165.1 Pseudovibrio sp. WM33
TTCACCGCCCTCCCGCTCATAGCAAAGGGTTTGCGCCCTCAGAAAAAAGGCACAAAAAATCCGCTAGTTGACGGGAGCGGTTACCGCTGACAAAGAGGTTTCGAAGCCTCGTTGTCAGGATGACCGTAGATGTATGTGGTGTCAATGGGGGGTTCTAAAGCTGGCAATTAAGTGTGACTGGATTGCAAACTCGGGTACTCCACAAAACAGCAATTGCTAAGTACTTAACCCGATAGCGGTACCCACACACTAAATCACCTTAATATATCTCACCTGAAACATAAATTAGATTAATTAATTCAAGCAATTGACTCCAGATAACGATTGCAGCCATCAACACCACCTACTTACTATTAGATTCAGATTTTATTATTTTATGAGGGCAATATGTTTAATCCTGCAGATAACCTAAAATCTGGAGACAAAGCTCGTCTTTTTCCGGTTCTTTCTGAAAATTCCAAAGAAGGACGAGCACTATCTATTCTTCTTTCATGCCTTCAAAACATACCTGAGTTTGGGCAAGCAATGCTGGCTGACCTTGGTATACGAATTGGTGCTCGCACGAAGATTGAGACTTACACTGAAGTCGTTTTTTCCGACGCAGAAAACGAGAATAGACTTAGACCAGACGGGCTGATCGTCGTCAAAACTGGTTCTAAAATCTGGACGGCTCTGGTAGAGGCCAAGATCGGCAACGCTGATCTGGATGCTTCACAAATCGAGAGCTATATGGACATTGCGAAAGCCAACAAGATCGATGCGGTAATAACAATTTCCAACCAGTTTGCTCCGTTACCATCTCACCATCCGCTCACTGTTTCAGCCGCAACCAGAAAGAAAGCTGAACTTTATCATTGGTCATGGATGTATGTACTCACAGAAGCTTCATTGTTACTCCAAGGCGATATGATTGAAGATCTTGAGCGAAGGATTATCATCAACGAGTTTGTGCGTTTCCTTACTCATACCAGCGCTGGAATTAAAAGCTTCACGCAAATGCCTGCTGCATGGACAACAATTGTCTCAGCAGTCCAAGCAGGCGGAGCAATTTCTCAAAACTCAGAGGATGCAAAAGAAGTCATCGGAGCTTGGCACCAAGAAGCCAGAGACTTGAGTTTGATCTTAAGTCGGCAACTTGGTCGCGATGTGAATATTAAGACAACAAGAGCCCACGCTATTGATCACCAAGCGCGGATTAAATCTGATATTCAGAATCTCTCTGTTGAAATGCGTTTGGAAACCACGCTTTCTGTTCCTAACGCCGCAGCCCCAGTAGAGATTTGCGCCGATCTTCAGACGAAATCCATCAGTGTTTATATGCGCCTAAAAGCACCTGAAGACAAAAAATCGACGAAAGCACGTACAAACTGGCTGCTCAGACAATTGCAATCAGCTGAACCGGCAAATCTACACATTCGTCATTTCTGGCCCGGTCGCGGGCCATATGCTCAGCACTCTCTCGCTGACCTGAGGCAAGACCCAAGCCTCGCATTCACAGAAAAACCAAACGCAATTGCCTCCAGTTTTGAGGTGGTGATGGTCTGTGACCTTAGCGGCAAATTTGCCCAACGGAAAAACTTTATCAGCGAGCTGGAAAGAATAGTTCCTGAGTTTTATGAGCAAGCCGGACAGAACCTCAAAGCTTGGCAACCACCAGCGCCGCGATTGAAAGAGAATAAAACAGAAGCAGACAATGTTAGCCCTCAAGCACTCGCTGAAGCTGCCGATAGCGCAGAATTTGAAACGACAGAATAGACCATTGAACAGTTAAAACGCTTAGCTAACTTCTGGTTCAAAAAAGCCACCTCCGTCTGGATCCCGCATCAAGTGCGGGAAGACGGCGGTGGGTGACCAGCTTGTTGCTCCGCGAAGACCTATGCCTCACTGACATTGAAACACCAGCACCCAGAGCAACCACTCAGCCACTCTGGATACCCATCACAGCCAGCAAAGCACCTGCGCCTTAGTACCCCAGTGCGCAGCCGTCCTTGCGTGGGTCAGAGCCGCCAATCAGGCCGCCGCCGTTGGCTCGGTCAAACATGATCGCCTGTCCACCGCCGATAGGGGAAGCCACAATGGACACCTCATGGCCTAAAGCTTGCAGTGCTTCAACCGTCTCCGCTGAGACACTGGTTTCAGCTTGCAAAGACAAGGACTTCTCGTCGATGAACATACGTGGGCAATCAATCGCTTCCTGCATGTTCATGCCGTAGTCCAGATGGTTGGAGAGCACATGTGCATGCCCGCACGGCTGATACCCACCGCCCATCACACCAAAGCTCATATACGGCACGCCATCCTTCAGAACCATCGCCGGAATGATGGTGTGCATTGGCCGCTTTCCAGCAGCAATCTGGTTGGGATGCCCTTCTTCCAACGTGAAACAAGCACCCCGATTTTGCAGCAGCACACCAGATTTCGGCGTTGCAATGCCAGAACCGAAGCCGTGATAGATGGAGTTGATGAAGGAGATCGCAAGACCGTTCTCATCAACCACACTCAGATAAACCGTATCAGACTTTGGCGAGAGAACCTCTTCCGGCTGACGCGGCAACACCCCATCAGTGCGGATCAGCTTTGCAAGGCTGTCGATGTAGGCGCTATCAAGAAACGCCTGTGGGTCAAACTCCATAGACTCAGGATCTGCAAGAAAACGATCGCGTCCGGAGTAAGCAATCTTGGCAATCTCCAATTCCAGATGGAACCGCTCCGGCCCCGTCGGATCAAGATCAGCCCAGTCAAACCGCTTCATCAGCTCCAGCATGACAAGAGCAACAATGCCCTGCCCGTTTGGCGGCAACTCAGCAACCGTCACACCGCGATAGTCTGTGGTGACTGGCGTCAGATCAACAGCCTCATGCGCAGCCAGATCCTCCGCAGTCAGATAACCGCCCTTAGACTGGACAGTGGCTGCAATCTCTTCAGCAATTGGGCCGTTGTAGAACGCATCCGCTCCACCCTTTGCAACAGCTTCCAGTGTCTCAGCCAGTGGGAGGTTGCGCATCACTTCGCCAACAACAGGCGCACGGCCATCCTTCAAAAACAGCTCTGCTGCACCTTCATCACGCTTGAGAAAGTCAACAGCATCTTTCCAGTCAGCAGCCACACGCGGGCAGACTGAATATCCGTCACGCGCATAGCCAATCGCCCGCTTCAGAACCTTGTCGAAAGAAAACCGTCCATGGTCCTTGAGCAGTTTCTCCCATCCACGCAAGGCTCCCGGAACGGTCACTGCGTGAATTGAATCCACGGCAACATCAAGCAAACCATCAGCTATCAGCTTATCCGCACTCACATTTTCAGCAGCGCGCCCAGATGAATTCATGCCCGAGAGCGTCCCATCCGGCTGCGCAACAATGGCAAAGCAATCACCACCAATGCCCGTCATATGCGGTTCCACGACAGAATGAACAGCCATCGCGGCCACAGCAGCATCAACGGCAGTACCGCCCTCTCGCAAAATTTCGAGCGCTGCATTGGTTGCCAATGGATGGGATGTCGCTGCCATTGCATGTGGTGCATAAACAGCGGAGCGACCCGGAACCTGAAAATCTCTAAACACGAAAAATCCCTCTTTGTAATTACCAGTGAATCTCCGGTCCCCTAACGAAGAATTCCCCGCATCATCATCCTCTGCTAAAACAGGGTGATTCAGCAAAACCTATCAGGAAATACTTATGGTGCAATTCAATCTTGATCACGCCCGGACAATCATCTCAGCAGCACAGGCTAAGGGAAGCGAACTTGGCCTCAAACCGCTCACCGTCGCTGTACTGGATGCAGGCGGCCACCTCGTCGCGCTCGAACGTCAGGATGGCTCATCAATATTGCGCCCACAAATCGCAATGGGCAAAGCCTATGGAGCCGTAGCCGTTGGCGCAGGGTCCCGCTGGCTCAACGACAACGCCCAAAGCCGCCCTCACTTCGTGCAGGCACTCAACGGCGTTGCAGGTGGCGGCATTGTGCCAGTACCGGGCGGTGTTCTGGTCCGCAACACTGACGGCGAAATTCTAGGCGCAGTCGGCATCACCGGCGACACATCCGAAAACGACGAAGCTTCAGCCATTGCAGGCATTAAAGCAGCTGGTTTCACGGCTGACGCAGGCTGACACAACTTTACCGCAGTTGCTGGACTATATTGCGCCCAGCAACTGCACCACTATCACGGTTCACTTCATTTCAGATTGGTACCCATGCCTATTCGCTTTGTTATTTTTGATATGGACAACGTCCTTTACGATTATGACCATCCCTACCGTCTGAATGTCCTCGCTGACATGACCGGCAAACCAGCCGAAGAGATCGATCATATCGTCTTTAAGGGGCCAGAAGAAAACGCCGCCGAAGCCGGCACCCCGCACACCGCAGCAGAATACCTCTCGCAGTATCAACGGCTTCTGGGCCATCCTATTTCACGTGAAACGTGGGTCAAAATCCGCCGGGACATGATGACCGAATGGCCGGATATGCTCTCCCATGTGGAAGCAATCAAACAAAACCACGAAGTCGCATTGCTCACCAACAACGGCATGATGCTGAAAGACGCGCTCTATGAAGTCGCTCCAGCACTGGAGCCAATCTTTGGTGACCGCGGCCACGCCTCCGCTGAATTCGGAACCCGCAAACCAGACCCGAACATCTACCTGACAGTCTGCGAGAAGTACGGCTTCCAACCAGAAGAAGCACTGTTCGTGGACGACCGCCTCGACAATGTGGAAGGTGCCCGCGAAGCAGGCCTGACCGCTTACCAGTTCACCACAGAACCTGCGTTCGCCAGTTACATTCGTACACTGGGGCTGATCAATGAGCAGGTTCCGGCGAATTAGAAACATCCCACTAACCGGGCATTCAGCAGACCAGCAATCTGTTCGCCTCAAAGACGGTTTCTCTCCGTAAACTTGTGCAATTGCAACAAACGCAAGTTGAGATGGAGAGAAGTCTGTACCTACGTCTGACCATAAGCTCAGCGATGCTCGCCATATTCATCGCGCTCGCTATCCTGCCATCCATCGCCTTCGCCAGCTCATCACTGGCATGGCCACGCGGCTTGATGATTGTCGCGCTGGTTTACTTTGCGCAGATCGGTGTAGGCTTATGGCTTGCCCGCATAAATCCCTGGCAGTTCAAAGAACGCACCTCGTTCCCCTCCAAGGCCCTGAAGGGAGACAAACGCGCCACTCTCATCCTGTTTGGAGTGATCTTCGTCTACTTCCTGCTCGCTGCTCTGGACGCCCACCTCTGGCACATCCTGCCTCAAACAGGAGACGTGAAACCCATACTTAGAGGCCTGTTCCTCTTCATTTGCGGTGTCATTCTCATCGTCTGGACCTTCAGCAAAAGCCCATTCGCCAAACCAACACCTCAAATTGACCTGAACGAGCAACAATGCGTCGAGAGCTGCGGGCCTTACGCACTGGTCCGCCACCCCATGTATCTCGGCCTCATGTTCTGCATCGCAGGCCTTTCCATGATATTGGGCTCAAAACTCTTCGCCATCCTCGCAATCCCCCTCATCATCCTCGGCTTTTTGCCGTTGATGAGAACGGAAGAGAAAACACTCGCCAGCGATTGCGAAGGCTACACAACCTATGCACAAAAAGTCCCCTGCCGCCTGTTCCCATGGATATATTAAAAAAGCCGAAGGTGTCCCTCCGGCTTCCGTAATTCAGCAGTAATATTAGTGTATCAGGCGTCTTTTTTGGCCGCCGCAAGAGCTGCAATCTGCTTTTGCATTTCCGCAAGCTGCTCTTTTAAATCAGAAATATCGCCACTGCTGGCCTGCGTTTCTGCAGGTTTAGGCGCAGATTCCTTTTCCGGCGCTTGAGCTTGCCCCGGCATATCCGCAGGATTAGTACCATCAAACGGCAGGAACATTTTCATCGCGCGGTCAAACATGTCCGCATTGCGCTTCACCTGATCTTCCAGAACCTCAAAGGCTGAGGAGCCAAAGTTCTGGTTCATTTGGCTGCGCAGCTTCTCTTGCTCTCGTGTGAGAGAAGACATAGAGAATTCCAGATAGCTCGGCACGAGGTTTTGCATGCTGTCACCGTAAAACCGGATCAGCTGGCGCAGGAAAGTAATCGGAAGCAGGTTCTGCCCCTTGCTTTCCTGCTCAAAGATAATCTGCGTCAAAACAGTCCGGGTGATGTCATCACCCGACTTGGCGTCAATGACGACGAAGTCATCTTCATCCTTCACCATCACCGCAAGATCCTCGAGAGTCACATAGGTGCTGGTTCCAGTATTGTAGAGCCGCCGGTTGGCGTACTTCTTGATGATAGTGGCTTCGTTTGTCTTAGCCATCAGATTTGAGTACCTCAATGCGCTATTATGGCTGATCTGGAACACTATCCCAATTTGCTCCGGCCAGCTCCCCCCTGATCCCATATTTTTTACATACGAGATTAACTAGTAAGCCGCAGAGTAAGCTAAATCCCACCTTTCACGCTAGCGGTTTCATTGGTCTACTATGGTCTTAATTGGAATTATCGAATTCATCTGGCTTTCCCCCCTACAAATTGAATAGTCTACCCATTAGGTATTCTACGAATTCGAAGGATCTCTTATGCTGCAATGCACCAGCATGGCTGCCCGCCCTGGTGATTTGCGTGCGAATAAGAAGTCCCGCATTGCACAAATATTGGAGAATTGCACATGACCTCGCCTAATGATGTTGTAATTGTAAGCGCGACACGTACCCCAATCGGATCCTTCAACGGGTCCTATGCCAACACCCCAGCTCAAGACCTCGGCACAGCGGTTATCAAGTCAGCGCTTGATCAGGCGAAAGTGGAAGCAAACGACGTCAACGAAGTCATCTTCGGCCACGTGCTCACTTCTGGCCTTGGTCAGAACCCGGCACGTCAGGCAGCGCTCAATGCTGGCATGGCAGATGATTCGACTGCAATCGTCATCAACCAGGTTTGTGGATCAGGCCTGCGCGCTGTCGCAATGGGCATGCAGCAAATCCAGTCCGGCGATGCAGACATCATCGTTGCAGGCGGTCAGGAAAACATGACCCTGTCCCCACACTGCCAGAGCTTACGTGCCGGCGTGAAAATGGGCGACTACTCCATGACCGACACCATGCTGAAAGACGGTCTGATTGATGCGTTCCAAGGCTATCACATGGGTATCACTGCAGAAAACATCGCAGAAAAGTACCAGATCACCCGTGAAGCTCAGGACGAGTTCGCTGTCTCCTCTCAGAACAAAGCAGAAGCTGCTCTGAAAGCTGGCAAATTCAAAGACGAAATCACTCCAATCACCGTGAAAGAGCGCAGAAATGAGCGCGTGGTGGAAGATGATGAGTTCATCCGCATGGGCGCTGAAATCTCCGCAATGCAGAAATTGCGCCCGGCATTCAAAAAAGACGGCACCGTCACAGCAGCAAACGCATCCGGCATCAACGATGGTGCAGCAGCTCTTGTTTTGATGAGCGCAGATGCAGCTGAAAAGCGTGGCCTAACACCGCTGGCAACCATCAAGTCATGGGCAACCGCTGGTGTTGATCCTGCATACATGGGTCTTGGCCCAATCCCTGCTTCCAAAAAAGCACTCGAAAAAGCTGGCTGGGCTATCGATGACCTCGATCTCATCGAAGCAAACGAAGCGTTCGCAGCGCAGGCACTTGCCGTTGGTCAGGAACTGGGAATCGACTCAGATAAGCTGAATGTCAACGGCGGCGCAATCGCTCTTGGTCACCCAATCGGCGCGTCCGGTGCGCGTGTACTTGTAACACTTCTGCATGAAATGAAGCGCGAAGAGAAGAAAAAAGGCTTGGCAACCCTATGCATTGGTGGTGGCATGGGTATCGCACTGTGTGTTGAGAGAAAATAACCTCAACATTGGTAGTAATGTCACCTAATTGGAATAATTGAGCTTTATGGTCCCTGCGTAAAGTTCAAGTCAATTCCCTAACTAATGACGGAGTTGTCTTTGCTCCGTCATTATTATTACCTGTAACGGTGGGTTCCAATATTTTATTCCTAAGGCGGGGAGTATATCGATGAGCAGGGTAGCAATTGTAACCGGAGGAACGCGTGGCATCGGCGCAGCGATTTCCAAAGGATTGAAGGATGCAGGGTACACAGTTGCAGCAACATATGCAGGCAACACGGAAGCGGCTGATAAATTCAGCGCAGAAACCGGCATCAGTGTTTACAAATGGGATGTAGCGGACCCTAAGGCCTGTGAAGCAGGCATTGCTCAGGTGGCAGAAGAACTCGGCCCGGTCGAAGTTCTCGTAAACAACGCGGGCATCACCCGCGATGGCTGGTTCCACAAGATGGATTATGACCAGTGGACCGCCGTGATGAAAACCAACCTCGACTCAATGTTCACAATGAGCCGCCCAGTTCTGGATGGCATGCGCGAGCGTGGTATTGGCCGCATCATCAACATTTCTTCCATCAATGGACAGAAAGGCCAGATCGGCCAGACCAACTACTCCGCAGCAAAAGCAGGCGTGATCGGCTTCACAAAAGCACTGGCGCAGGAAACAGCACGCAAGGGCATCACCGTGAACTGTATCTGCCCGGGCTATATCGACACTGACATGGTCGCTGCTGTCCCTGAGAAGGTTCTGGAAGGCATCATCGGCCAGATCCCGGTGGGTCGCCTGGGCAAGGCAGAAGAGATCGCAGGCATGGTCTGCTACCTCGCCTCCACAGCCGCAGCCTTCGTCACCGGCTCCGTCATGACCATCAACGGCGCTCAGTACGTCGCAAACGGTTAAAATCAAGCGGTGAGGAACCTCCCGCTCTGTAACATTACATGACGACAAATCACCAAAACCGCCTCTCTACGGGGCGGTTTTTCTTTGCTGGAACGCACCCGCAAAGTTGAACTAGTTTGATGTGTGCGGTCAATTCCGATATGACCTCTCGTTTGCATACGAACTCGGGTGGAAACGCAATGCCAGATCTTTCAACGCTGCTTCTGTTCACAGCAGCGTCCTTTGCCCTTACTGCAACTCCTGGCCCGGACATGCTGCTCATTGCCTCCCGCAGTGCAGCTCAGGGAAGACGCGCAGGGCTAGCCACCTTCGCAGGAATTGCCACAGGAACTTACTTTCATGCGTTTGCCGCAGCCTTTGGCCTTTCACAGCTCTTTCTTGCTGTTCCTATCGCTTATGATGTTGTTCGGTTTACAGGCGCTGCTTATTTGCTGTTTCTGGCTTGGAAGGCATTCACCTCAAAATCAGAGGCCGCCAGTACAACTATTGAAAATAAAACGCACTCATCCATTCAGATGTTTCGTCAGGGCCTTCTAACTAACCTGCTCAATCCCAAGATGGTCATCTTCATCCTGGCCTTGTTTCCTCAATTTGTGAAACCTGAAGCTGGAAACGTCGCAGTTCAGATAATGATCCTTGCCACCGTGTTGAACACAGTCGGCTTCTTCATCAACGGAACTGTCATTGTCGCAGCAAATCACATGATGCGAACACTCGGAGGCAACGGAAAGCTTAAGTTTCTCGCAAATTATGTTTTAGGTGCCGTGTTCGCAGGTCTTGCAGCAAGATTAGCTTTCGAAACCCAACGCTAGCAGAAAATCAAAAAAGGCCGCCCTTTCACAGAGCGGCCTTTCTTAGTTCAAGCGAAGCATCACAAAAAGAAAAAGCCGCCCCGAGGGACGGCCTTTTCAAAATCAACTCGCGCTGATCGCTTCAGACTTAAGCGTCGTCTTTAGCCTGAAGGATCTGACGACCCCGGTACATACCACTCTTCAGGTCAACATGGTGCGGGCGACGAAGTTCGCCGGAATCCTTGTCTTCCACGTAAGCTGGTTGTGCCAGAGCATCAGTAGAACGGCGAAAGCCGCGCTTCATACGCGATACTTTTTTCTTAGGAACAGCCATTGTAGCTCTCTCTCTCGTCACATGCGCACGCGCCACTCAAGCGCGGCGTTAACGTGCGAAATACACAATCTCTCAGATTGGCGGGGGTTATACAGGCAAACAGAAGGATTTGCCAGTCCTTATACGAAAATAATTTCGCACTACCTCTCCGGCGCCGAAATACAGTTAAGCACTTCGCCGGCCACCTGAGCTCGGCTACGGTTTATACCGGCAAGCCTGCGATGTCCAGAGCTAGGTTTTGCGGGGTTCCTGGCAATTGGGTTTGGGAGCGCTGTAGCCAGCAAAGAGGCCTGAGTCGCAGAAAGTTTTGCAGCACTTTTCCCAAAGAAAGTTTGCGATGCAGCTTCCACTCCAAAGATCCCCGGACCCCACTCCGCAACGTTCAGATAGATCTCCAACACCCGCCGTTTCGACAGCACCGTATCGATGAGCATCGCCAGAGGAACTTCCAGCACTTTGCGCAGATAATCCCTGTCGTTCCAGAGAAACAGGTTCTTCGCAAGCTGCATGGTGATGGTGCTCGCCCCCCGAGGGCGCTTGCCTTCAAACAACTTCCAGGCCTGCCCACGCACCGCAGGCCAGTCAACGCCGCCATGAGTGCAGAACGTAGCGTCCTCGGAGACAACCACAGAACGTTGTAAATTAACGGAAATTTCTTCCATAGGCACCCATTCACGCCAAACGGGTTGACCAGTCACAACGCGAAACAGCATCAAACTGGAATAAGGAGGAACCACAGAATACAGCAGGGTCAGCACCACCGGCAAAGCCACAAGCACCCCGAGTGTACGCAACACCCAACGCCTGATCCTGCGCTTTAATGGCTCTGGTTTCTCCTTTGAACGCGCTTTTTTCAAGCACTTTTCTCCGATACATCTTGAGGAACCGAGACGTCTCTTTGAGTTTCAACCATAAAGCGTTCCAGAGCCTTGCAAAGTAATTTTGCATTTCCTTCAAAAGAAGATTTATGCCTCCAGACCATTCCAATCGTCCGGCGCGCATTCTTGTCGGCAATCTTGATCAGCTTCAAAGAGGTCCCGCGGTCGATATCTGCATCTACTGCAATACGTGGCACCAAAGTGACGCCGATGCCGTTATCCACCATTTGCACAAGTGTTGATAAAGATGTGGCTTGTACATCTTCATTTGCCGTCAGCATGCGCCCTCCCGTTGCGGCAAGCACATGGTTTCGCAAACAGTGGCCATCTTCCAACAGCAACAACACCTCATCTGCCAGATCTTCCATCATCACTTCATGGGCTCCCGCCAGCGCGTGTGCGCTCGGCACGGCCAGATAAAAGTCATCGCTCCCAATCTCGGCAGATTCAAACCCCGTCGTGTCATAGGGCAGCGCCATCAGTGCCGCATCAATGCGCCCTTCCCGCAAAGCAATCATCAGATTGCGCGACAGATCCTCACGAAGGAACAATTGCAGCTCAGGATAAAGCTCTCTGAGCTGAGGCAGAAAGCGCGGCAGCAGAAACGGAGCGACAGACGGGATCACCCCCAACCGGAACCGACCACACAACGGCTTGTTCTGCGCACGAGCCCCCTGCACAAGGTCCTCCGCATCACGCAACAGCAAGGATGCCCTCTCAAGCACCTTCTCTCCCGTTTCAGTCAGGACGAGCGTGCGACCAGAGCGGTCCAGCAGCTCACATCCAAGAATGCCTTCCAACTGCTTGATCGAGGCAGAAAGCGTTGATTGTGTGATGAAACAAGCCTCTGCCGCCTTCGAAAAAGACAGGTGTTTGGCCAGCGATTTGAAGTACTGAAGCTGTTTTAATGTGGGTAACATTGTGCGACCAGATGACACAGATCAAAGCTCATAGATTAGAATTTCTCTAAGTTTTGGCGGAATTTGGCCAATCCTGAGACAACTTAGCATACCCATCGAAAAAATCGATGGACTTCTTCGTTATTATCGTTTTGACCGATCAAAACAAGAGTTGCATAAAGACCCCAACGAAGATGCGTTTTTCGACATTTTCATGAGAATCACTAATCGACGCGCTCTGGCGTCATTCCATATTTAGGAGAGTACCATGCTCGGTATCGGCGAAAAGCTTCCAGAATTTGAAGTAGTTGGCGTAAAGCCTGGTTTCAACAACCACGAAGAAAACGGCGAAAGCGCATTTGAAGCAATCACTGAAAAAAGCTTCGAAGGTAAGTGGAAGGTAATCTTCTTCTACCCAAAAGACTTCACTTTCGTATGCCCAACCGAAATCGCTGAATTCGCTCGCCTTGCAGGTGAGTTTGAAGACCGTGACGCAGTTGTACTCGGCGGTTCTTCCGACAACGAATTCTGTAAGCTGGCATGGCGCCGTGACCACGCAGACCTCGACAAGCTGCCAATCTGGGCATTCGCTGACACCAACGGTTCCCTGATCGATGGCCTTGGCGTTCGCTCCCCAGACGGCGTTGCATTCCGCTACACCTTCGTTGTCGACAACGAAAACACCATTCAGCACATTTACGCAACCAACCTGAACGTTGGCCGTAACCCTAAAGACACACTGCGTGTTCTTGACGCTCTGCAGACCGACGAACTCTGCCCATGTAACCGTGAAGTTGGCGGCGACGTAATCGCAGCTTAATTCCGGAATGATCAGGACCGGAGCACATAAAGCGAAAAATCGCAGGCTCCGGTCTTTTTTAGCGTACTTCCGAAGACAATAAAAAACAGGTTTCGGAAGAGTTTACGCATCAAAAACTAAAAACCATCACTTTGCACGTGGCCTATTGCCAAAATCATTAGGAGAAACATCATGTCCATCGATTCCTTGAAATCCCGCCTTGGTGACTTTGCTAAGGACGTTCGTTTGAATCTTGGCTCTATGGGAACTGATGAATCTCTGACTGCTCAACAGAAATACGGCCTGATCGTCGCTTGCGCCATCGCCACCCGCAACGCAGACGTGAAAAAGGCCCTGATTGCAGAAGCTGCTCCGCACCTGTCCGCAGAAGCGATGAGCGCCGCCAAAGCTGCTGTGTCAATCATGAGCATGAACAACATCTACTACCGCTTCGTACACCTCTCCTCAAATGAGCAGTACGGAACCATGCCTGCCAAATTGCGCATGAACGTGATTGGCAAGCCGGGCGTAGACAAAGTTGATTTTGAATTGTGGTCGCTTGCTGTATCCGCCATCAACGGCTGTGGCATGTGCATCGATAGCCATGAAGCTATCCTGCGCAAAGCTGGAGTAACTGCCGAGATGGTGCAAACAGCTGTTCGTTTCGCATCAATCATCCAATCTGCTGCTGTCGCCCTTGAAGCATCAGAACTGGAATTGGAAGCAGCTGAATAACCACAAGCGCCTCTCCTAAGGTTTTCGCCCTGTTTAATCCCCTCCCAGGATTATTCGTGCCCGAATAACAGGCGATCCCTAAACTGGCTCCAAGAGCTAAGCCGAAGCCCCCCAGCTTCGGCTTTTCTTTGTGATGAGCCTCTAACGAACCTCATTCGGCTCGGAAGGTGTATTGAACACTCCCACAAGGATGATCAGAAGATCAACGAACGCCCACGCAGAGACAATCATTCCCAACCCCAAAGCTCCACTGACAACGGCCAGCATCCCGTTTGGATCCAACGTTTCCATCCAGTTCAGACCGCTCACAATCAGAAAAGCCGTAATCAAAGAGAGAACAAGCATCACTGCTCCGCTCAGCGGCTTACCAAGATAAAACCGATGCAGCCCCAAGCCACCCAAAAAGAGCGACAGGATCACCGTCACCACAGCAGATTTGTGCGGATTCTTGAGATAAAAGAAACCTCTTTTACTAGGCGGAATGACGGTTTGATCGCTCATAACTACGACCTCCGGTGAGCTTCGATCACACTCAGAGGCTGACACGCATTATCGATCAACACATCTCTCGAAATTTACGGCATAGAACTAGGGGTTATGAATTCTTCCTAGGCAAATCTGAAGCAACCAAGTCGCCACCTCACAGCTGCCCTAAAAGCTCTCCCGAATAAGCAATACAATCAGCACGATCAGATCGATAAACACCCAAATGTTCGCAATCATTGCCATGCCGATGGCAACGCCGAAGCCAACCCACTCGCCTGTCGTCAGATCAGCAATCAAATTATGCCCGTCCAATCCCATCAGCAACGGGATCAGGATCAAAACTGCTGTAATGTTCAGGCAGTTGATGACAACAGCACTGCCAAGCTTGCGCAGATAAAACCGGTGGGCCGCGAACTGCCCAAGCAATAGCGCAAACAAAACGGCATAAGCTGTCGATTTACCCGGTTCGGAAAAATTGAAAATGCCCTCTCGCCGCCTTTGCGAGGGCAATGGAATATCATCAAACACCAACGACCTGCTTTCACCCATGCATTCTAAACATCGGGAAAGTAGCCAATGATTTTACTGGGCGTCAATGATCCAATCCAACAAACCCCGGAACTAATTCCGGGGCCATTTCTTTAATACAGAGCAGCTTAGGCCGTTTTTCTGCGATCATCACGATGAGAGATCATCGCCTGCTCATTGTCACCAATGAAGTCACGGATAATCGGCACAGCATCCCGTTCTTTAGACAGGATCAACTGGAACACCATGAGTCTCCCGTGCAGGAAGTTCATTTCGCAGCCTGACAGATAAAACTCCCACATTTTGCAAAAGCGCTCGTCATACAGCTCTTTGATCTTGTCTCGGTTACGCTCAAAGTTAAGGCGCCAATCTCTCAGGGTGTAATAATAGTGCAGCCGTAAGATCTCGTTATCACAGACCCAAAGACCTGTTTTTTCAATATCGGCAAAAGTCTCTGAAAGAGCAGGACAATATCCACCTGGGAAGATGTACTTACTCAGGAACGGACCCGTTACACCCGGAGGTCCACTGCGACCAATTGAGTGAATGACAGCATAGCCATCCTGTTTCAGACAGTCTCTGACCTTAGCAAAGTAAGCACCCAGATTGCCGTGGCCAACATGCTCCATCATGCCGACAGAAACAACGCGGTCAAACTCACCTTCAAACTCGTTGTAGTCCAGACAGACAAAATCAACCTTGCCCTCAAGACCGGCAGCTTTCACCCGTTCTTCAGCAATTTTGATCTGCTCGGTAGAGACATTGAGAGAGGTCACCTGCGCACCGGTCTGCGCCATGCGAATGGCCAGAGAACCCCAACCACCACCAATTTCAAGCACTGACATACCCGGCTTCAGGTCCAGCTTGGCAACCAGATGATCCAGCTTGGCCTGCTGGGCTTCTTCAAGTGTGTCTTCAGGTGTCCGGTAATAAGCGCAACTATAATTGAGCCCGTCATCCAGAAACAGCCGATACAAGTCCGTCGACAGATCGTAATGATGACGCACCTGCGCTTTGTTTTTCTTCAGGTTCAGGCCAAGTCGCCGCCGCGTATGGCCGTCTTTCATGAAGGTTAGAATTCGTTGAATAGGATGTTCTGTAAGCAGGCCATCATTCGCCATGAATACAGCAACCAGATCATTCAAAGTGTGACCCGGCTCCATGGTGATCAAGCCATCCATATAGGCTTCGGCTGCTTTCAGCTCAGGATCAATCAGAAGTGTGTAGGGAAGCTTCTGACTGTGAAAACGCAATGCAGCGGAGGGGCCGCTTTCATCGCTACCAAAAACATGCTTTTTATCTTTGGCATCAAAAATTACAAGTTGCCCTATCTGGACAAAATTCGACAAAATCTTCGAAAGTGCACGCATTTCTATTCCCCCTATCATCTCTTATAGCTGACTTACTAGGGCGCCTTATTACGAGGCTCTTATTATATGACCTTAGGTAACTTTAGATTTAACCTAAAGAAAAAAACAGCATCAAGGCAACTCCGCAGGAAATCTCAGCCGAATATTTACGGGGCGAAAATCCGCAGGAACCTTACGGAAACACTCCATTTCACTTGACGTTGAGCTGTTTTCAGGACAAACGATCAACTTGCTATCTGTCGAATAGGTAAGCACTTTCAAATCTGTTGTACTTTATTTGCTCGTTTGGGATGGGGTTCTGTGTCTGTTGCTTTAAAATCGGTCATCACCGAAACCGCTCAGTCTCTTGAAGAAAAGCTCACCTCTCTTTTAGGGGAGACAGTTCGTTCTGAGGAATTGGCCCGCCCTGAACGCTTACTGGAAGCGATGAACTATGCAGCGCTGTCCGGAGGCAAACGTCTGCGCCCGGTTCTCATGGTGGAAGCTGCCCGTTTATTCGGTCACGAAGATGAAGGCACGCTTGTAGCCGCATCGGCACTGGAATGCATTCACTGCTACTCCCTCGCCCATGACGACCTGCCTGCAATGGATGATGACGATGTGCGTCGTGGCCGTCCAACAACCCATAAGGCATTTGACGAAGCAACGGCGATCCTTGCAGGGGATGCACTACTCACGATCGCATTTGACTTCATTGCTGATGAGCAGGTGCATCCTGATCCGGCCATTCGTCTGCGATTGTCTCGGGAACTCGCCCGCGCATCCGGCATTGGCGGTATGGCAGGCGGCCAGATGCTCGATCTGGCCTCTGAACATCGCGACAGAACAGAAGCTGAGATCCGTCAGCTACAGGCGATGAAGACCGGCGCCCTCATTCGCTATGCATGTCGTGCAGGCGCAATGCTCGCAAATGCCACAGAAGACGACATCGCTCGCCTCACCCGTTTTGGCGAAATCATCGGTCTGGCGTTCCAACTGGCAGATGACCTGCTGGACTTGACTGGCGATGCAGAAGTGGTTGGCAAGGCAACGGGCAAAGATGCAGAAGCTGGCAAGGCGACCCTCGTCAGCCTGCTGGGTGAAAACCACACCCGTCAAGAGCTCTCACGCTTGATTGCAGAAGCAGATGAACTGCTGGAGCCATACGGTGCAAAGGCCAACACCTTGAAGACGCTGGCCCGTTACATCGCAGATCGCGAAAGTTAAGCCGTCACTGCCTGCGCAAATTCAACATCAACCTCTGGAAGGGCGGAAATGCTGCCCTCATACCCACGAAGATAAATCAGCGTGTTGTTGTGATGCTCTCTGATTTGCTGTCCAGTAGCGTGCTCTTTGTCGTGCGTGGTGTGCGCATCATTCACCAGTCGCAGGTTAAACCCAAGCGAAGCCGCACGGCGGAACGTGGTATCTACGCAAAACTCTGAAGCAAACCCGCAGATCGTCAGATCCGTAATGCCGCGCTCATCCAACAACTCTTTCAGATTGGTTTTGTAGAAGGAATCCGGTGCAGTTTTCCGCACCTTCAAATCACTGTCCGTTACAACAAGATCATCCGGCAATTCCCATCCCTCAGAACCATAAGCCAATTGATGGTTTGCCCGCTCATGCTGAACAACGATAACTGGTACGCCTGCTTCACGAGCTTTTGCGCTCAGTCTGTTGATACGGGCAATCGTTTCATCCCGCTCAAACGGGTGCGGCTCCACATCAAATAAGTATTTCTGGACATCAATAATAATCAGCGCGGTGCTCATCGTACCCTCATTTGTTGGAGGAATAGGTCTGTCCTTCTTCCCCTAAAAATACGCCCATGAATTAGTCATAAGCAATTGTAATCAATAAATATTTTCTTTGACCTTTGTAACCATCAAACAGATAGTTGGTCCTGAAGCAGGTAGACAGGAGGTCGTTACATGGATCATGAAATGATGATGGAAGGCTTCGCTCTTTGGCAAGTTGTCATTATGATCGTCTGGATACTGGTTGTTGTCATTCCAATCGCCAGAATCCTGAACCGTCTCGGCTTTTCAAGGATCTGGACCATTCTGGCTTTCATTCCCCTGGTCAACCTGATCTTCCTCTGGATCCTAGCCTACGTTCATTGGCCAGTCGAAGACAGAATGTAGCCTGCTACTTCACGCAGATGACCTGATGGTCTCCCAAAATGTCCGGCAAATTTCCGGGCATCATGAACACTGCACTCGGCGTTCCGGCGGCAGCCCACACTTCATCAAAGCTCAACAGATCTTCATCCACGAAAACCGTCAGCTCCTGTTTATGTCCCAGCGGTGGAATGCCGCCAATTGAGAACCCGGTGACGTTTCTGACGAACTTGGCATCAGGCCGCCCGATCGGCCCACCAACAACTGTAGAAATGGCGTCTTCGTTAACGCGGTTCGTCCCGCTCGCCAGCACCAAAATAGCTTCCTCGGTATCCAGCTTTTGAAAGACAAGGGATTTCACGATCTGTTCCTGAGCGCAGCCCAGCGCCTGCGCAGCCTCTGCAGCAGAACGTGAAGACTCTGGCAGCTCAACGACTTTTAACCCAAGTCCACGATCATCCAAAAAACTCTGAAATTGCTTTGCACGCTTACTTCGCAACATATAACCCCTCCTCCGGCCTGTGCTTCCTTTAGATAGTGGTTGGCGCTGAAATTCCAAACCGCTCTTTTAGGAACCGGAGCGCCAATGCCTGTGCCTCGCTATTGATGGAATGATCGAGCCCCGCTAGATCATGCGCTTCCACATCAAACCCTGCATTCTCCAGCACCGTTTGGGCAGCACCAAGATACGCCGCAGACACCACATCATCCTCACTGCCATGCAGCAACATCACCGGAGGCCGCACAATCATCTGCTCCACCAGATGCTCAGGCCCGCCCAGAACACCCGAGAAACTTAGCAAGCCTGCCGCCTCAGAAAAACGCCGAGGCCCCACATGCAAAGCAACCATAGCACCCTGCGAAAAGCCACCCAGCACCATGTCTCGCTCTAACAGGCCATAATGCTCCAGCTCGGCATCCAGCACCCGGTTGATCAACGGTGCAGCAGCCTGCACACCAATCCAGATTTCTCGTGCATCAAACTCAGAGGCCACAAACCACTGCCGCCCCTCAACCCAATGTGCGCATGGCTCTGGTCCATTCAGGCAAACAACAGCGGTTTCAGGCAGCTCGTCGCGCAAGGCACGCGCCGTCGGCTCCATGTCCCCAGCATCACCGCCATACCCATGCAGCAACATCAGCAGTTTGCACACCGGTGCATGGCTCGGCTCCAAGCGGATGCACTCAAGCTCGTGCATACTCATTCAGCCTCTTTCATCGTCATATGACCAGCAAGGTCTTGAAGCAGACCATCCTTCAAAAGGGCGCGCATCACCTCACCATCATAATAGCGCTCTTCAACAACCTTACCAGCATCCCAGCGCTGCCAGCACAAACCGTCAATCTGCTGCAACACACCAGCACCATCCACAAACTGGCTGAGATTGCGGAAGGCGCATAAACCACGCGCCTCATCAATCACAACATCTTCAATCTTGCCAATGATGGATTGCGCCGCTGAAATAAACGGCTCTTGCTTGGCACAACCTTCAGCAGCGCCATCCGCAAACAGCACATCATTGGCATACATCTGCACAGAGGACGCAAAGAATGCATCAAACGCTTCAAGCGGCTTCCCATCGCGAAGCAGTTCAATCTGTGCGTCCACAGCACCCACAAAATCATTAGATTCCATCAAACAGCTCCCCATTTCATGATTGGCTCAGCCCCCTTCAAACTGGCAGGGTCTCGCGCCCTTCTTTCATCACGCGATAATAAGACCAGAACAAACGCGCCGCAGTTCCACGATGAGGAGACCATGCCTCAGTAATTTCGACAAGCACTTTTCCCTTGGGGCGCTCTTCCAGATCAAACGCATGCTGCACAGCCGCCTGCAAAGCCACATCACCAACCGGAAACACATCCGGATGCCCAGCGCAGAACAGCAGGAAGATATCCGCAGACCAAGGGCCGATGCCCTTAATCTCACAAAGCCGCTTGTGTGCTACCTCACCCGGCCAGTCCACCGCCTCGTTCAAACACAAACCAGCCTTCAGCTCTTCAGCAATGGCCTTCAATGTTCGCAGCTTGGCATTGGAAAGCCCAACACCCAACAGTTCCTCATCGCTTTTGGAAAGCAGCACATCCGGCTCAAATGGCACCACCAGTGCCTCCAACCTTGCCCAGATGCTTGCCGCAGCCGCCACAGAAAGCAACTGCGCCACCACGATATTGCAAAGTCCGGCAAAATCAGCTGAGCGCCTGCGCAAAGGCACCTCACCTGCAACATCAGCAACGCGAACAAGCCGCTCATCTAACTGCACAAGGGACGCGAGCTCCCGCTCAATATCCTCAAGCGTATTTATAGGTCTCAACGCCCTCTCCTCAAGCAAGCAAAGATGCTCTAATAACAAGCTGTCCATATTCCAAGTAGAACCATTTCGCAAATGAACTCGCCTGTCTATCGCTTTGCCCCTTCACCCAACGGCCACCTCCACCTTGGCCATGCCTATTCGGCCATCCTCAACGATGAAGCTGCAAAGCAAAACGGCGGAAAGTTCCTACTGCGCATCGAAGATATCGACACAGTCCGCTGCACTCCGCAACTGCAAGAAGATATGCTGGAAGACCTGAAATGGCTGGACCTGCATTGGGTAACGCCAGTTCGCAAACAGTCAGAGCATTTCAGCGAATACGCCAAGGCACTCGCACAGCTGGAAGCAATGGGCCTTGTCTACAAAGCCTACCTCACCCGCGCCCAGATCAAACGCTTCGTCGCGAAGCAGGATGCATCGGACACGCCATGGCCACGAGACCCTGACGACGCTCCACTTTACCCCGGAGACAGCAGCGTTCTCTCTGAACAAGAACAAAAAGCCCTTCAGAACTCCGATGCGCCCTATGCCCTGCGCCTCAACATGGCCAAAGCCATTGAGCTAGCGGGAACATCTCTCTCTTGGAACGAAGCACATCACAGAAAAATTCAAGCCGACCCGGCAGCTTGGGGCGATGTCGTCCTTGCCCGCAAAGACACCCCAACCAGCTACCATCTTTCAGTAGTTGTAGATGATGCCCTACAAGGCATCACCCACATTCTGCGCGGCAAAGACCTCTACCACGCCACCAGCGTCCACCGCCTGCTGCAAACTCTATTGGACTTGCCAGAACCGCACTACGAACACCACGACCTCATTCTCGACAAAACAGGCCGCAAACTCGCCAAATCCGCCAAGGACACTTCCCTCCGCGAACTAAGAGCAAGCAGCGTCACTCCCGAGCAAATCAGAGAGAAGCTGGGTCTTTAGCTCAATACCCCTGTACCTGAATGAACCAGAGCCAGAAGCTTACGGTGAAAACCGAGATGCCTGTGGTGATTGCGATGCCGTTGGTGGACATGGCATGACCGGTGCCAAACTGGTTGGCCATGATAAAGGAGAACACGCCTGTCGGGCACGCTGCGATCAGCGTTGCCACACCCACCCAGACAGAGGGCAGGCCCACCACGTGTGCAGCAACTACAAACACCACAAACGGCATCAGGATCGACTTGATAATCGCCAGCACGCTGCCAATCGCCAGATTGCCTCGAATACCGTAGTTCACCATACTCATCCCCACTGCGACCAGCGCCACAGGTGAGGCAGCTTTCGCCAGTGGAGCCAGAACGTCATCAGCCAGCTTTGGAATTTCCAAACTTGATACATTCCAGAGCAGCCCACCCACAACACCATACAGGATCGGGTTCGCCAACAAGCCTTTGCCAACTGCAATTAAAAGCTCTTTCTTAGAGCGCGGCGCCTTATGACCATCAATCACCACCGCACGCTCCATCAATACAGAAGACGTCAGCGCGGTTAGCGGTGCGTGGAACACAATGAGAAGCGAAATCAAAAGCGTCCCCTCAGATCCATAAACCGCATCTATCAATGGAATACCAACCAACACGGTGTTGGAGAAAGACGCCGTCAGCCCGGCAATCACAGCTGCACGTGCTTCACGCTTAAACCCAATGCGGACAAGCAGGCCACCCAAAAAAGCAACCACAATCATGGAACCGTAGTAAGTCGCCCAATACCCCCAAGGCGAGATGCCATCCAGGTCAGCGGAACCAAGGCTACGGAACAACAGGATAGGAATGAGAAGGTTCACGCAGAACTTGCTCAGAATATCGCCAAGACTGCGATCCAGATATCCAACATTTGCTACAACATAGCCAATGCCAACAAGAGCGAAGATCGGGAAGACGACGAAAAAGACCTGAACAATCATGGGAAACTCGAAAGAGGGTGCAAGACCTTCTTAGTAGCCCAGAAAGTTTAAGATCCAAAGCCAGAAGCTCATTGTGATTATTGAGAAAATGGTCGTCAGGCTGATGGAGTTCGCACTCATGGCGTGCCCGGTTCCAAACTGGCTGGCATAAAGGTAAGCCACAACACCGGTTGGGCAGGCCGCCGCCAGTGTCGCCACCGCCACCCAAAGCGGTGAGAGCGGAAAGACATAAGCACCCAGAGCCAGCACCAGTGCTGGCATCAGCACAATCTTGAGCAAACTCAACACGCTGCCAATGGCAATGTTCCCACGCACACCATAGTTGAGCAGCGTCATACCAACAGAGAACAGCGCAACCGGGCTGGCAGCTTTTGCCAGAGGATGCAGCACACCATCCAGCAACACAGGCAACTCGTAGCCCGAGAAGTTCCAGCCCACACCCAGCAAAATCGCGATGACCAGCGGGCTCTTGATCAGCGTGGTGAACAGCGAATGCATAACGTCTTTGAAAGGCCGTGCTTCCTGATAGCCATCCACCACAACCGCCCGCTCCATCGCCAACACAAACACCAGTGTGACGGACGGCGCATGCACGGAGATAATCAGTGAAATAGGGACCAGTGCCTCCTGCCCAAAGGCTGAGGTAATCACCGGAATGCCGACCAACGACATATTGGAGAACGCCGCAGAGAACCCGCCAATGCAAGCAGCTCTTGCTTCCCGACCGAACACCTTGCGCACCATATAACCACCCAGCACGGCACTGGTTGCCAATGCTGTGTAATAGGTGCCCCAAAGCGCCCATGGGCTCAGCCCGGCAAGATCAGATGTCGCCAGAGTACGGAAGATCAGAACCGGAATAAGCACAGTGATGCAGAAGGTGCTGAGGTTGTCGCCAACCTGCTTGCTCAGCAGTCCGGCATACCCAAACCCATAGCCCACACCCACTGTCGCAAAAATGGGAAACACCACTTGCAGCGTACTAAACAGCATTCCGTGTCCGCTCTCTTTCCACCGTACAGCACTCTCCCAGAGCGCAAGCATATGCGCTTGCAGCAGCAAAACACAAAATCTCGGTGGATCCTTGCCAGAACTGGGCGAACTTTTTCTGCCAGTGTTTTAGGCTCTTCTTCGAGGATTGATCAAGGAGTTATCTCATGCCTGCGCCAAAACCG
The DNA here is from genome assembly GCF_001623165.1 of Pseudovibrio sp. WM33. Lineage (NCBI taxonomy): Bacteria > Pseudomonadati > Pseudomonadota > Alphaproteobacteria > Hyphomicrobiales > Stappiaceae > Pseudovibrio > Pseudovibrio sp. WM33. The sequence continues at coordinate 23,044 of NZ_LMCK01000037.1, forward strand.
GCTCCAAAGCAGGATGTTGCAAGGCTGGTGCACGACCTGAAGACACCACTGTCTGCCATGAAAACGGCTTCTGACCTGATCGCACAGGAACCACTCAGCGATCAGCAGCAACATCACCTGAACACTCTGCAAACAGCCATCAATTCGCTTAAGGAGCTGACGGCTGCAATCCTGGGAGCAAACACACAGGCTGAGCATCATAGCCATGCAACAAGCAAGGCCGGGCCTCAAGCAAAATCGCTTTTGGATCAGCTCACCTACATCGCAGATTTGTTTTCACCGCAAGCAGCAAGCTCTGGTCACACCCTCACCCACCGCTGGTCACGAGAAGCCATGTCGGCCTACCAAACCCAGTCAGATGAGCTGCAGCGCATTCTCGCAGTCCTGGTTGATAATGCTATTTTGTACAGCAATACGGGCACCATCACGCTAAGCGCACATATCAAGTTCTCAAACCATCAACCCAACATCGTGGTAACGCTCAAGGATGCTGGCCCAGGCCTGACACCAGAGCAAGCCTCACATCTGGACGCCGCCCCAACGCCAAAACGTAGATCCGACGGCCACGGCCTCGGGCTCTGGAGTGCACGGCACCTTGCCTGCGACCATCAGGGAGACCTGAGGCTCGTCACCAACACCGGGCATGCAGCTTGTTTTGAGCTCGTTTTGCCAATCCAAGAGATCGAGCAGACACAGCAGCTTTCAACTCCAGCCCCAAATATGACGCGCTCCAAACTTTCCGGCTCTGTGCTAGTGGTTGACGACAATGAGCCAAACCGGGAGTTGCTGGCAGCAATCTTCTCATCATTTGGCCTGACAGTGCGCATCGCAAACAGCGGAAAACAAGCGCTGGCAGTACAGTCAGAAGCGCCGTCCGACCTGATTTTTCTGGATTTGAACATGCCGGAAATGAGCGGCTCGGAAACTCTCACTCAAATGCAGGCAAACGGACATATCAAAGATAAAGCTTGCTTCGCGATCACAGCGAGCATCGCACCAGAAGATCGCCCGGCACTCTTCAAACAAGGCTTCACGCAGATTCTGGAAAAGCCAATCAATCCATCCGCACTCTATAGCCTTCTGGAAAGCACGCTTCAGAAGGCTAGCTAACCAATCCGTACAAAGGAGGCATCCAACGCCTCATCAAGGCGGTCGTTGCCCCAGTAAAGATCGCCCTTTTCGGTGATCATGCTTGGTGCTCCAAACACACCCAGTGCTTCTGCCTCCGCAACCGCTGCCCGCAAGCCAATCTTGACCTCAGTGGTTTCAGCCTGCCGCATGACCTTATCTGCATCCAGATCCAGCTCACGCAACAAGGCAATCATCAGCTCTGGTTTGGAGATATCCTCATCCAGCACAAAAGCCATATGATACACAGCGCGGGTAAATGCACCGATCCACGGCTCCTTACGTCCCGCAAAAGCAATACGAGAGGCAAGCAGGCTGTGCTGTGGAAAGATCTGTGGCTTCTTCCAGGGCAACCCGAGGTTCGCAGCGGTACGCGCAACATCCCGCCACATATAAGCCCCCTTCTTCGGGTTCTCTAAAAATGGAGAGCTCTCTATCCCCTGACGCCGGAAGATCGGCCCCAACAGAAAAGGCCGCCAATCAATATCTATGCCCCTATCTTTCGCAAGCTGTTCAATACGTGCTGCGGTCAGGTAGGAGTATGGGCTGGCAAATTCATAATAAAACGCGAGCCGAGGCATTTATTCTCTTTCTGATCCAATAGACCGGTAAGACCCAACCTACGGCAATGGAAACAATTTGAATTTATCTCGCAGGCCCCTATATGGGGGTTTGGCACTGCGAGACGTAATCTTGCTGAGCACCAATGGAATTTCAAGGCAGCACATTGGCGCAACCTTCGAAAACAAGTATACCGCCTTGTAACCCAAAAGAGCGAACTCAGGAATTCCCGTGGCAAAAGACGGTTCGAAGACTTCAATCCTAAATATAATCATTAGTTTCTGCGGAGAACGCCCGTTCACGGCAATCCTGACATATATCCTTGTCGTCTCAGCAATCTTTCTGATTTTCCCGAGGCTGGATATCTGGGCCTCCACCTTCTTTTATGACGGTGAAGGCAGTTTCCCTGTTTCAAAAGACCCGTTTTGGCGCGGTCTGCGATACTTCGGCGTCTACATCTTCCAGTGGGTTGCAGGCCTGTCCTTGTTTGTGATGCTCTTCAAGCTTGCATTTCCAAAGCTGAAAGCGCTGATGGATTTGCGCCACCCGATCTTCGTCGTATCCACGCTCATCCTCGGGCCGGGCCTCGTCGTCAACGCGTTCTTCAAGAACCTGTGGGGCCGCCCACGCCCGCGCGAAACGGAAATCTTCGGCGGAGACCTGCCATTCATCGGCGTGTGGCAACCGACTAACCATTGTGATAGTAACTGCTCGTTTGTATCCGGTGAGGCGTCAGCATCCATCTGGTTGTTCGTGCTGGTCTTTATCGCCCCCAAATCCTGGCGCATTCCTCTGGCAACAGCCATCGGGGCATTGGTCTTTTTCCTTTCCGCCAACCGTGTGGCTTTCGGCGGGCACTTCTTTTCAGACACCCTGCTCTCCTGGGGCATCACCATGCTCGTAGTTGTGGGCGTCTATCACTACCTGTACCAGCGCACGCCAACATGGGCCCAGCCAACTAACCTGGACACCTCCTTCACCAAAGGGGGCCACTGGCTGCGTGCTAAACTTGGCCGCGCTGCCTGCTGGTGCGCACGAAACAGCAAAAGCTTCCTGCGCAAATTCAAATAGTCAGCCCGAAGACAAAAAAAGCTCCGCAACCAACTGCGGAGCTTTTCTTCAATATCCTGCAAAGAACCTAGATCTCGGTCGGTTCCATCTCCTCACGGATCTCCTGAAGCAAATTATACGTCCCGTTGCTCACCAGATCGTACACCTCATCAAAGCCCTCATTCGCTCCGTAATACGGATCAGGCACATCCTTCTGCTCATCCTGAAGCAGCAAGCGCACATTTGCTGTATGCAGATACGGCGCTTTGGACTGGATGTTCGCTAGATTGCTGGCATCCATCGCAATGATGTAATGAAACTTTTCGAAATCCTCATCAACCAGCTGGCGCGCTTCTTGTTTAGAAATATCAACGCCATGCTTTTGCGCTGTCTGGATGCTGCGGATATCCGGCTTTTTGCCACTATGCCAGTTCGCAGTTCCCGCGGAGTCCACGTAAATCTGCTCTTCCAGCCCAGCTTGTTTGACATGATGACGGAAGACACCCTCTGCCAACGGACTACGACAAATATTGCCAAGACACACAAACAGTACACGACGCTGCAACAAGACCACTGCTCCCTCCAAATCTGACTGCCCGAATATTTAACCCAGCCGAAATCTTTGCTCCAGACTTTCGCGCTGATCTACTCAAATATCCATGGATTTTGCGAGTCAGAAAAACCTACTAAATCTGAGACGCCCCTTGCAACAAAACCAAAGGTGGTCTTGTGTCCGAGCTGTTGACCTCTACCGCAAAAGAATTTGCCCTCGCAGAATTACCGCATTGGACCTTGTCTGAAGATGGCAACGCGATAGAACGCACTTTCACCTTCCGGTCCTTTGCACGCGCATTTGGCTTCATGGCCAGCGCTGCAATTCTGGCAGAAAAGATGAACCACCATCCTACATGGACGAACACCTACAACAAAGTGGATGTGTTACTTACCACCCATGATGCAGGTGGGCTGACCGAGCTGGATTTCAAGCTTGCCCGCAAACTGGACAGGCTTTGCGACGCTTAATCGCCTTCAAGAAGAGTGCAATTAGCATTCAATCTTGAACTGACGCACGTCACCTACCATCTTATTCTCAATCAGCACATGGCCGTCTTGCTGGCACATATGTGGAATATCGATTGCAGACATTGGATCAGTAGCTTTCACAACAAGCTGCTCGCCTTTTGCCATACGTTTAAGATGCTTGCGCGTCTTCATCACCGGCAGTGGGCAGTTGAGACCTCTCAGGTCCAAAATATTTGAATCTTCCACCAATGTTTCACCAGGTACTCGAGTGTGGCACTGTGTTTGATGCTGGGCTAACGGAACTTTGCGCAACAGTAAAGTGAATATTGGGGAGTAGACCATGGCGACGATGGAACTGGACGGAAAAACAGAGACCAGCAAAGCGCTTGAGATTCTGGACTTCTGGTGGACGGCAGGCGGCCCCAAATGGTTCAACGGCGGCGAAGCGTTCGATCAGGAAATTCGTGAGAACTTTGAAGCCGACGTAGAAGCCGCCAATCGCGGAGATTACGACACCTGGACAGCAACACCTCACGGCACTTTGGCCCTCCTTTTGCTGCTCGACCAATTCCCGCGCAACATCTACCGCGGCTCCTCAAAAGCATTTGCATCCGATCCCAAAGCTGTAAAAGTCGCTCTTGAGTCATTGAACAAGAACTTCCATACCGCCTTTCCTATGGGCTATCGCATGTTCTTCTTCCTGCCATTTGAGCATTCTGAAGAGATGGACATGCAGGATTTGAGCGTGGACCTGTTCCGCGGTCTTGGCGATCAGGACACCTACCATTACGCGCTGATCCATATGGACGTGATCCGCCGGTTTGGCCGGTTCCCTCACCGCAACGAAACTCTTGGACGCACCTCAACGCCAGAAGAGACCAAGTTCCTCGCCTCTGGAGGTTTCAGAGCATAAGTATCTTGGCTAAAAATTAGCCAAACATCACACATGACTACAAAATAGGCAAAGTCAATTTATGGCTCTGCCTATTTTAGTGACAGCCACATTCTGCGCAATTCCGCCAGATCAGCCCACCCTCAAGAAAATATAATTTCAAACAAGCCGCTGAATTTTCGAGATTATTCCAACATCTTCCCCACGCGGAATCTACGTAAAAATCGATATTTCTCAAAACTGGCACGCTCCTTGAAGGAGAGGAGGCAAGCGTGCCGGCCGGGCATTCTGAGAACGACCAGATAACTGGCAACTTTCCCGGTCCCAAAGAGGTCTCCAGAACTCTTTACGGCGCAATCGATGAGAGAGGGGAACGGGAATCTGACATGAAAATCATTATGGCAATCATCAAGCCCTTTAAGTTGGATGAAGTGCGCGACGCACTCACCACTTTAGGCATCCAGGGGCTCACGGTAACCGAAGTCAAAGGTTATGGCCGGCAGAAAGGGCACACCGAAATCTACCGCGGCACAGAATACGCCGTCACCTTCCTCCCAAAACTAAAGGTCGAAGTCGCAGTTGCAACAGACATGGCAGACAAAGTTGTCGAAGCCATTGGCAGCGCAGCGAAGACCGGCCAGATCGGCGACGGCAAAATCTTCGTCTACTCCATTGATCAAGTTGTCCGCATTCGCACCGGCGAAGCCGACGCAGAAGCAATATAATGAAATGAAGGGGACAGAGAATATGAAACGCGCCTCCACCCTTGTTGCCGCAGGCTCACTCCTGGCACTTTCCGCAGGTCCAGTCATGGCAGAAGAAAAATACGCTCTGGCTGTCGACACCGCCTACATCTTCAACACCCTGCTCTTCCTGATTGGCGGATTTCTGGTGATGTGGATGGCTGCTGGCTTCGCCATGCTGGAAGCTGGCCTCGTTCGCACCAAGAACGTTTCCATGCAGTGCCTCAAGAACATCGCCCTCTACTCCATCGCTGGTCTGATGTTCTGGATCACCGGCTACAACCTAATGTACACTGGCGTTGATGGCGGCTTCATGGGTTCCTTTGGCCCATACTCCTTTGACCCTGTCGGTGGCGATGCACTCGACGCAGGCTACTCGACAGCGTCCGACTGGTTTTTCCAGATGGTCTTTTGCGCTACAACAGCCTCCATCGTGTCCGGCACCATGGCAGAGCGCATCAAGCTTTGGGCTTTCCTGATCTTCGTTGTCATCCTCACAGGCGTTCTTTATCCAATCACCGGCTCCTGGCAGTGGGGCGCTGGCTGGCTCTCAGAAATGGGCTTTGCTGACTTTGCTGGTTCCACTCTCGTCCACTCCGTTGGTGGCTGGGCAGCTCTTTCTGGCGCAATCATCCTTGGCGCACGTAAAGGCAAGTACGGTAAAAACGGTCAGGTCTACGTAATGCCGGGCTCCTCCATGCCGCTGGCAACTCTGGGCACCTTCATTCTGTGGCTCGGTTGGTTCGGCTTCAACGGCGCGTCCCAGCTCGCAATGGGCACAATTGGTGACGTCACAGACATCTCCCGCATCTTCGCAAACACCAACATGGCTGCTGCGGGGGGCGTGGTTACCGCAATTGCTCTGACACAGGCCCTCTACAAGAAGGTCGATGTCACCATGGCTCTGAACGGTGCATTGGCTGGTCTTGTGTCCATCACCGCCGAACCGCTGGCCCCAAGCGTACTTCAGTCCGTCATCATTGGCGGCGTCGGTGGGGCAATTGTCGTCTTCGCAGTTCCAATGCTCGACAAACTGAAGATCGATGATGTAGTCGGCGCAATCCCGGTTCACTTGTTGGCTGGCATCTGGGGTACTCTCATCGTGCCACTGTCCAACTCTGATGCGTCATACGTCACCCAGTTCATCGGCGTTGCAGCCGTCGGTATCTTCACCTTCGTTGCCTCCACCATTGTCTGGTACGCAATCCAGCTTGTGGTCGGCCTGCGTGTCACAGAAGAAGACGAAGCCATGGGCCTCGACAAAGCGGAGATTGGTGTCGAAGCCTATCCGGAGTTCGGAACCGGCTCCCAGCGCCTCTAAGCTTGCGCTAATTCTGGGAGGATCAAAACACTCCCCCAGAACTAAAAGATGAAATTACAAAGCCCGGCAACCACCGCCGGGCTTTTTCTTTGGCAGCATTTGCCAGCCTATCAATTTCTCTCAATAGATAGCTCTGTGCTCAAACGCTAAATACTACAAAATCAAAGCAACCCAAAAGCTTAGGAAAGTTGATACCCCAGCTTACTAGTCGGTTCAAATCCGCCTACCACATTTGAAAGACGGACTTCACCTTTCATAGGTGGTACTTTCAGGAATGCCATATACGTCCATTTCTAATCAAGATTCGCTCTTCATCCTACGTCCAAACAAAGAGGCGCAAGCGCCCGAGCTTTGGAGTCCGATGATGAACAGTGAGTTGGAAGCTGCAGTTAAAGAGGCCAGTCAGAAGTGGCAGAACGCGTTCAATGCGGGTGATGCTCAAGGTTGTGCCAACTGCTATGAGGCAAATGCTGTTATGGAGGCCAAACCGTTTGGCACCTATCACGGACGAGCCGAAATTCTCGAGTTCTGGCAAATGCTCATTCGGGAAGGCTTCTCAAAAATCGAATACATCAACCCCAAAATCGTCGCTTCAGGCGAAAGCTCCGCAATCCTTTCTTCCGACTGGAAGATGAACAAAGCCCACGGCAACATCTCAAAAGAACTCTGGGTTCTGCAATCAGACGGCACCGCGCTGCTCAGAGAAGACTACTTCAGCGCCGCATCTTGACAGCGCGATACGGCGCACAAAAAAGCCCGGCACATGGCCGGACTTGGTCGCATCGCTTTACAGCTGAGACAATTGCTCAGCAGTCGCGATAGTAAAAGTAGTCTAGACGGTCCGCGATATCATCCAGAGCAAAGGAGTAGCCGCTCCAGTCCTCATCGATCCATGCATCTTCCAGGCGGTCAACCGCACGGTCCAGCTTACCATCATCTCCCAGTTCACTGAGCAGACGACCTACATCAATCAGGTGACCCAGAACGCCATCAGCACTTGAGCCAGCACGCACACCACCTTCAAAGAAGACTTCATCGGAAATATCATCGATATCTGAAATCGCTACATTTAGGTCGGAGCAACTCAGTTCACCCCATGCATAAGCAGGGCTTTGAGAGACCCATCCAGCAAAACCAATTGAAACAACGACAGCAAGTGCTTTGAAACCACGCAATATCATTCCGAGACCTTCTTCTGTGAGATGCATCTGGAGCAAAGCTCACAAGATACCTGTAACCCACACAGAATTAGCAAGGTCGCAAGGCGGCGCTGTCTCAAAGAAGACAGAAATTATGGTCCCTTTGAGATTTCTCAGTGATCACTGACGCCCGTCTGTCAGCCCTTTCACAAAGGCTTTCTGACAGAAGACTACAAGCAGGATCGGCGGCAACATGGCCAGCACAGCAAGCGCCAACCCTTGCGGGCTTGTGCGCCCGACCAAGCTAAGTCCCTGCACCAAAGTCATTCTGGTCTCCTCACTGGAAACCATCACAGGCCACAGATACTGGTTCCATCCCTGCACAAACATCAGCAGACCGAGCGCTGCAATCATCGGCGCAGATGCAGGTACCAGAACGTCCTTCAAAAACTTGATCGGCCCTGCCCCATCAATCCGTGCAGCCTCAGAAAGCTCAGTCGGCACCCCCAAAAAAAACTGACGGAAGAAGAATGTCCCAACCGCGGAAGCCAACAGCGGCAACATCAAGCCCGGATAGGAGTTCACGAGCCCAAGCTTGCTGGTCACAGCATATGTCGGCAAAAACCGAGATTCCAAAGGCAGCAGCAAACTACAAAGGATTACCCAGAAAAAGAACGTCCCAAAGCGCACCCGAAAGAACACCAGCGCATACGCCGCCAACAGAGAAACAGCCACTTTCGCCAGTGCAAACCCGGCAGCCAGATAGAGCGAGTTCAACACCATGGTTATGCCAGTGACACCGCCAGTAAACCCACGCCCTTCAAACAGCGCCCGGCTATACACCTCCACCCCATATGGCCCCGGCAGAAACTGGAGGCCATCCTGACCAAGCGTAGCGCCAGAGTGCGTTGAAGAGAAAGCGATCACGATCACCGGTCCGACGATCAAAAACACGCTGGTAAGCAGAATAAGGTGATCAAAGAAATGTTTGCGGGGCATATTCATCTCAGAAACGAAGCGCAGTCCCCCACCACGAAGCATGGTTTTCGAAGACAAAGACGCAATCAACAATACTGAAAGCAGTAGGAGTGGCCCCATTTCCGGGCAAACTGCTTTAAAGGATCGTTCCAGAGAGAAGGCAAAAGGCAGCCAGACCAACAGAACGCAGCAACAACGGAAACACCGTAGAACTACGCAGTCCAGGTTTCAAGCTCTCTAAGTGCCTATAAAACCACAATTCCTGAATGCTTGGCATGATTTTCCGGCTCAACATGGATGGTCACACGTGCGCCCGGCATCTTTTCTGCGATGCCTTCCTCAATACGATCACAAATCGCATGGGCATCCAGAACGCTCATCTCACCTGGTACAACCAGATGAAAATCAACAAACGTCACATGTCCAGCATGGCGGGTCCGCAAGTCATGAGCCTCCAGCGCACCATCTCCAAACTTGGAGATCAACGCCCGGATTTCCTCCTGCTCCTCTTCGGGAGCCGCCTCATCCATCAGGCCACCAACAGATTCACGCACCAGCTTCCAACCGGACCACATGATGTTGACCGCAACAATCCCCGCAAGGATCGGATCAAACATCTGCCAGCCCGTCGCCCACACAGCAGCGATACCAACAAACACACCGAGAGATGTATAAACATCCGTCATGATATGCCGGGCATCCGCCTGCAGCGCAGGTGAGCGATGCGCTCGACCAATGCGCATCAAGGCCATTGCCCAGAAAAAGTTGATGACGGAAGACAGGAAGTTCAGCGCGATACCCTGAAAATTGACCTCAAGCTCATACGGCTCAGTCAAACCCATATAGGCTTTGCGCAGGATAAGAATTGCTGCCAGAACAATCAGAACCCCTTCAAGAACAGCAGCAAAATATTCTGCTTTGTAGTGTCCATATGGATGGTTCTGATCAGCAGGTTTGCGCGCCAGGTACAACGCACCGGCAGCAGCAGAAGCACTTGCGATATTGATGGATGTTTCAAGAGCGTCAGAATAGAACGCGATGGAGCCAGTCAACGCAAAGGCGAAGTATTTAAGAGCAAATACCAGTATGCCAATGACGATGCTGCCCAGCGCAAAGCGCATGCTCTGGTCCATGTGCCACATCCACCCTAATTCAAACTCGACGACTGCTTAGAAAGTTATCGTCCTCTATCAGGTTTCAGTGGCATATTAAACAATGGAACAGGTTCAAACAGCCAGTTTTTATTCTTATTTGCACTCAATGTTTGCAAATGAAAATCACTCGCAATTTATCAGCCAATTCTACTTGTCGTAAAACGCTGCACCAATGATTTTGCCTGGCATCTCACCAGAGTTGGTCTGAACCAAAACAGCCCAGTTCTTGGAGTCGAACATCTTCAAAGCGGTCCGCGGCAGACGGAACACTTCAGCGGTACCAGACCACATGCCAATCGGCATAATGCTGCGCACCACGTTCTTATAAGTTTGCGTTGTACCAGCGTTTTCACCGCGCTGGATCTCCACAACCGCTTCCTTGTCAATTCCAAGAAGATAGACGTCAGCCTTCTTATCTGGCTGTTTCAAAGAACCAGAGAGCTGAACTTCGAGCGCATTGTCGTCAAGCATCGCCTCAACCTGAACGCTCATACCAGAAGACTTGCGGATAGCATTCTTGACGGAACCACGATCACTGCCGACCATATGCCCACGACCATTCACAACGACCTGAGGGGTATAGATCTGAGCATCACCACGGCTCTTGGCATAATCCTTCTGGCGCTGAGTGAACACAGGTGAGCCCAAGGTGTCTTTCCAGCCGAAGTAATCCCAATAATCTACGTGGTAAGAGAGGGTGACCACATCCTTCTGGTCTGAGACAAGCTCCTCCAGAAACTGGTCTGCAGGTGGACATGACGAGCAGCCCTGGCTGGTGAACAGCTCAACCACAGCCTTCGGTGTTTCCGCCTGAGCTGAGAGAGAGGTCGCAAAACCAATTCCTGCTGCGAGAAGAACACCCGTCAATCTATTTACAGAAAACCACCGCATTTCGGCCCTTCGCAATTATTCAAGTCATCGCTGATGCAGCGCTAACCTAAACAATAACCAGATAACTGTAGAATCACATCCCAGTGAGCCCCTGAAAACCGAAGGCATCAGGGGCACTGGTTCTATTTGGACTCAGTCAGCACTTTTTCAAGCTCTGGTAAGAAGACATCCCGATAGCTGGCTGCACTCAATGGCCCGATAAATTTATAGCGGATCTGAGCCTTCTCATCGACGATGAATGTCTCAGGAACCCCGTAAACGCCCCATTCAATGCCAGCTCGGCCAGTGTCAAACCCAACGCGGTCGTAAGGGTTGCCCAACTCAGCAAGGAACCGGTTCGCCTTAACGTCAGTGTCCTTGTAGTTCAGGCCAGCAATCTCAAAACGATTGTCCTTGGAAAGTTCCATCAAGTATTTGTGTTCGGCGCGGCACGGCGCACACCAGGACGCAAAGATGTTCACGACGGTCACTTGACCAAGAAGATCACTGCGCTGGAACCCTGGAACCTGCACACCATCACGCTCCAATCCGGCAACTGGAGGCAGCGCAAATTCAGGCGCAGGTTTGTTGATCAGTGCAGAAGGCAGTTCCTTGGAATCATGGCCTGACAGCATCATGAAACCCATCAGAACCGCGAGAGCACCAAAAACAATCAGCGGAAGAAGAAACAGCGGAGAAACGCCTGACTTCTTTTCCTCATCCATATCACTAGCCATTCCTGTTAGCTCTCACTCTTATCATCAGCACCTGAGGAAACCACCTGGCTGACGGAAGGACCAGCACGACGTGTGGAACGACGGCGAATACCGCTCGCTTCAAGCGCCTGCATTTCTTTGTCCAACTGAGATTTGTCTGAGCGCACCCAGATAATCAGCACTGCGATGACAAGTGCAGCCATTGCATAAGCAGCAATCACATACTCAGCGTGACGACCAAACTCTGAAAAATCCATTGTCCTTACCTCGCACCAGCAGGAGCTGCTTTCGTGACTGTGCTGCTGGAAGCAGCCGGAGCAACAGATGCTGCACGCATCCGCATTGCTCTGATCCGACGGCGCATAATCTCGTTACGCATGCTCATCAGATGCAAAGTCACAAACAAAAGCACAAAAGCCAACGCCATCAAACCAAGCGGAATAAGAATGGAAGAGTGAATGGCAGGGCCATCAGCACGAATAATGCTCGGCGGCTGGTGCAGCGTGTTCCACCACTCAACAGAGAACTTAATAATGATAACGTTGATCACGCCAACCAGCGTAATAATCGCGTTCACTTTTGCAGCCTTGATAGGATCTTCAATCGCCTTCCACAGCGCGATAATGCCAAGATACATAATCAGCAGCACGAGGAAGGAGGTCAATCTTGCGTCCCAGACCCAAAAGGTCCCCCACATTGGCTTACCCCAGACAGCACCGGAAAACAAAGCCAGAAATGTGAATGCAGCACCAATAGGTGCAGACGCCTTGGCCGAAACATCAGCCAGCGGATGCTTCCAGACCAGAGAACCAATCGAAGAAAGTGCCATCATTGCATAACACATCAATGCAAGCTGGGCAGCAGGGACATGCACAAACATAATGCGCACTGTCTGGCCTTGCTGATAATCTTCAGGCGCAACAAAAAACGCGAAGTACAAGCCAACTGCAAGCGCAGCGACCGTCGCAACGATAAGCCAGGGAAGCACAGCTTTCACAAGCTTCAGGAACCGGGTTGGGTTTGCAAGATCGTATAAGGTCATAGAGCCGTTCTAAACTGAGAATGACGAAGCATCAATGTGTACATAGTGTCACGGACCCATCACAGTCATTGATTACGCGCAATTTGACGCTTCACTTCTTCGGGATTTCACCCATTTTAGACGATTTTACATAGACTTAACGCTTCTGGTAATTTCAGCAGCCTCGCGGCTGCCATCATCAGTCACCAGAAACGCGAAGCGCTGCAGCTGCTGCAAGAGGTCCAACAACAAGACCAAAAAGTGTCAGGGCACACAAAAACAGGAACGGAACGAGGAAGTTATTAGAGTCGATCGCTCCCGCTGTCGCGGCACTTACACCAAAGATCAGGATCGGAATTGCCAGCGGAATAACCAGAATGGAGAGCAACACCCCACCCCGCCGCATGGACACGGTAACGCCAGCACCAACCGCACCAACAAGCGTCAATGCAGGAGCGCCAACAAGCAAGGTCAGGGTCACCAGAACGATACTCTGGAAATCCAGACCCACAAAGAGAGACAGAACCGGTGTTGCCAGCACCAGCGGAAGTCCCGTCGCCGCCCAATGGGCAGCACATTTAATCAGCACAACCAGCTCAAGCGATCGCCCGGACATTACCAGAAGTTCAAGACTGCCGTCCTCACGGTCAGCCTGAAACAAGCGATCGAGCCCAAGCAAAGTCGACAGCAACGCGCCAATCCAGAGGATCGCAGCGCCAATGCGGGACAGCAGGATCATGTCCGGCCCAACGCCGAACGGAAAGATCGTCACCACAGCCAGAAAGAACAGAACACCGATCAGCGCACCACCACCAACGCGGTTCGCCAATTGATATTCACGGACAAAAAGACTCTTCATCCAACTCATGATCAGCCCTCGTCCTGCTCGTCTTCGTCGAAATAATCATCCAGATCCGCTCCGGCAAACATATGCTCACTCTCGGTCGTCACAGGCGACAGATTGAGGAACTTGGTGTTTGGCAGGTTGAGCGGCAGGTGTGTGGCAGCAACCACAAGGCCACCAGCGTGGATGTGATCGGCAATCAGCCCCAGCAACACCTCTTCAGAGGCCTTATCAAGCGCCGAGGTCGGCTCATCAAGCAACCAGATTGGACGTGGCACCACCAGCAAGCGCGCCACCGAAAGGCGTCGGCGCTGTCCGGCACTCAGGTACCCTGCTGGCAAACTGGCAGTATGTGCAATACCAAGAGTATCCAGCGCTTCCAGCTCGCTCATGCTCTCACGCACTTTGCCACCACCAAAAGCTGCAGGCTCAAAGAAATCACGCCAAAAGCTCAGGTTTTCAAGGACGGATTGCAGCGGCTTCAATGCATCAAGATGGCCAAAGTAGTGCGAGTGCTCGGCAACAGAGCGTTCAGGCATGCCACCTTCCAGCTCAATCGTGCCGTTGGCTTTCGCAACCAACCCTGCAATCACGCGCAACAGACTGGATTTCCCGACACCATTGGGACCCTGGACAATCAGAGCTTCGCTTGAACCAACTTCGAAGTCGACATGGTTCAAAACTCTGCGGCCACCGCGATCACATGCAACACCCTGACAGATTAACTTCAATTGGTTCATCGCGCCCGAAACCACCACAGCAGCACACACTGCTTATCAAACTGACGGCGTATCCCGAAAAATGGATCCGATTTCCGGATAAGATACGCTCCAACAAAGAATTAAAGCGATTTGCATGATCCCGTCTTTGCGCAAACCACTTTATTCAGGAGGCACTATCACATTCGGCAAATCCTTTGCTCCCATAAACACGGCTAGGATTCGCGTTGGCACTGTTCCGGTGTTCTTGCCGAAGTGCCAGGTATTGACGGCCTCAATAAACGCCTCCCCCTTTTTAAAGGTCAGAGGAGCCTCCTTCTCATAGGTGATCGTCAGCTCACCATCAAGTATATATCCGTAAAGAGGAACGGGATGCATATGCTCTTTAACAACCTCTCCCGGTGCCAGCGTAATGATGAGAGACGTCACCTGAGCCTGCCGACCAGTCGGATAGAACAAAGGCTGCTTCGTAACTGTAGTCTCACTCTTATCCAGCAAAACCTCAGTGTTTGAGTAAGCCTCCCCACTCTCCTGGGCCAGAGCACTGACGACATATCCACCCAACACCAGACAGCAAGCACCAACCAAAACTACAGATTTCATTGGAAACGCCTTTCTGTTGTTTTCAGCTATTCTCTGCGCACTTTTTCGCCACTTCCGGCGATTATTCATAGGTGAACCAGAAGCATCCTACCGATAATCCCCTTCCGAGCCTTTAAAGCCACAAAGGACCAACTCACAGGCTAGACACATTGTATACCACTGTATATAATATGATTCATATAAACCCAAACCCGCTTGATCGGGCATCCCATTCCGGCCTAATCTCACCCTAGGTAAATTATTAGCCTTCCGCTGCGGTTCAGCTGGAACCTGCGTCAGAAAGACGCTATAGGGACGACAACTATAAGCTGATTGAATTTCAAGAAGCGCTTTTAATGCATTTGTTAAATGATCAAGCCAACGCCATGACGGCGAGCCACTAAACTCCGGGAGATATCGGAGAGGTTCGTCAGCTCAAAGCTCCGTTTCCTGTTCACGGCGGGAAACGAAATAAGGAGATCGCCGAATGACACAATCTCTAAACAGTTTTAATGCCAAACAAACGCTGCAAGTCGGCGGCAAGTCTTACACTTACTTTTCCATTCCTGAAGCAGAAAAGAACGGCCTGACTGGCGTTTCCAAACTGCCATTCTCGCTAAAGGTGGTTCTGGAGAACCTGCTGCGTTTTGAAGATGGCCGCTCTGTTACAGCGGACGACATCAAGGCCGTTGCTGAGTGGCTCACCACCCGTACCTCCACCCACGAAATCGCTTATCGCCCTGCCCGTGTGCTCATGCAGGACTTCACCGGCGTTCCAGCTGTTGTCGACCTTGCCGCCATGCGCGATGCTGCCGTCAGCCTTGGCGGTGACCCGAAAAAGGTGAACCCGCTGGTTCCTGTTGATCTCGTCATCGACCACTCCGTGATGGTGGATTACTTCGGCACCACTTCAGCTTTCGCGCTCAACGTGGAACGCGAGTATGAGCGCAACAACGAGCGCTATGAGTTCCTGCGTTGGGGCCAGTCCGCGTTTGATAACTTCCGCGCCGTGCCTCCAGGCACTGGCATCTGCCACCAGGTCAACCTTGAGTACCTCGCCCAGACCGTCTGGACGAAGGAAGAAAACGGCGAGACCATCGCTTACCCAGATACCCTCGTCGGCACTGACAGCCACACCACCATGGTCAACGGCCTTGCGGTCCTCGGCTGGGGCGTGGGCGGCATTGAGGCAGAAGCGGCCATGCTTGGTCAGCCGATCTCTATGCTGATCCCTGAAGTCGTCGGCTTCAAACTCACCGGCGAAATGGCAGAAGGCATCACCGCGACCGACCTCGTGCTCACCGTGGTTGAAATGCTGCGTAAGAAGGGCGTTGTCGGCAAGTTCGTAGAGTTCTACGGCCCCGGCCTCGACAACCTCTCGCTGGAAGACGCTGCCACCATCGCCAACATGGCACCGGAATACGGCGCCACCTGTGGCTTCTTCCCGGTGGACGGCGACACGCTAAAATACCTCAGGTCCACAGGCCGCGACGCCCACCGCATTGCGCTGGTGGAAGAATACGCCAAGGTGCAGGGCATGTACCGCGACACCCACGCGGAGCCAACCTTCACCGACACGCTGGAGCTGGACATCTCCACCGTTGTGCCATCCATCGCCGGACCAAAGCGCCCGCAGGATCGTATCTCCCTCGCTGACGCCTCAGAAGGCTTTGCCAAAACCATGGCGGAGGAATTCAAGAAGGCGGGCGAAGAGTTTAAACGCGCATCGGTGGAAGGCCGCGACCATGACCTTGGCAACGGCGACGTTGTCATCGCCGCGATCACAAGCTGCACCAACACCTCCAACCCGTCCGTTCTCATCGGCGCTGGTCTGGTGGCCCGCAAAGCCCGCGCCAAAGGCCTGCACGTGAAGCCATGGGTGAAAACCTCACTGGCGCCCGGCTCTCAGGTGGTGACGGATTATCTGGAGAAAGCTGGCGTTCAGGAAGACCTCGACGCCCTCGGCTTCAACCTCACTGGCTACGGCTGCACCACCTGTATTGGTAACTCAGGCCCACTGCCGCCGGAAATCTCCAGGTCCGTCAACGACAACGACCTCGTGGCGTGCTCCGTGCTGTCAGGCAACCGCAACTTCGAAGGCCGCGTCAATCCGGATGTGCGCGCCAACTATCTGGCCTCACCGCCACTGGTTGTCGCTTATGCCATCGCAGGCTCGCTCAACATCAACGTGGCCAAAGACCCGCTCGGCAACGATCAGGACGGCAACCCCGTCTACCTGAAGGATCTGTGGCCAACCACGGAAGAGATCACCGACCTCATCCGCTCCTCCATCACGGAAGAGATGTTTGAAGAGCGTTACGGCGATGTGTTCAAGGGCGACGAGCACTGGCAGAACATCAAGGTGGAAGGCGGCATGACCTACGGCTGGCCGCCAGCATCCACCTACGTGCAGAACCCGCCTTACTTTGAAGGCATGACCATGGAGCCAGCACCCCTCACCGATATTGAGGGCGCGGCAGTCATGGGCCTCTTCCTCGATTCCATCACCACCGACCACATCTCCCCAGCCGGGGCGATCAAGGCAGACAGCCCGGCGGGCCAATACCTTGAATCCCATCAGATCGCACCAAAAGACTTCAACTCCTACGGCTCCCGCCGTGGCAACCACGAAGTTATGATGCGCGGCACCTTCGGCAACATCCGCATCAAAAACCAGATGGTGCCGGGCGTGGAAGGTGGCTACACTACCAAGGATGGCAAGCAGCGTTGGATCTACGACGCCTGCATGGAATACAAGGAAGCTGGCACCCCGCTTGTTGTGTTTGCAGGCAAGGAATACGGCACCGGCTCCTCCCGTGACTGGGCGGCAAAAGGAACCAAACTGCTCGGCGTCCGCGCTGTGATCGCTCAAAGCTTCGAGCGCATCCACCGCTCCAACCTCGTCGGCATGGGCGTCCTGCCCTTCACGTTTAAAGAAGGCGAGAGCTGGCAGTCCCACGGCATCGATGGCACTGAGCGAGTAACCATCCTCGGCGTAGCAGACCTCAAGCCCCGCCAGATGGTCGACATTCAGGTCGAATTCGCAGACGGCTCAAAGAAAACCATCGAAGCCCTCTGCCGCATCGATACCGAAGACGAACTAGAATACATCAAAGCCGGCGGCATCCTCCACTACGTGCTGCGGAATCTGGTCTCTGGCTAAAACCGGCAGACACACCACAAACACAAAAACGGGCCTCCAAGGCCCGTTTTTCATTGGCGACCCCACCTTCTGAGCCACCACCCCCACCGATGTCATCCCACACAAACAATCCCCCTCCGACGCCATCCCGCACAAGCGCAGCGCGATGCGGGACCCAGAGCCACACACTCAAACCTTAGCCACCCCCGCACTGGATCCCGCATCAAGTGTACATACCGGAGACATAGGTTACAGGTGTTCGGAGAG
>NZ_LMCK01000038.1:0-14413 GCF_001623165.1 Pseudovibrio sp. WM33
GCAGCTTGCGCTCACCACCTGCCCAACTTGAAACCGACATGCGCCGCACCGGCGCAAGGATTGGTAAAGCATCGGCAAGGCACCCGGCTGCACTCGCATATGCAGGCGGCCGCCAGCCATGAGAACGGGGTGGAAGTTGAAAATCCGCATACCTCATGACAACCCCTAGATTGATTTTTTGAAGGAGAACATTTAAAGAACATCGCAAAGCGAGGTTGCCAAGATGACAGATCACAAATTCAAAGTTCAAATCTGGGATACACAAGAAAACCGCCCGGTTGAAACCGTTGCCGAAGCCGGGCATTTCTCCATCGCAGACGCCGCATACAATGCAGCGTTAGGCATCCACCACAACAAAGCCCTAGTAATGCGCCAAGGCGCTAGGATGATTAAAACCAGCTTTGAGTAGAGCCAACCAAGCGGCCCGGATTACTCCGGGTCTGGCAGCTCTTTCAAAACGGCTGCAATGCGCTTGCTCATTTCTTTTTCTAATAGGCCCTGCATTTCAGTCTTAGAAAGCGCCACAATTTCTTCACCTGAGCAACTCGGTTCACGGTCAGCAATAGCAGCAATAAAGCCGTGCTTTGCCGCTCTCACATTCAATTGAATACCATCTCTCAACATTCTAAAATCTCCGGCCTTGTAAACTACTTGCCTTGCACGGCTTTGTTTCGGTGAAGAAGAGTTAGGACGGTCTGATAGTTTTCGCTCTGCCTTCCCTCTTGCCATCTGACAGAGGTCTCAATAACGAGCATCAGCCGGTCCAACTCTTTAGATATCATCTCCAACTCAACCGCTCTGTTCAGATCTTGCATGCCAACATCGGGCAAAAGTCTGGCAGGCATGTGCGGTAAATCAGCTAAGCTTGCAAACACTTCCCCAGCTGTAAGCAGAAACGCCCCATCATCCAACGAACCACCTTTGCTGATATAAGCTTGAACATGCTGGAAAATGGTTTCCGGCGGCAGCTCTTGCCGCTTGTCTCCTACCCAACCTTGCGGCACGTCCTGCAGATCTCGATAGGTCAGAGCACACTTGACGCAAAATGGCGGTGTACCAACACTTTGCTGATACTGATCACCCTCCCGAATTGGAGAACCACAATCAACACACTTAAAACAAACCCTCCGGCTGGCTTCATTGGTCATTTCAGTTCCATCGGCTTATCTGACTTACTTACTGCTAATTCAAATGCATCACGATTATCTGCAACAACTGCAGTAACCTGCGCACCTTTCAAAAGGCGCACCTCAGGAGCCTGTGCAGCCAGTTTTTCAGCAAGCCCAACGGCTTCGTCTCTCGCCTGTTGATTGATTTGCTTCATTGTCGTTGTCTCATTCCAAGCACTGGAAACACGAACTTCAAGCTTAAGTTCAACAACTGCTCTCACAGACATCACCAAACCTCCGGCGCTACATAAGTTACTTATCTACTTGGCAGAAACTCTCTACTGCCCCTTCGCACGAAAATCCGCCATCATGGCGTAATTCGCGACGGAAACCCAATCCCGATCAATCACGGCTGCCTGCAGCTTCTTTTGCAGCTCAGCATCTGGCATCTGGTGGCGATCATCCCAGCCGGATTTTGTATCAATGCAGGCAAACATGCGGTTTCTCATCCGGTGGGCTAAACTGCCAATAGCCGCACCAATGCGGCCGCGCTCATTCGCCCGGTGCATTTCATCGCGGTGCTGCTCTTCAACCCGGTCCCGTATGCTTCCCATAATCGCCTCATCTTCAAAACTAAAAGAAAGGTGCCCGTCTCTCCGGGCTGTCACGGCACAAGCCTTCCGTCCTCGGCATCGCCAGACCACCACAAGCACACAAACCAGCATCGCAATGAACCGAAAGGAAGGAGGCAAAAGGGTTCTTACTGGAATGTATTCTTAATGGTGCTGTGCGATCTCAAATCACAGCTAAGCAACTACTCTGCAGCTTCCATCATGGCAGCCTGCCCGGTGTTTTCTTCTGCACTCATTCCCTGCATGAATTCAGAAAGCTCCCGGTGAAGTTCCGCCAGAAGATCATCAGCAACAACAACCGCTGCCTCTGACTGGCGACCATCTAAACCAACATCCCTAGACAACCGGTCAGGCATGCCGTTAACCGCATTACGAACCGCTGAGAAAGTCCGTTCCAGCATCGCCACCACATCAGCACGAGCGATCAACTCACCACGCGATTGTGCAAGCTTGTTATAGGCTGCCTCTGTTTCGTAAAGTTCCTTGCGCTGCTTTGGCGTAAGCGCCATTTCAGAACTGCCAGATCCGCCACCAAGCAAGGCCATTTGCATTTGGCGAATATTCTTTTGGATCTTCTCTTCTTCTGCAGCTTCCGCAGCTTCTCTTGCTTTCTGCCACGCATAGCAAACCGAAAACCGAAATTCGTAAGCCTGCCCGTTGGTGCCCTTGCTTTCAAAAGGCATCCCTTCAGAAATCCATTGATCAATGGTGGGCAAACTCTTCTGAAATGCTGCAGCAAGGTGGCGCTTGTTTACCACCACATCTTCTACACCATCAGGCAGCGGATAGCGTTCAACCATTGCGGCTTGCTCTTCCACACCATCAGGGAGCGGATCACGTTCAACATCATCCATACGCGCCCCCTCACCAGTTAGAACAACAACAGAAACCTAAACACCAAGTGTTCCCGCACCCCACACAAACCAACGTCCCGTAGTCTCGAACTACCCGCAGGCCGGGGCATGCCCAGGAAGGACCCAAAGCTTTTTCAGGGTATGAATTTATACCCCCAAATTTTAATGGGCAGTCAGGATTGCCTTTCGCATAGCTCGCCGGAAGTTGTGCTTTATCCGGGCGTCTGCAGTCTTGCGTGCGCCCTCCCGAAAGCGCAGGCGCGGTTGATAGTCTGCGCTCTTTTCATAAGCAATCAACAGCTTCAGACCTGAGCTGCCTTTAGTGCCACGCGATCCGTTGCGACGTTTGCCGCGCCGTGGGCGCTGCCAGATTCCCTCAACACCGTTTATTTCGCCTTGGAACACATCCGGGCGTTTCAACAGCCGGTCAATACTGCGCCGTGGTAGGTTGCCGTACTTGTTAAGCCGCTGTGAGAATGGAACCGCCAGCGCTTTCCGCTTTGGCCTTCTGGTTCCTCCCTTCTCCTGCTTCTCCAAATATTCCGCCTGCCTGTCCTTGAAGAAGACCACTGCCGAAAGGTTGCGCTTACTTGCCCGTTTCAGAGCAAGGCCGCGCTTGGTGAAGGGTGTGGGGCGATCTAACCGCCTGCCCAACCCCTTTTCGGTGTTGGCCTTGATATCCTCCACCGTGTAATTCAGCGCTAGGCTGATAGCAAAAGGCACTTGCCGTTGTTCTGCTTTGGTCAGCCCTCTTGTGACTTCATCAAAGTTTGCGGTGTAACGGATCATAGCGGCCCCAACAAAAAAGCACCCTCAGGCGGCAACCTGAAAGCGCTTTGCTTCAGCACAGTCACATAAGAATTTTCAGAGATACTTTCTCTCTCTCAGCGCTGGCATGGCACAAACGGCAATCAGCGCAAACAGAGAGAAGAAAAGCCCAAGCGTGAGCCAACCAAAGAAGCTACGGTTTTTGGAAGTTCCGATAACTGCCGTTGTAACCGCTACACCGAGCACAAAAACCAAAAATCCCATTTCACCCTCACACATTGAAACAATGCAACAGAGGTCCACTATAGGACACGGGATATTTTCTACATCTCCTAGAAGTTGCTGGCGTAAAATACGATAGCACAGGCCCCACGAAAAAGCGCCCCAAGCCGTGCAGGCTTGAAGGCGCTAAATTCCAATGTAGATGAGTATTGTACTTTGAGTGTTCACACGTCAACCCCACCAGCTCACAACAGCAGCGGCTCCGCTATGTAGTCTTTAAGATCCAGCCCATATACAAACTTCCTACGGCTATGAAATATTGTTGGTTTCTGGTTCTGAACATCAAACTTAAACCAAGCTGAATTTCCTTTCTCATCATCCGGGGTTCCTTCAACCCACCGCATCTTCCCAATGGGGACAACATCAGTACAATATTGCATAAACCTCTGAGATTGCAGAGAAAAAAGCCAATCCGAATCGAAAAGTAGCCAAGTTGGAGCCAATTGGCACAAATGCAGTATCAAGGCGTGTAGCAGTCGCCGGGTCCATGGTGGATTGGTGAAGATCACCTGCGCTCCCTGCAGGTCTTCTCTTGTGAGCCTAAAGGCGTTCTTCTTTATGATCCCCCGGCGCTTTGGGTCCAGATCATAGGCAGCCAGACACTCAAGCCCTAAGGCGTCTAGCTGCCCTATCAGATCCCCACGCCCGGCGCATGGCTCGCAGTATGTCTCTATACCCTCAAGAAAAGGCGCAATTGCCTGCCCTGCCCGTGTATCCCAAGTGAAATATTGATCAAACTTGCGGCGCGGAAAATCTGAGTGCTTGCCCATGCAGCACCTCTAATCTTTAGCCAACATTAGCTATCCCTCCAGCAGTCTAACTCTTCATCTGCCAAGTACTCAGCTTGTTGCTTATCCCATTGGTGCCCTTCTGCCCCAAACTGGCACCCTTCATCATTGTAGTAAGCAACCAAAGTTAGTCGGGCATACTTTTCTGCCTCAGCCTCACTCAGCCCAGCCCGCTGTATGAATCGTGCGCCCATGCAACTTAGGAACTCGCCCTCCGTTGGCGTCTTCTGCAGGTCTTCCATGGGTTCACCTCCCAAGTTTCGCCAGATCCGCAGGCGCTTGCCTACAAGGGTATCCGGCGCGGTTACAGCCAAACCCAAGTGGAAGGCCGCACGGGTTAAACCGTCCCGCAGCAACTGCCTTACATAATCCTGAGTTTTGCGAAGTGGTTTTGCGGTTTCCCGGCGCTCTCTGCTTTCTTCAAAAAGCAAGGCGACTTCATTTGTGGACATGGAGCGCCCGGCGATGGAGAACACGACAACGGCTTGATCAGGACCAAGCGCCTGCGCAATTTCTTTGATTTTGCGGGCTGCATCGGTAGTGCTCACAAGTAACCAATCGCGATCAACACCGCCCCCATCAACAACCGGCTGCGCATAGTCAATAGATCTTGTTTGCCCGCCTTGCTCCACCATTAAGGCGCTGATCTGACAGGCAACCCGGTATTGCAGATCTGAAAGCAATCCTTTGCTGCGCATGTGCTCCAACGCGCTTGCGCGTGTGTAGATATTCTTATCCTCTACAGGTTTCCTGCTCTTCCGGCTTGGCTTACAACTGGTCATCTGCCACCTCTTCACGTGCCTCAATCTCTTCTGCGATCATTACGGCAAGCCTGTTCCTGCGGTTCGCTATCGAACTCGCCATGATTTGAACGCGATGATTTGCCGGTAGTTTTTCAAGCTTGCTGTTGTACTCTCCTCTGAGAACGTCCAGCGCTTCTTCCATCTGCTTTTCTATGCGGGCATCCCGCTGCAGTGTGGCCACAACAAACGGTTCCACTTCCTCCATGGAAGGCACCCGTTTTTCTCTGCGCACAAAATCAATCAGGTCAGCATGCCAGCCAGCCAACGCCGCAGACGTGGCAAGCTTTGCATCCTGATTGATCAAAACCCGCACCGCCACATCCTCCGGCCACGGATACCCAGCCCGCACCGGGTTAGACTGCCCGGAATCCTTGGCGCTCAATCGTTCCTGTGCTGATTTGCAAGCCGCTGTGATTGTTCCCACATAAGGCCATGTTGAAGAGGTTGCCCGCTCAATCAGGCTGGACGCCGCCGCCTTCAACACATCATCAGAAAACCCCGAGAGCTTTACCGAAAGGCTGGAAAAATACGCCTCCGGGTTGGTGCCGGGTGTTTTCTTAAAGCTGCCCTGCATGGGCTCAATAAAACAGGTTTTCACAAGATCGCCGGGCGCTGCCATGGCTTCACCCTCCAAAAACGCGATCTATAGCGGCATTGGTTGCCCGCTCATCTGCAGCACATTTCCGTGCCCGCGCTTGCGCCGCCTTGCGACCATCTGGAATGAACTTTGGATTGAGCTGACCCTGCTCTAAACGGCTGTTTTTGGCGGCTAACACGGCCCGCGTGAAATAATTTAAGCTTCTCACAGGGTCAGGCGCGGCCCCAAGAACCATGTGCAAGGTGGGCTTCACGTCTAACTCAAGATCACACCCATTCACGGCCCAACCCCAAGCAGGCTCAAGGCCGCCCCGCAAGCGCCCTGCAGTCGGATCTAGCCCAATTTTGCGTAAAAACTCCTTCAAAGGCACGATGAAGCGCTGCCCTATGCCCTCCACATCCTCAGTCGGGTGCTGAGTGTCCTCAGCATTTCTGCTAAAAGACCTACTCGCAGCCGTTTGTTCTTCTTCATCTTTAGTTTTTAAGGACTCGTTCTTATAGGTGTCTAATTTTGGAGGCACCCCCTGCCTATATTTGGCCTTTTCTTTTTCCCTCTGAGCGACCACATGCTCGCCAATTGGGCCGCTCTCCATCAAGTCCGGCTCTTCACAGTCTACCTGATCCTTATTGATCACCTTGTAGGTATGGGAGCAGTCACCACCATCAGGGCGCTCACCACGCAAAATCTTCAACCAACCAGCAGCCACAAGGTTGCTGATCGCCTTTTGAATTGTGTAACGCACAACGCCCAGCTGGCGGGCCATCTTCACTTGGCTGCGCCACGTCAAACCATTGCCATCAGTGGAGCAGCACAGGACGCCCAGCACCTGAATATCGCGTGGCCGCAAAGTTAAATCTCGAAACACACCGGCCGGGATAATAGACAAACGGGAACCGTCTCCGGGACTAGGCATTTTAAAACCTCCAAAGCAATAAAATCTAAAGTTGTGTTGATTGGTGCAGCGCCGGAGCCTCGTTCCCCGGCGCTGCATCATGCCCACTCAGCTAAAAATCTGAGCGGGTGGAGGTTGCCGCACCTCCGGGTGTTTCCTGTCTCTTCAAGAAACCTTCATAGGCGTTAATCAGGCGATCCGTTAAAGCTAGAGTGCCGTTTTCAATGCGCGAAACAGTTGATTGTGCGCAACCAAGCTCTTTTGCCATTTGGCGTTCGCTCAATTTCGCGGTATGCCTGATAAATCGCGGGTCAATTGTCATCGTACGACAATCCTAGGTTTCCAAAATGATGCGTTACGTATTATTTAGAGATCGTGTTTGAAAACATGTCAAGGCCCAACGCATCACAAATTATGCTATAAAGCTCGCATGAAACCATCTGAACGACTCAAACAGGCGCGCAAAGCCGCCGGATATAAGAAAGCTACGGAAGCAGCGCACAGCATGGGGATAAACCGTGTTACCTACATTGCGCATGAAAATGGCAACCGTGGCATAGGTCCAGAAGCAGCGCAGAAGTACGCAAACGCATTTAGCGTTTCCGCTGAGTGGTTGCTGTATGGCACAGAGCCAACGCAAGCAAACTCGCCAAAGCCTGGAAGCCCAGACACTGCAGAGCTGGTTAAGACGCTGTTAACCAACAGCACCCGGCCGGAATCCAACAAGCTTGACCGTGGTTTATTTCTACGCTCACTAGAAGAAGCTCAAAAGTTGGAAAGTAGTTTACTTGGTGGCTATGGCAGTATTGAAGACTTAATGACACTAACAGAAACAATATACAAGGTTGCGCTTAAGAGAAAGGAAGACACGCCAACCGAATAACGATAAGATTAATTTATTTTACTTATTGCCTTGACATTTCACCCAAGCACGAAAACTTTTCAACGCAAATGGACGTGGTGAAATGGAAGATATTGAATGCTTGTTCACCCCGCAGATTATTGCGGGTTTCAAACGGCTCTCAGTTGATGAAGCGCTTTTCGAAGCATTCGCGAAACTGGATGAATACGGCCTAGACGCGGCCGCAACAATGATTTCCAATAATGAATTTTATGCATCAAACATAAGTTCACTATCTGACGCACAGAAACATGCGCTTATTTCAAAGCTACGCCCTCTCATTATCTACGCTCAACTATCCCTGAAATTTTCAGAGGTCCCTCAATGAAAGAGTTTCTGGAATCACTACCGCTTCGCACACTTGAATGCGATATGAAAAATCCCATTGCCAGCCAGCTTTTTAGGATATGGAAAGCACGAAAAGGTAATTTAGATCAAGAGTTTATACAGTACACCCCGCACCTGTTATTAAGTCAAACTACACAGCGCTTAGGGGATTCCCCTGAACTTTTGATGATTGGCAGAAAAACACTTGCCCGCAGCGCCTTTGGTGAGCTTTGGGCGCACGATACAGCCCACGCAAAAGCGCACATGCCCAAAAGGTTCTGCAGCTACGTTGCTGAAAGCTATTGGTCTGCCCAGATCCATCTAAAACCTCAACTGGACCACATCGGAACGCACATAAGCGCGGCAACACAACAGCAGTACTGGTGTTACACGCGCTTGATTTTGCCGGTTATAACCAGAACAGGCATCCAGCTAAATCTCATATACAGCAGAGAGACTTAGGCAGCATTTTCACGGCTGGAATATTGCCTAATCAAGTCCATCAATTCAGGCTTTGAGTTAGCGACAAACACCAAGCCCTTACTAAACTGGCGTGGAGGCCGCACAAAACGCAGCCCCTCTGGGTGTGCATGACTAAATCCCCAGCGAGCCGCATTCCCTGCAAAAAAATGCGCCCTATGCATCCAGCTAAACACCCAATCCACCCCCTGAAGGTCATAAGTCATAAGCTGCGCAAGTACCACCAGATACCTTGCAAAGCCCTGCTTCCTATAGCCCTCCAAGATCCACAAATCTCCGAGATAAGCCACCTTGCCACTTACCTGTGCAAGCAGCTCCGGTTGAGTGCCTGCAAACTCAATTCGCTTGCCTTCCTCATCACAGTAAAGACGAGCCCAAGAATGCTTGAGGTAATCCAGCAAGCTTTTACCCGCCAGCTCAACAAACTGCACCGCAACAAAGCCCACAACCTTCCTTGATCCAATAGGCCGCAATACAAAATAGAATCGCTCACCTTCGCCAAACTCTTGAAAATTAGGCGTAAAATGCGGTGTTAATCCGCTCTTACTTACGGGCAGACGCCCCTCTACAGCCTGAAAGTCGCAGCCGACTTCCACAGTTACACCGCGATTATACAGTGCGGAACGCACAACATTGCTTGCATTATGCAGTGCAAATCGAAACTCAAAATCATCAAACATTTCAATAAGCCTCCCTTTCGACTCTCCAAAACTGTCAACACTCAAATAATTCGTAATGAATTTTTTGTAGCGCATCATTCTTGACTAAACAAGATGCGTTGCGCATCATCTGCTCATAACGTTTCAGCAGTGAGGCGCTATGAGATTGAAACAGCAGGAGGCTCGCCAACGGCTCACAGAGTTTAGGGCGAAAAGGTTTCGCTTCCCTCCGGGCGCAGAAGTGAAGATGAAATCACCGCCAGTCGATTGCGGTGTAAATTTTGGAATTGTCGACAACAACGCCGCCCTCTCAGCGGTGCGAATTGTCTACCTCACAACTGATTTAAAACCCGCGCAAGCAGTGGTCGCGGAATCCGATTTAACTCTACTAGGAGAACTTGAAATGGTCGATCAGCACAGCACTTCCGAAACAACAGCTGCAACCGCACCCACAACTACTGAGTGCAAAGGTACTGCCGAAACCCGGCATTACCAGAACAGAGACGCGGCGGCAAAACGGCTCCACAACGAAATGACCCACGAAACCATCTCCGGTGAAGTTGAAGAGAACCTGCAGGCAATTTCGGCAAGTATCTGGACAGCCCCACTAGATGATTTTGAGAAAGTAACAGCAGCTCTGAAAGCGGCAAATCGACTTGTCGCGATTGTTGCCGGAGAAGCCTTTACCACCGGACTACTGGACAACATAGCAAAGCTCGCCTCTGACGCGGAATCCCTTTGTGAGCACCACAAGGCAACTGCCAGCTAATCAGGCAGCCTACACCCCTCCCCACCAACTTACCGCCCCAGCAATGGGGCGGCCTTTTCATTTCATGAGGTCACATTATGGCACCCCGCAAAATTACACCGGAGGCAGAGAGTGCCCCGGAAGGCAACAAGCAAGCCCAGAGCACCAAAACTGCAGAAGCAAAGCCAAAGGCGAAAACCACCCCTACAAAGGCTGCACCAAAGAAAGCAACTCCGGCTAAAACGCAAACCGGCTCTAACAGCGCAGGCGTTGCAGCAGATCATCTGCGAAGTTTCATTGATGGCATTGAACGGCTGGAAGGTGAAAAACAAATCATCGCCAGCGACATTAAAGACGTTTACGCGGAAGCGAAGGGCTGCGGATTTGACAAAGCCACTATTGCGAAAGTCTTAAAGTTCAAGGCGCAAAAGCCCTCAGAGCGTGAAGAGCAAGAAGCCCTCTTTGATCTCTATTTGCATGCCCTAGGCTTAACTGACGGTGAGATGGACGAAAGCCAGCAGCTTGGCGTGGACGCCTCAAGTGCAGGCAAGCTGATAACAGACAACCCATACACCACCGAAGATCCACGCTTCAAAAAGTGGGAACAAGGCTGGCAGATGCAAACAGCTTTTCTAGCAGCTCAAGACAATACAGACGCGCAATAAGCTCATGAGAAACAGCCCAACCTATCAAGAACTGGAACAAGCAACGCGCTTTGCGGCGTGGCTCGTTGTCGAGTATGGCGAGCAATACGCGCCTATTTTTGATAGGTTGGAAGCGGAACTAAATAGCAGCTCACCACGTGACAGAGCAACCCAGTTTCTGAATATGCACTCACCTCAAACCCTTGAAGGTGGTTTGAACGCGATCCGTTGAAGCCATTCTCTTTTATGCTCCAAAGTTGGGCCATGCCCATAACGGGGCCGCTGGTATTGATGCCCCATCAACATTGCCTGAATTTTTTCTGGGATCTCAACCGCCGTTAAACGGTCTTCAAATGTATGACGCAAGCTATACGCTGAATGCTTTTCTGGATCTGGACGCAATTTATTCTGCAGCAGAAACTTGTTCACGGTGCTGGAAAGCGTTGCAGAACTATCAAGATATCTCGGAAATCCCTTGCTGCATTCCTTCATAGCCATCAAAGACACACCAACAAGCGGAATCGTACGCGCTGTGTGCTCCGTTTTAAGAACACGGCCCACCGGCTTAATTTCAATATGCGGCACCTCTACATCTAGAAAAATTGTCTCTGCAGTAAGGTTTGCGGCCTCTGACAAACGAACACCAGTTTCCACCATCAGATACAAGATGCAACGCGCTTCTATGTTCAATCCGTCCAATGCACCGGTTGCCAATAAATTGGACTGCACAAAACCCGGATCAAATGGATATCTCTGTTCCGTTTTAGCCCCCTCCAAACGAAGTTCAGAAAAAGGTGATGCAAGCTCCAAACGAAAATGCCTGATAACCGTTCGGAACATTTTGTTTATATGCCCAATCTGCTTGTTTGCAGTGGCTATCTTAATCGCACCAATCGCCGCCCGGTCCTGAAGCCACTCGCGATAATCGATAGCATCAGAGCGCGACAACTCAGCAATTGGTTTTTCACCAACCAAGGAAACAAGACTTTTCAGCGCCAGAACTTTTGCGTTCTTCCAGCGGCGTTTTTGATCATTTGACAAGTCTTTGAGATAGGTTTTCTGAGTTTTCTCATACTCAATATACAGATCTTGCAATGCGACCTGCGGCACCGGCTCACCACCTAACACGGCAGCAACATCAGAAGCGGGGGGAGCTTTATCAGGTGATCTGAGAACCGCTAGGCGTGATAGAAGTTCATCCAACGGCCGCGCCGCCAAATCATCAGCAGTCACATAATCAAATCCAAGCGAACGTGCACGCCTGCGGGCGGCCTCATAGCGCTTACGCGCATCACTTGCCCGCCCATCAACCAGAGCCTGCCAATATTCTTCTGTATCTTGATTTAATCGTGCGGCAACCCGGGCAGCCTTTGCGCCCTTTGGGTCATCTGCCACTTTGATTCCGGTAGAAGAACGCGCAAAAGTTCGCTTGTCATACCTTTTAAAAAAATCAGGTACTCTGCGCACGAAATGCCAGTAGCCATTTTTGACAGTTAGATAATCAGGGTTTCCACTCCCAACAGAACGCCCCATGATGCACACCTAGTTTGTTACCCCAAGCAGGTAACATAACGGGTAACATATGCGTTAGCAAATCCGCGTTATTTCAATGATATCAATAACTGTAAAGGGAAGATGGCGGACACGGAGGGATTCGAACCCTCGAGACCCTTCCGGGCCTACTCCCTTAGCAGGGGAGCGCCTTCGACCACTCGGCCACGTGTCCTTGAGGTGGTTACTACTCACTAACTGACCGTAGTTCAAGGCCGTTTTGATCTTTTTTCAGTTTTTCCCCACGATCTATATTCGTAAGTGCTTGCAAGAACATGCAAGGAACGAAACGTGATTTGCAGGATAATTCAAACAAAACCCAAACAATTCTGTTCTTGGTTTGGTCAAAAGAGCGGAGTTCCCCTGCACTTAAGCGCGACCAGCCAACCGATTGACACAACCATAAGCCGACGATAGCTCTATTTTCTCGTATGATGTGTTTTCATAGGTGAGGAATGAAATTTAGTGCGATTGCTGCGGCTCTTGCATTTTTTTCGATGCAGCCTGCCCTAGCCCAAACACCAGTGTTTGTCGGCGACGCCTTATGGACAGATCGATCGATTTGAGTAAGGGAGTGTTTTGGCCCATGATCACTAGATTAGGAGTGAACAATGGGGCAATACACAAGGACCGCCAGCGCTGCAGCTGAGAAGGCGGTTAAAGACATCCGGCGCAAGACCCGAAAGTGCTATTCCACTGAAGACAAGATCCTTATCGTTCTGGCTGGACTGCGCGGTGAGGACAGTATTGCCGAGTTGTGCCGACAAGAGGGCATCTCACTGGGGCTTTACTACAGCTGGTCGAAGGCGTTTCTGGAAGCTGGTAAGAAGCGACTTGCTGCTGATACAACCCGTCAGGCCAGCACCGGTGAGGTCAAGGTGCTGCGCAAAGAAGCACGCGATCTCAAGGAGGAGGTCGCCGAACAAGCTCTGGAGCTGCGGCTTCTTAAAAAAGCATGCTCGAGGATGGGGGAGACGACGAATGAGATATCCCGCCACGAGAAGTTGGAGATTATCCGGTTGGTTGAAGGATCACATCAGCC
This sequence comes from Pseudovibrio sp. WM33, assembly GCF_001623165.1. Classification (NCBI taxonomy): domain Bacteria; kingdom Pseudomonadati; phylum Pseudomonadota; class Alphaproteobacteria; order Hyphomicrobiales; family Stappiaceae; genus Pseudovibrio; species Pseudovibrio sp. WM33. The sequence goes on from NZ_LMCK01000038.1 coordinate 13,079, forward strand.
AATCAAGCGCACGTTGGAGCTGCTGGGTATTCCACGCTCAACGTTCTATGTTTGGTATGATCGCTATCTGGAAGGCGGCGTTGAAGCGTTGGAGGACAGAGTTTCACGTCCCGCCAAGGTCTGGAACCCTATTCCCGATGAGATCAGAGCGCAGATTATCGAGATGGCGCTAGACGAGCCAGGTTTGTCAACACGAGAGCTCGCGGTCCGCTTCACAGACACAAAAGGCTATTTTGTTTCAGTGGCTTCCGTCTATCGGTTGCTGAAAGCACAGGACCTTATTATCTCACCGGCCTATGTGGTCATCAAGGCCGCTGATGAGTTCAGGGACAAAACCACGGCTCCAAATCAGCAGTGGCAAACCGACTTCACCTATTTCAAGATCATAGGCTGGGGGTGGTTTTATTTGTCCACCGTGCTTGATGATTATTCCCGCTACAGCATTTCCTGGAAGCTGTGCACCACGATGAAAGCCAAGGACGTCACCGACACTCTTCAGTTGGCGCTCGATGCCTCAGGCAGCGAGCAACCAAAGGTGCTTCAGTGACCGCGCCTGCTTTCTGATAATGGCTCATCCAATCTGTCCTCAGATCTGGCCGAATGGCTGGAGGAAAAAGATATGAAGCATGTCAGGGGTGCTCCTTATCATCCGCAAACCCAAGGCAAGATCGAACACTGGCATCAAACCATGAAGAACCGCATCCTGCTCGAGAACTATTACATGCCAGGGGATCTGGAAGCCCAGATTGAAAGGTTCGTCGATTACTATAATCACCACCGCTATCACGAGAGCCTTGGGAACGTAACCCCGGCTGATGCCTATTGGGGACGCCATAAGCAGGTCCTGGAGCACAGGCAGATAATTAAACGGAAAACTCTTCAAAACCGTCGCTTGCGCTACCACGCGCAAGCCGCTTAAAATCAAAACGCAAACCGGGCCAAACACTCTGCTACTCAGAAGCTAATTCTGTCTAACTTCACTCGACGACGGACAGGAGCCCACACCTCAGACGAGCGCGCAGAGCAAGACGAGATCCGGGGCAAGAAAAGTAGACAACGAAAGTCTCCAGGGTCTTGGGAATGGATTGATAAGTTCAGGGAGTATACGAACCCATACGCGGGGGCGCTGGCTCTTTTCTTGTTCACCACAGGCTCAAGAATTACTCAGGCCGTTGAAATGGTGCCGGATGATCTGGACTTAATGAGCCATAGAGTATTTTTGCCATCAGCCAAAGGACATGATGCGCAGTGGGTAAACATCACGACAGAGATGGTTGTTACACTCGCCAATCTACCACTGTGAATCGGCATGCAAAATTGACCCGGTTAGGTGGG
>NZ_LMCK01000039.1:0-8959 GCF_001623165.1 Pseudovibrio sp. WM33
GTTAATGCGGTTGTCGGCAAGCGCTTTGGCAAAAAACAGCAGATGCGCTGGTCAAAGTCAGGTGCTCATCTCTTGCTCCAAACTCGCACACGGGCACTGGACGGAACACTCAGGCAGAAGTTTGAACAATGGTATCCCGGCATGAAATCTGAAGCGAAAGATCCGGTAATCGACAAACTCGCCGCCTGATTGCCCCACACTTTTAAATACTCTCCAAGTTACAAGCGGCTGCACCGCATGGCGCAAGAACTGGAGCAGCGCGCCCTTGTCTGGAAACAGCAAAAGACAACGTTGCAGCTTCACAAAAAGGTCTTAAGACAGCAGCTGACCTTGCATCCAGGCCACCCAGCTGCAGGGGATGCGCAAAAGCTGTTGCTGTCATTGCCGCGCCGCATCGAGGCACGCTTGACCATCACCCAGCTGTTGCAATGGAGCAAGCAGTTCTTGCAGCTGATCGCAGCGTTTCATGAGGTGCGTGAGGCTTCTTCCACTGACCAGATCGAGGACGATCCAGCAGCGGAATCCGCTCCCCAAGATAGGTCTTGTCGGAAGAAAACTTCCGACAGGTCGGAAATCCAGTTCCGACACATAAATACAAACAATACAAAACAAACACTTTCTAACGAAAGAAGTAGTGAGCGGACATTGCCGGTCGGCAATGACTTGAAGATTGCTTTGACCGCTGACGCGGAAAGGGCTCTTGAGAAAGTTGAGCGTGGAAGCGCTGCTCCAGTACGTCAACTCCCGATTGCACATGAGGACAGGTCCACTTCGCCTCCCCTGCCCGGTCTTGAACCGCCTTCAGCACAAGCCATGCACCTGAGCTCTGGCATCGAGCACATCACGCTCAAACAGGTTTTAGCCTGTGCCAGTCCCATGCTGCGCGATATGATCCGCAATGCTTCAAAGAGCGGTGGAGCCGATTGGGATTCTGTCATCCAGGCCGCGGCACTGGCCGCAGGATATCTTGGGATCTCAAAACCAGCATGGCAGGAGGTTAGCTGCAAACTTGGGAGCAGCGCGGCCGCAACGCTGATCGTGATTGCCGAGCGCCGCAGTACCGATTCTGCCACCACCATCAATTCCTATGGCGGCTTTGTGCGCGGCTGTCTGGCAAAAGCCAGGGCCGGGGATCTGCACCTTCAAAAGTCTGTTTTTGGCCTGCTCAGCAAGGCAAACCTCGATGAGTAGTCTTCACTTTAAAAATTTGGGACTTCGCCCCCGATCGCTGTCAAGGACAAGGGAGCTACCGCTCCCCGGCCCTGAGGCCTCCCCATCCTTCCTGCATGACTTTTGCGCCGGCACATCCGGCCCAAAAGTCACGCAAGAAGGACACGAGCTGCAACCGCTGGCCGCGTTTGCAGCTCGGCTTCCATGCAAGTGCATTCCAGTGGGCGATACCCCGCCTCAGGGTCGATCCTTGACAGCGCTCTCCCCCGTTTTTGTGACGGAAGAAATGAACCGATCTGAGCGATGTTGGGAACGAACAGCACCTCTTTGTTTTGAAATTTGAATTTGGAGTATTTTATAGTGCAGGCCAAGTATCTTGCCGACCAGCTTTGTGAAGTCAGCACCGCTTTAGAAGATGCAGTTGTGCAAACCTATGGGGAGCTTCCAGCAAATTGCGCAGCAATCGTGCTACTTCTGCGGAGAAAAGCAGCGCCCTCTCTTGCGTACATCTCAAAGCAAGTCTGTCTCAGTCAATCCGCAACGGCAACGCTTGTCGACCGGTTAGAAGAGGGCAAGCTTGTCCGGCGTATGAAGCGTGAGGGCCGTCAAGTTAAGGTGAAGCTCACGGCCGGGGGCAAAAGAAAAGCTGATGAACTTGTCAAGTCCCGCAGGCAAGCAGCTGAAAACCTGCTGGCAAATCTCAATGAAGAACAGCGCACTGTGCTCTCAAAAACCTTCATCCAAATTATGAGCGGCATAGACCGCTCAGGCAACTTTGAGGATCTCGCCTCCTTAACGGCTGGCCGTTCTTAACTCGCTTAGGGTGTCAGTTCTCACTCAGCCGCACTCAGTCCCAAGCTCTGTGCTGTTGCAGATCACATACCAATCCACCCATCGCAACTTGATGGATCATTCAAACGGAGATTTCCATGAAAAAACTGTTCGTTCTTCTTGCCGCAACCATGCTCTTAGCGGCCTGCCAGACAACATCCATTCCCGTCTCATCAAAACAACCGCCTCGGATCGTGACACACAAATCCGCCTCAGAGACCCAAAATGCATTGATCAACGAGTTCAAGGGAATGGGCTTCAAAGTGGTTCGCAGATCCTCAAAGTCCCTTGTCCTGGAACAGACCCTCACCCCAAACAGCGATGAGCGCAAACAGCACGCTTCCTACAGTGATGGGACACCGCGCAGTCAGATCCGATTCACATTTTCCAATGTTCAGGAAGGAACCAAAGTAACTGCTAAGTTCGACATGCTGGTTAATCCGGGGAAGTCGAACCAGGAACGGGTAACTCTTCTCGACAGTCCTGACGGTGCCCGTCTTCAGCGCGTGTTGGAAGGCGTTAAGTGAGATTACCTTTCTGGTCAGGTGGAAGTTTTCCATCTGACCAGATCAGATGATTGATGGGCGTGGGATCTGCCCTACGTCCCTTTTACGGTTCCTCACAACAAAGGTAATGGAAGGAGCCGTCCATTCCATTACCTTTGTTGGAACTAACCCAATTCTTCACAAACGCTTGGAGTGCTGTTTTTCAATAGATGAATATTATTTCGCAATGTGTGCCTCATAAAGTAACGTATTGTGTTCCACCTCAGCTATCTTGGAACATTTCAGGCATACAACAAAGTGTATTAATCTCAGAATGACTGATAATAATTCATATAGACAAATAATATAAAATTTTATCATAACTGTATTAAAATAATTTTATCTTCGTAGGATACGTTAAATATTATCATTTGACTCACCGTTCCCATATAAATACTTATATATTGAAATTTTATTGAATGTTTTTTGCAAAATAAGACACAGATTTGTGTTAATTTATGCTTTGTTCTGCTTTGGCAAATTCTCGTAGGCGTATAATTCAGATGAAGTTACTTCGAAACATTACCCTTGCTGCTGTTATGGCGACACATGCCAGCTCTGCCGCCGCCGATGTTACCGCAGGTATTGAAAAACTTGAGACCGGGGATGTTCAAGGATCAGTGAAGCAGTTTCAGGAGGCTTATACTAACGGGGATGCGGATGGCGCGTTCTACATTGGACGTTTATTTGAACTAGGTCTGGGGACAGACAAAGATATCTCTCGTTCCGCTCAACTTTTTGCAGCAGCAGCTTCCAAAGGTAGTGCCAAGGCGCAAAACCGTCTTGGTCTCATGCACCTGAATGGTCAATATGTTCTTGAAGATTACACACGCGCCTTTGAACTGATTTGTAAAGCCGCTGATGCAGGAGACCCAGATGGGCAATTCAATTGCGGTCTTCTTTATAAGACAGGAAGGGGAGTGAGTGTTGATGAGGAGCAAGCGGTAGCTTACTGGAATAAGGCAGCAGCTCAATCACACGTTGCAGCAATCAATCTTCTCGCACAGGCTTACAAAGATGGAGCCGGCGTTGAAGCAGATCCTGAGCAGGCTGTAAAGCTTTTTTCACATACTGGCGCAGCTGGAAACCCACTAGGCCTGTTTGAATTGGCGAAGGCCTATGCTCATGGCTCCGGGGTTCAAAAAGATCCAGTGAAAGCTTATGGCTATGCGAACCTTGCTACAGCTCGCGCTATGGAAGGCGCCGCAGATTTGCGTGAAGCACTTCGTAATCAACTAAATGCAGAGCAGCTTGATGATGCACAGGCCTTTTCCCGTGAATGGAAGGCAAAACCTGTGCAGCCCGTCCAATAAGCCTAGCTTTCCGGTTATTTATGTTTCGTTTGTTCGTTATCTTTTTAGCGGCAGTCATATCTGCCAGCGGCAGCTTGAGTGAGCCCATTTCTGGCACTCCTGAAGTTGCCAAAACACAAACTCCATTTGTTGATTGGACCGTCGAGTGTCTTGCGGTCTGCAAACTTGCGCCTGCCGCTACTTCATCACAGGGCGACCCGAAGCAATTTAAGATTGTTATCACCTCACATAGTCCTGACAACACATCGTATGCTGTTATGAGTGTACCAAGCGGGGTCTATCTCGCACCGGGCATTGTGATCAGGGTTGATGACAAACACCCCTTTAAAGCTCTTTTCGAAATTTGCGATGAAACAGCCTGCCATGCTGGTTTCAAGTTAACCGGATCAGTTTTGAGAGCCTTCAAACTTGGTCAGATTGCGAACATTCGCGTTTGGCTGCGCAAAGATCAGATCGTGGACTTCCCCATTTCATTGTACGGCTTCACCAGAGCATATTCCTACCTGCAAGAGCAAGGCACGCATTGATGTGTAAAACCTTACTCTCGCACCCTTCTTTTAAATTTGCCCCGGTTTTGTGTACGGCGGGTGTTGGCATCTTGCTCCTAACATATCCAGCAGTTTCTCAAGTACAGCCGTCTCTGGCACAAGAGCAATTGCAGCGCACCCGCGAGCGTGAAGACGCTGCGCAGGCGCAGAAATTACAAAATGAGCGTCGGCAGGCTCGGAGTCAAAGGAGCAATCCAGGACAGATCGACATGCCTTCTGATCCGCTCAGTATTCCCGAAGGTGGCCCATGCTTTCTTATCAAGCAAGTTCACGCCGATGGCTTTGAACGGTTTGGAAAGCCTCCGCAAGGCTATGATGAGTTAATCGGAACCTGCGCTACTCTTGCGAACATTGTGCGTTCGCTGAATGCGGTTAACGCATATTATGAGAAACTGGGATTCATCACGACCAGAGCCTACCTGCCAAAACAAGATATCTCCCAGGGCACATTAACAATCACAATTATTCCCGGTATCATTGAAGGGTATGTTTATGCCGATGGACGGCAAGCTGATGCGCGCCTCTTGATGGCCTTTCCTTCAGGACGAGGTGAGCTGCTAAATCTTCGCGACATGGAGCAAGGCCTGGAAACTCTCAATGGCCCCAATTCCAGCAAGGCGGATTTTAAACTCATCCCCGGAGAGCGACCTGGTGGTTCTTTTGTACAGATTGCAGTGAAAGAAACGCTTCCCTTAAACGGCAGGTTATCAATTGACAATTCCGGCTTCAGCAACACAGGGACGGCCAAGTTCGCTGCAAGTCTGGGTATTGATAATCTATTAAATCTCAATGACCAATTCAGCCTGCGTATCAGTGCAACACCATTCGATCCGCGCAGGCAACGATATTCAGAGAGTATTTCAGGCCGCTTTTCACTTCCTTACAAAAACTGGCTTTATACTTTGGAGGGTGGTGCAAGTCGCTATTTCTTCGAGCTCGAAGGTATAAACCAGAGTTTTCCCGTAAAGGGGCGCTCACACTATGCCAACCTGTCAGTTGAGCGGTTATTATGGCGAGATAAGCTCTCCAAGAATTACATCTATGGTGACCTCAAATTAAGCCGCAGCTGGTCTTATATCGATGGCTTTGAAATCAAAAGTCAACGCAGGCGTTTAAGCTCTGGATCGATTGGCCTGCGCGGAGAGACAAAACTTGGCGCCGTACAGTTGCAATGGGATGTGGGAACTAAATTTGGACTAAAGGCGTTTGGAGCCCAAGTCAGTAAACAGAGTATTATTGACCCGCAGTTCCATCTCATTCAAGGCAGGCTTGACCTTGAAGCGCCCATACCCTCAACGCCGTTCACCTATTCAACGACCTTATCCGGGCAGTATTCGCACGACATTTTGCCAGGTACAGAACAGATGTCCATTGGTGGATGGTCAACGGTCCGGGGTTTCCATCAAGACAATATGTATGGAGATGTGGGTGCTTACTGGCGCAACAACCTGGAGTGGCAGGCAATTGACAGTGAGGGTTTACAGCTCAAACTCAAGGCTGGGATTGATGCCGGGCTAATCAAGCCTTCGCAACTACGTGCGTGGTCACAAGATTATCTTGTCGGGGCTCACTTTGGTGCCACTGCCACAATTGGGGGAAAAATCTCACTGGATTTGCAGCTGGCCCACGCACTATCACGTCCACAACGCAATCTACCACATACTGTTTCGGCATTTGAGGCTGACAAGACTGTCGGCTTTGCCAGCTTGAATTATACTTTTTAGAGGATTTGCTACGGTTTGTAGCGCCGGGGAGCTCCGAAAATGTTGAAGAAGATCAAACGGTCAATTGCGCTGCTTCTTAGCGTTATCCTTACATTTCAACCTGTAATTGTTTATGCCGCAGATGTACGACCGCTCAATCCCGGCAGTGGGCCTCGTCCTCATGTAGATCAAGCCCGCAATGGCACACAAGTTATCAATATCTCAACGCCGAACTCCAGTGGCGTTTCACATGATAGGTACACGAAGTTTAATGTAGATGACCTGATCCTGAACAACTCTGCAACGATTACAGATACGCGCCTGGGAGGGTGGATTGAAGGCAATCCAAACCTCAAGACGGGCAGCGAGGCCAAAAGCTGGATCGCTGAAGTGGTTGGTGGCAATCAGACACAGCTCGGCGGTGTTTTAGAAGTTGCCGGTGAGCGAATGGATGTCATTCTTGCCAATGAGTTTGGCATCACTTGTAATGGCTGCGGGTTTATCAATACTGGTCGCACCACCTTAACAACAGGACAACCACGGTTTGACAGAAATGGCGCCTTGGCGGATTTTGATGTCCGCAAAGGGACAGTCACAATCGGGGCCGACGGGCTTAATCAAGATAGCCGACTGCTAGCCACTGACAGATCTCGTGTCGATGTCATCTCACGCGCTGCTGCGCTCTATGGTGCGGTATATGCAGATAAGCTGAATGTGGTCACTGGCGCGAACAAGGTTGACTATGACTGGAGCTATGATGACAAAACCGGTGAGGTTAAAGGCATCACCCCACAATCTGGTAGTGCGGATACACCAGAGTTAGCAGTTGATGTATCCGCGCTTGGTGGCATGTATGCCAATGCCATCAAACTGGTTGCTACGGAAAATGGTGTGGGCGTTCGCCTTAATGGCCAGCTGGCGTCAGCAACCAATATCTCTTTGAGTGCCAACGGAAAGCTGAGCGTTGGTAAGCCAGCTAATAAACACACTCCGCTCCTCAAAGCGCACAAGAAGATTTCAATCCGCAATAAAGGCCCGATTCTTCTTGAAGGTGCCGTGGTTTCACAGACTGATGACGCCATCTATGTGAGCACAAGCGAAGGAAGTTTAACTGCAGCAGGCGAGATTTCTGGTGGAGCAATAACATTAGAGGGAGCCGGCCTTGTTGCAATCTCAAATGCGCTCAAAAGCCAGGGAAATCTGCGCGTTACTTCTTTAAACAATTCGGTGACACAAAGTAAGCAGGCCAAAATCAGTGCCTCAAATCTTACTGTTTCTTCTGCTGATAACATTTCATTGAACGGCAACGTTGCAATCGAAAACTCTGCTGATCTGAACGCAGAAGGTAAAATCACGACCGGTGCAACTTCAACAGTTGCAGCGCGCGCACTCACCCTTAGCGCAGAAGAACTTCAAACCAATGGTCATGTGAGCGCTGCCAAAAATCTTGTCCTTAATGCAAAAGCCGGGGGGATTACCAATCGCGGTGCACTCAAAGGGCAAAGTCTTTCTCTCACTTCTCAATCAGATTTCACCAATGCTGGCAAAATAGCCGTTGATGAGACTGCGCAGTTATCTGTGGCGGGAAAGTTCGCAAGTGACACAGGTTCTGAGCTTTTTGCCAGGAACATCGAGATGACTGTTGGCTCGGCTGCCATGAAAGGCATTATCAAAGCCGATAACAACCTGGACATCACATCTCGCTCCGGTTCGATAAACAGCAAAGCAACGCTAACCGGGTCAGCTGTCAGCTTAGCTTCTGCAACTGATATGAGGATTGACGGCACGATCTCTGCCGCAAGATCGGCGAGGCTTGCTGCGAATGGACAGATACTCTCATCGCAAGGGTCGCAAGTTTCTGCAGATACTATAACAATTAGCGCTGGTGAAATTGAAGCCAATGGCGACTTGATCGCGGGATCTGATGAAGATGCGCAAGTGGGTACGAGTGTTACTCTCACCACCCGCTCAGGAAACTTGACCACACGTGGTGCGGTAACTGCTGATGCTGTCACGCTGACATCTGCCGCAGACCTGATCACCGATGGAACCGTGACCGGGCACAGCACCGCAACCTTGAGTGCCGATGCCCATCTGACGATGAATGACGGATCTGAACTGCACGGCACCGATCTGACACTCAGCGGGCACAGCGTGTCTCTTGCTGGGGTTGTAAAGGCAGGTAACCTGCTGCAGGCAAGCACCACATCAGGCAAACTTTCCATTACAGGAGACCTGTCAGGGCGCACCATTTTGCTCACCTCACAGGCCGGGCTGGAGCATGCCGGGGTGATAGATGCCAGCAACACAGCTACGCTGAGCGCAGCCGATCTGTTACAGACCAGCTCAGGTTCTGCTCTTTACGCCAACACCATCACCGCGACCGCTGCCTCTATTGTGAATGGCGGCGATATCCGCGCGGATGAGACAGCAACGCTGAAGACAACAACAGGTGCCTTTACCAACACCGGCCTGATCGGCGCAAAAGACCTTGTTCTTAACGCGGCCTCACACTTTGAGCACAGCGGAAAGCTTGTGGGAACAAAGAGCGTTATGCTCGATGCTACCGGCAACTTTTCCTCTGAAACCGGCTCAGAGATCTCAGCACGCACCATCGCCCTCAAAGCCGCCAGCATCGAAGCCGATGGCGACATTATAGCTGACAAGGATGACGGTCCGATCGCGGAGACCACGCTTGAACTGGTCACCCGCTCAGGGGATCTGGTGACACGCGGTGCGCTCACCGCAGATATTACCACACTGACGTCAGCTGCAGATCTGATCACCGATGGAACCGTGACCGGCCACCGCACCGCAACCTTGAGTGCCGATGCCCATCTGACGATGAA
>NZ_LMCK01000039.1:8969-17362 GCF_001623165.1 Pseudovibrio sp. WM33
AGATGGCGCGCTCACTCTGACAGCTGCAGAGCTGCTGCAGACCATGTCCGGCTCTGCGCTTTATGGCAACACCATCACCGCAACCGCAGCCTCTATTGTGAATGGCGGCGATATCCGCGCGGATGAGACAGCAACGCTGAAGACAATAACGGGTGCCTTTACCAACACCGGTCTGATCGGCGCAAATGTATTAACGCTCAAAACTGCGAGTAATTTCATAAACTCTGGCAGCCTGGAGGGAGAAACATCGCTTTCAATTTCCTCTCAACAGCTTTTACGCACAACCGCCTCATCCAAAATTATGGGTGGGAATGTTGCACTTAAAGCTGCTTCTGCCACTGTCGACGGTCTTATTGTTGCTGATAATCTTCTGAACATGGAAGCCACAACCTCTGGGCTCGCAATCCGAGGTATCCTGATCGGGGATACTACAACACTGACTTCAGCTAAAGGTCTTGAAAACACTGGCAGTATCACCGGTCGTACGCGCGCCAGCCTGACAATGGCAGACGCTTTCACCATCGGAACCGATTTTGCAGTTTATGGCCGCGCAATTGATGTGAATGCGAGTGCAATCACCGCACACGGTGTGCTCGCGGCGGATCAGGAATTAACGCTCAATGCCGGTTCTGGAGGATTAAGAAACTGGGGAACTTTGAGCGCACAGAACATAACGCTCACCTCCCGCTCATCCATAACCAACAGCGGGACGATCGCTGCTGGCGACCAGCTGGTTGCACAAGCTGCTAACACGCTGACCAACGCATCTGTCATGATCGCTGGCGATGACTTAGCGATCTACGCAAGGGATATCATTAATAACGGCGGCGTCATCTGGGCCAATGACAGTGTAAAGCTGGCTGGTGATGCTGCCCTCAATCGTGCCGCACTGGTTCAGAATACCGATGGTCGTATTGAAGCCTTTCAGGGTGACCTGACTATTCGAGCCGATGAAGTGCATAACATCGGAACCGCCCCCACATTAAGCTCCAGCCAGATCATCAGGTGGATTGAAGAAGGCAAGAGCGGTCCGATCAGCGCTGATGAAGAAATTCGAAAACTGATCAATCCAGCCTATCTGGATTCTGATGGAACCGTTTTGCCAGCATATGCTCAGAACTATCTGGCGCTTTGGAGCGACTTGCTGAGCGGCTCAACGTTTCTTTCACAAGATGCAAAGCTCATTTTGAAAACATCAGTTCTTGCTCCAAGCGGAACCCAACTGAGCGGTGAGCTGCAACCGTTGTGGTCAAATATGTTCTCTAAATCTAACGAGGCTGGCACTCCAGACCCGGTAGTGACCATACAAGAGCTGCTAGATCCAACCGTCTTTGATCTTGATGGCAACCTGCTTCCACAGTTCATAACAACCTATGCAGAGCTCTGGGAAACACTGGCCTCAGGAAAAACCACTGTTTCAGATGAAGTGCGCACAATACTTGGCGTCAATGCCCTTGTATTTGTCGACAGCATTGACCCGGACACAGGTGAGAGTGTTCGCTCTTACACAAATGAGCTCATTCCATATATTGGTGAGTTGTGGGCCACTATGTCTGATGGCGCCGACGAGAGCTATGACATTGTAAAAATCCTCTATCAGGACCGCTTTAACGACGACGGTAAACTGGCTGAACTCGTTGCTGGCAAGGATATCGATATTCAAGCCAATACGATCAAAAACATCTTTGGCAATGTATCGGCCGGCGGTGATCTGCTTATCACTGCCGATAGTGTGGAAAATAAAGCTGTTGGGGCAACTCAGGTTCTTCTTGAAGTTCATAAAAAACCAGATTGTTTCACCTGCCATGAAGGGGAAGTTGACTATTACGATACATTTGGCGGCCGGATTGAAGCGGTCGGTAACGTAAATATCTCCGGGTCTTTGGTTAATCTGACCATAAACACCTCTCAAATGTCCATGCAGGACATGATGGACACAATGAATGAATTCATCAAACAGCGCAAAGCTGAAGGTGATCCACTCATGGAAGGTGTGCCGGAAGTACGCACGAAAACACTCAAATTTACAGATAAGCGCACACCAGAATATATTGCCGCTGTTGAGGGCAAAGGCGAGGATATCCGGGAAATCCGTCCCGTTGATACAGGATCTGAAACGCATGTTGAAACAGGAGAGGGGACCCCTGATGTGGATGTTCCGGATACGGACAGTATAGAAAGGATAATCGCAGAGACCGGAGAGGGAACCCCGTACATTGAAACCACCGATCTGGTGAACCTGATCAAGACTGCAATTAATGATGGTGCAGGCACACCGGTTGTGACAACAACCGATGTAGAGAACCTGATCAGGACTGTCGTTGAAACCGGATCTGGTACACCGCACATCAACACCACTGATTTGGTGAACCTGATCAAGACCGCAATTAATGACGGTGCAGGCACACCGGTTGTGACAACAACCGATGTAGAAAATCTGATCAAAGCCGCAGTCAATAGTGGAGACGGTACACCAGCCGTTGTAATAACAGATGTCGTCAACATCCCGACAAAGGTGGCCGGGACCGGCAGCGGCACGCCCACCATCATCCCAGTTGATACCGATGCGTTCCGCACAACCATCGAAACAATCATTCCTGCCCCACCAGTCATCACTCCAACAGCTTCGGTTGAAGAGTTATTAGCTGTTGGGGTAACCACCCTTGCAGAAACCAATCCGGACTTCACTGAATACGCAAACTTCATAACCTCCAACGAGATGATGGATGTTGGCCGTCTTCAGTATCGCGATGATCTCATCAACAACACTGATGAGCCCCATGCTGATAATTTTGGCTCGCGTGATTATGTCGCCAATATTGGCTCTCTTGATTACCTTAACAAACCGGTCTCGGTGCCAAAGCCTGACGGGTCGGGCATGCACACGGTTTATCCGCAAAGCACGCCATTTGAATTGGATGGCCGCGGTGCTGTGATCTCTGGTAACAGCGTGACAGCTGTGGGCGATTCTATCAGCAACACCGGTACAATTTCTGCAAAAGAGGATCTGTCACTCACTGGTGGGCTCGTGATCAGCTCTGAGGGCGCGATCCTGACTGAGGGTGATGTTTCTATCACTTCTTTAACCAGCGTCCTGCTTGAAGGCACCAAAGTTTCGGGTAATGAAATTGATATCTTCGCAGGTCAGCAGGTTGTCGGCAATGGTCTCACACTCGACGCTGAAGGTGACGTTGCAATTTCTGGCGGTAACGGCGTCATCATCAGTGGCCTTGAAAAGAATTTCACCATCGAGACAAAGCGTCCGGCACCGTTTGGCGCAAGCAATGACAATGGTGAGCCCAACATGGTGGTCACCTCAACGCGTCAGGTAAAAGACCAGCAGACATCCTCACTGAGTGTTGGTGGCAATCTTTCCATCATTACCCAGGGTGACCTTGTTGTCTCTGGAACGGATGTGGATGTCTCGGGGGACATAAAACTCACCGCCGGTAAGGATCTGATCCTTGCAGCTGTTGAGACTAGCAGCAAAACCACTTCAAAGAACTCCAAGATAGAGCAGGTTACAAGCATTGTTACCGATATTGAAGCTGGCGGAAATTTCACGGCAACGGCAGGTGGTGATGCTGTTCTCATGGGCACGCAGATTGACGTGGGTGGTGAAGCGCAAATCTCTGCCGCTGATAACCTGGTGCTTGCTGCTGTTCAGGACATCTACTCCTCTTATTCGAAGAAGAAAAAGAGCGGCTTCCTAAGTTCAAAAACCTCGATTAAGAGCGAAACCAAAGTCACCAACAAAGGCGTTTCAATTGCGTCGGGTGGTGATCTGGACCTGCTTGCCGAAAATGGTGATTTGACAACCGCTGGCACGTCCCTTGCCTCTGGCGAGGGAGATGTAAACCTGACGGCAGCAGACGGCAACATATACGCCGGTGCTTACACCGATGTTCATAGCAAATACAACAAGACCTCAAGTAGCATTTTGGGCGGCCTGTTTGGCTCCACCAAAATTATCAATAGCGTAGATAAGATCAGCCGCGGCACTGAAGCGCTTGCAGCACTCGATCTTTCCCTGCTCTCAGGAGAAGACACCACACTGGTTGGGGCTTTCCTTTCTGCGGGCAACAATGTGAACATCAACACTGGTGGCGACTTCGACGTTCAGGCGGCGATCAACAGCCAAAGAAGAGAGTTCTTTGAGCACGAGATGGGCTTGGTCCTAATGACCACCATCACAGAAAACAGTTATGTCGAAACCGCCGTTCTCACGCAGTTCCTGGCAGGTCAGGCCCTCAACTTCAATGTAGGCGGTGATGCTAGCCTCACACTTTATGAGACCGCTGGTGTAGATGCCAAAACGGCTGAAGAGCTCTATCCTGAAGAGTTACTCGCCATTGCTGGCCTGCAGCTTTTGCAAGAGCAGCTGGCAAACGAGTACTTCTACGACAAACAAGTTGCCCTTTCGCCTGCCTTTAAGGTCCTGGTGTCTATCGCAGTTGGAGCTTTTGTGGCTCCGGCAATTGTAGGTGCAGTCTTCCCAAGTATTGCCACCGCCTCTGGGACGTTCATGAGCGCCCTCACTACCGGTCTTGAGGCATTCACCACCTCCGTTATCGTGGAAAGCCTCGATGGGGCGGTATCAGGTGACTTCGATATTGAAGACATACTCGCAGATGCAGCCTTCTCTGGTGTAACCGCCGGTCTGACCTCTGGTATTAATATCAACATTTTGGGAATTACGTCGAAGACTAATCCAGAGCTGTTTAACAACCTGCTTGGCGAGTTCGGCAATGGCAATCTCAGCATAGCGAACATTCTCGATGGAGCATTAGACGGTATCATCTCCAACGGTCTGTCCTCAGCAGTCTACGGCACCGATTTCTTGGAAGGCTTCTCCTCGTCTATGATCAACACGATCGTCAACCTGGCCATGGCTGACGTTCAATTTGAGATCGGTGAGCTCGGAGAAGGCATAGACAATTGGGAAGGCTCGTTCGGTCACGCGCTGTTGCATGGCCTAACCGGATGTGCCGCCGCTGAAGCTACCGGGGCAAGTTGTGCTGCAGGTGCAGCAGCGGCTGTGGCGCAAAGCATATATGCTGGAGCCCAAGATAGTAATCTATCGCAGGAAGAGCAAAAGAGAGCACTCGCACGTTCGAAGTTTATTGGGGCTCTGGCTGGTTTTGTTTTCTCTGGTGGAGATCCGGCAAATGTTTCCATCGCGGCAGCTATCGCTCAAAGCGGATTTGAAAACAACTATCTGAGCCACCAGAATCTCGATGATTTGAGTTCTGCGCTTGCAGCATTGAAAGAACAGTGCGGAGAAGATGGGAGCGCCTGCTCCAACTATCAGACTCGTCTGGATACAATTCTGACATCCTTCATGGTAATTTCACACGGTAACAATAAACGGCTTGCGAATTGTGCAACACGTGAGTGCATCAATGAACATCTTGCAAGCGCAGCCAGCCTTGTTGAAATCGAGGACCGGTTGCGCGGTGTCTCATCAAGCTTTGTCAGGCATGCTCTGGACTTTCACAGGCTCTCTCTTGCAGAGGTCCGCTATGAGGATGTAGCTCAAGCAAGTGCCCGTGTACGTCTCTTCGAAGAAGCTGAATTTTTCAGGGATACGCATTGTGGTGGTGCATGGGATAGCGCCTGCCAAAGTCAGTTCCAGCAGGTTGTAGAGGATTTCAATAACGGAGTTGAGATTGGCGGGAAGGCCCAGCTTGTTATCGCAGGACTTCTTGCTGGCGGGTTTGTTGCACGCAGTGCCGTTGTTGGGGCTCTGGAAGCGTGTGCCGGATCCTGGCTCTGTGCAACTGGCGTGCTGGGAACAGAGGTAAGTGCCCAAGCACTCGCAGAATTTGCAACGGGCGGCGCAGCTGCCAGCATAGGCTTCACCATTGCGGTAAAAGGCGGCAGCCGTGTGATGCAAGTCGGTGATGATGTCGTTGCCATTATTGACGATCTTGATCAAGTATTTTACCGTGCTGCAGACGATCTGGCAGATGGTACGCCTGTCTTCCGCAATTCAGACGGAAATTTGCTGCGGCTGAGCAATACTGGTGATCTGGTTGCCACAAATACGACAGGAAATAAAGTTGTAGATGGGTTCACTGGAGGAAAGAAACTTCAAGTTGTTGATCGGAAAGGCGATGTGATTGACTTAGATGCGAGTGATATCGCCGCTAAAGATCCAAGGCTGTTGGCCAATGGAGACATTATTGACAATCACGGTTTTGTCTATAGCAGGAATGCTGATAGCACTACTTCGTCGCGAGTAGCCACTACCGCAGAAATTCAACAAAGTGGGACAAAGATCGATTACGATGGTATTAGCACTGCTAACCCAAAAGTTAATCCTCCACAATCAGCCACGCCACGTAACACAGCTGAGCAAACCGCGTTTGCAGCTGTTATGAAGAATCCGAACGGAGGTAAAGCTATTACAAAAGGTATGGATGAGCGCTTCACATCGGGCGGTTATCAAAAAATGGAGCTTAAAGTTCCAGGGCCGAATGGAAAAAACATTGCAATTCACTACCAGTACAATCCAGCTCTTGGTAAAGTTGTCGATTTAAAGGTGACTTCTCCAATGAAAAACTCACAGTAGATGGAAAAATGATATGAGGGTTGCTCTGAAAACAAATCCTGAAAGACTTATGATCGCTTTCGGTATTTATTGGGCTGAGTGCAACGGTAAATTTCAACGACTTCATTTTGTTGATGAAGACTATCCAGATAGTTGGGGACTTACAGTGTGTAGCGAAGATGAGACTGTTGTGGTCGATCCCAGCATGGATCATTATATGATGATCAAAGATGATCGTGGGATGGACATGTTCGTTCATCAGGCAGCACACACATCAAGCGAGTTTTTTAGCTCACTTCTGGATGGGGGGGGCTACGATGCTATGAACCAGCTCTATGAAAACATGCGCCAAATGAAGTTGGTTCTACCCTAGAGTGGCCGTGTTGCGTAAATGCAAATCAGCTTACAGCGCGCCCTTACCCGTTGGGCTCAAGTGACACTGACCCGCTCGAAGACGGGTCGTCCGAGGGCGGTCATTTTATTGAGGACTGTGTCATTAATCTTTGCCTCCGTCTTCTGGTTTTCCAATATACGGGACCTGAGTGTGCTCCCGAAGACTTGTTTGTAGCGCGCCATCAAGGTCTCACCCCGTGAACGTCGCCCGTATTCTTTCCTCTTTTGCCAGCCCATTCGGCCATGCTTTTCGATGAGAAGAATATCCAGATCACGCGTGCTGGGAGCGCTCTCAGCACGGGAGCTGAGGATTGCTGTTTTGGGCGGCGGGATGATGACTTCAACTCGGCCCAGTTCCCTCGAAGCTGCAAAAGCGACAGGATCTTCAGCAACAGAGTAAGGTATTGATCTTAAAAGGTTATATCTCTGATAAATTGCTGAAGTTTCGGGGCAGAATTACGGATCATGTAAGTCATTGTTCTATAAGTCACGCTTTTCCGTTCCGTTTCTCTTAAGATTCGGAACATTTCGAGCCAGGGCTAACAAATTCGGGGTATGTTCAGGATATGTGTAAAAAATTCCATCGGCTCAAAATCAAGCTCACGCCGCCCAAATCTGTTCAATAAACTCATTAGGAAGCTTGGATTTTGAACTTTGATTGAGGGAACCAGTTTTCTGAACTGAAATCTTTAGGACTTTGAGAAACCTACAATCTAAGGCTTGACGTTGTTGCATTATTCCAGCACAGCTTACAGCACGCCCTTAGCCGCTAAACTCAGGTCGCGTTTATCCGCTCGAAGGCGGGACGCCCAAGTGCGATCATTGTGTTGAGGACGGAGACATTGATCCTGGCTTCCGTCTTCTGGTTTTCAAAATCACGGGACCTGAGCATGGTCCCGATGACTTGTTTGTAGCGCCCCATCAAGGTCTCCCCCCGTGAACGGCGACCGTATCCGGTTTGCTTCTGCCAGCCCATTCGGCCATGCTTTTCTATCAGAAGGATATCCCGGTCACGGGTGCTGGGCGCACTCTCAGCATGGGCACTGAGAACTGCTGTTTTGGGCGGCGGGATGATAACTTCAATACCGTCATAACGATCTTCTATTTCCTGTCTGGTCGGGTCCCCGTCATAGGCTCCATCGAGAGCACC
This sequence comes from Pseudovibrio sp. WM33, assembly GCF_001623165.1. Classification (NCBI taxonomy): domain Bacteria; kingdom Pseudomonadati; phylum Pseudomonadota; class Alphaproteobacteria; order Hyphomicrobiales; family Stappiaceae; genus Pseudovibrio; species Pseudovibrio sp. WM33. Next base: position 17,066 of record NZ_LMCK01000039.1, read on the forward strand.
CAAAAGTGTGGGGCAATCAGGCGGCGAGTTTGTCGTTTGCCGGATCTTTCGCTTCACATTTCATGCCAGGATACCATTGTTCAAACTTTTGCCTGAGTGTTCCGTCCAGTGCCCGTGTGCGAGTCTGGAGCAAGAGGTGAGCACCTGATTTTGACCAGCGCATCTGCTGTTTTTTGCCAAAGCGCTTGCCGACAACCGCATTAACCGTGCTTTCGACAAATCCGGTTGAGACCCGTTCCCCGTACCGCCTGCGCTCCGCGTAGTTCGGGATCATGTCGGCATTATTCTCAATGTAAG
>NZ_LMCK01000039.1:17372-28048 GCF_001623165.1 Pseudovibrio sp. WM33
TGTGCTTTCAACAAAACCGGTTGAGACCCGCTCCCCGTAACGCCTGCGCTCAGCGTAGTTCGGGATCATGTCGGCATTATTCTCAATGTAAGTCTGGAATTCAGCTGCTGCCTTTCTTAAAGCCTTGATGCTGGCATAGCTGGTTTCAATCTCTTCCAGATCACAAGTCAGATCCTCAATAACAATCTTACCCTCGTGAAGATTACCGTTCCACAAATAGCCCTTGATCTGGCGCAGCAGACGGCCGATCTGTTCACCGTCTTCCGGGTTCAAGTGGCTGAGATCTTTGACATATTGACCCATAACGGTAAGGCGCATGGTGATGTGGAACCAGTCGAGGATATGCTCTGAGGCTGGTGCCATGTGCCACGCAAGGTCTCGTACACTTTCTCCGCCGTCGGTCATGAAGGTCACGCATTGGTTTTCCTGCCAGCCCTGGTCATTGAGTAACTCATGCAGGCGTCGGCGGGGTTTGGCGTCATGGGTCTGCACCAGACCAAGGTAGCGGTTGGGACGATCTTGAGGAATGGACTTGCCAACCACCACCTCAAAATGATTTTGGCCTTTCTCCCGTGAGCGGACATAGCCACCATCAATGCCAACGGTGATCAGCCCCTCAGGAACGGGCAGGGCCGCGCGGGTAGATTGGCTGGTCTCGCCAAAGAACAGCTGTTCTTCGCCCAGTTCCGCTTCCAGCAGCCTGGCGCTGTTGTGCCAGCCTTTGCGCACGCTTCCAGCAGCCTGGCACTGATGGGCAGCACTTCCTTGAGTAGGTCAACGGTAACGTCAAATGAGACCAGCGATGCCCATTTGGTCTCCAAGTAAATCAGCTCCGGGGCTACATGGTCCGGCAACAAGGATTTGAGCGGGCTGAAAGTTCTGGCATTGCTTCGCGCGCAGTTGCAGTGATAAAAGCGCGGACTTTTAAGTACAATATCGCCAAAGACGGTGCGATAGCGGATCGGAAACGCGCCCTTGCTGCGCAAACGAGATCCACATTGCCCGCAAACGGATTGCCGGATGCTGTGTGCCTTGCACTGAGCCTGAACGATCTGCTCCTGCACGCTTTGCAGCAGGTCTTTGCCCTCAGAGATTGAAAGGCCGATCGTTTCTTGAGTGTCGCAGGGCTTATTAAGAGAGAGCACTTCCGTTTCGCAAAGCGTGCCATCCGGAGCGGTGATCTTCACGCTGATTTTGATATCCATGCTTCCCCCGCTTCCACTCAGTTTTCCACTTTCCGCAGAGAGGAAAACCTGAGTGCTCAATTGCCCTGATTTCTGTTAGGATTCTGCAAGAATAATGGGACTTTGGCAAGCTGGTTTGCTTTCCGAATAGAGCAAGGAAAAGTAGTCATGGGATATATAGAGCGTTCTGCCAACCAAATCGCTGACGTTCTCATGCGCGAGGGACTGGATTACATCCAGACCAAGTCGGTCTTTAAACTGGCCCGGGCCAAAGCAGGGCTTGTTGCTCCCAAAGAAAAGCGTGGCTCACCTGCACGTCTTACTCTGGAGGAAGAGCTTCGCTTTATCGACCAGGCTTATGTCTGTGGCGGTCAAACCGGTTTGATGATGCAGGTGCTTTTGGAAACCGGCACCAGAGCCTCTGAATTTACTGCTCTTTGTGTGGAGGACATCTCTCTGGTGGAACGATTGGTGACCATTACCCATGGCAAAGGCGGCAGGCGCCGCGAGATCCCTATCCGTCCTGAAACGGCGCGACTTCTAGCGCTCCATATTGGAAAACGCAGGGCTGGTCCGTTGTTTGTCAGCCGTCAGAGCCGACAAGATGGCAGCGCGCCGATCTACACCCGCCAGCGCATCGGCCAGATCGTTCGGGAGGTAGCGAAAAAAGCCGGCATCACCAAGCGTCTTTACCCGCATCTTCTGCGTCATACCATGGCCACCCGGCTGCTCGCACTTGGGATGGACATAGCCGATGTGCAGAAATTCTTGGGTCACGAGGACTTGTCATCCACCCGGATTTATGCCGAGACCAGTCTGGCAATGCTGAAGCGAAAATTCGACCAGGTCACACAGCCACAGGGGCGGGCACTGATTGGATCTATAACCGCAATTCATGGAGATGTCGTTGGCGCTTTTGCTGCCGATCTCCTGTCCGGCGACCGGCGCGCTCTCACATAATTTGCTGGTGCATCAATCGTTTATGCTCATCACCGCGAAACGCCTGATTGATTGACCAGCGCGAGAATTTGCTTGACAGATAAGGCTCACGGGCGTTCATGCGGTCCATAACCAGCTCTAATTCTTCCAGCTGATCTTCACCCGGTAGCTTCAACTTGTCGCTATCGTCAAGAATGTCCTGAAGGAAGTCGGTAATCGTTCCCATATCCATAAAGGCGTCGTAACCGTGCGCCTCATCGCGTCGGGCGAGATAGCCTTCAACTCCTCCACAATCTTCCGGAGGACAAATATTTGCGCCGCCAATGCAGGAGGGTAAGGACTTTCTTTCATTCGGCACGTCAATGCGCTCGACGCGGATTTCATGATGCCAGTTCACGTTCAAATCATAGAAATAATGAAACTTCTCATTCTCCCGAAACCCAAGAGATTGCAAGGAGATATTGGTAGGCATCACACCAAGATCCAGGGAGCCGTAATGAACAGCACCCTTGTCAAACATGAAAAGGTGGATCCCTTCCCACCCCATGGCAACCTGCAGCACACCGTGCAGTTCGCGCAAGCTTATGTCGCTCGGCACAAGCAAACGCCGCCAAATCATTGGGCTGATACCAAGAAGGCGAACCTTGAGTTGAAAAACTGAACTGGATGGCGGGAAGTCAAGCATGAGCTAAAGTGGCAGACACCTCACACTCCGGCAACAAGATCAGCCTGCTTTATCGAAGCTGCCCCACACTTTTGAGTGCTCTCGGTGGATGTCTGCAAAACAAGCGCTTGCTGTTAAGCCTGAGAGCGAGAAGAGCAGCCCTAATCCGCTCTTCCTTGCAGGATGCACAGGTTAATCACGGAATTACTCAACCTGCCATAAACGCACCACTATTTCTCGTCAGTGAAGTACCATCGTGCTGCGATTTGCTAGATAAAAACAAACATGCACCGCGATCTTTCAAAAATCATTTCGCGATGTTTTATAATGACAAAAAAGCCATTCTCCCTCACCTCAGCGGCTACTCTCTGCCTCTTCCTGTCAGCCTTTCCTGCCGCTGCTCAACTTGATTGCAGCAACAAACCTGCGTTGCAAGAGCGCTTCACTCTTGAGGGAGCTCGGCTCAAGCAAACCGGTTATGCGCTGGAATGGAAACGTTGCGCCGAGGGCATGACATGGCAAAGCGATACGCAGAGCTGTTCCGGTGAGCCAATGCAGGTTGGACAAGACATTGCTGCCTCTCACTTTGCCGAGAACACTGAAGGTTGGCGCCTACCAACAATCCGCGAGCTTTACGGACTGCTGGATTCCACCTGCGCTGAAAAAGAGGAACTGCACGCCCTGTTTCCAGACCTTACAGCCCCAGCCTTTGTCGACTACGCCGACTTTTGGTCCGCCACTGGCGATCAGAAGCTGAAAGGGATGTACTACTATCTGGACTTCGTCACCTACGCCCTCGACTTCCACAGCCAAGGCTACTCTTTGGCTGTCAGGGCTGTTCGCGACACCAAGTAACCTTCACTCAGCAAACAGAAAATGATCTTCCCACTCTGACCGTGCGATGACGTCACCTGCCAGGAATTCCAAGGCGGTGACGAGATTGGTGGTGGGGTTGTAGGTGCATTTGTAGGTGAGGTGGTACCAATCACCCTTGCTGCGGAAAGCTGCACCATCTGCGCTGACGCTGTTGCCGAACACTACAGGATCTTTGTAGGCAAAGGCGACCACGCGTTCCGGGTTGAAGCTCTCATCCCATAACTCGATTTGCTCCATCACCTCCAAATTGCACAGCTGCTCGCGCTGATCGGATGGATCAAACAGAACCAGCGACTCTTTCAGTTCTTTGTTTTCAGGCGCGTCCAGTAAACGGCCCAACTGAAAGTGTTGCGCAATGACAGGTTGCGGCGTTTGAATGATTTCCTCTCTCACAACTGGCGGCGGCAAAGGTTGCGGGGTTGCATCTTCCGGCGGAGCAGATGAGAGAGATGCCGTTGGTGGCTCTTGTTGAACTGGCGGCGTGATGAGTTGTTCAAACTGAGCGGTGCCAATGAGTTCGACACCAATGCTTTTCACCGGGCTTCCACGAAAGCTACGAGGCAAATGAGAGATGGCCAGCACCCAGTAGGCGAACAGGTGCACCATTAATGAAGACGCAAACACCAGCGTATAGGTCTTGTTTGACCCCACTATCACATAGCTGTTTCTGTCTGCTTGCAAAACGTGCAATGAATCAATCCTGTGTCTCGCCCCTGGAAGTTGCCAGACTCGTGGCAGAACAAGGCAAAAATCCGGCAGAACCTCTCACATTTCAACTTACCCGCAACTGTTTGCACACGACCGCCCTCTCTCTGAAATCAGTACCTTACGTCTTGCTTGCAGGCCGGTTTGTATGGCTAATTTAGAATTATTTGACATTGCACAAATATGAGTATTAGCTTCATGTTTATAAGGAGTGATAAGTGGAGAAGTTCGACCATCGCTCCATCACTTCTGGTCGAATGCGTTTCCTGTGCCTTGATAAGAAAATGAGCGAAGGCTGATCCTTCGCCGACCGAGACCTGACACATGCAGCAAACACAAACTATGCCGAAGCCTCCCAGCGCGAGCACAGCTTTCTCCTGGGAAGCATTTTTGTCCCTCGGCTTTCGTCCGTTCTATATTGTTGGTGCAGCGTATGCGGCCATCAGCGTTCCGCTTTGGGTTGCCTCCATCATCGAGTTTGTCGAGATCAACGGCCCGCTCGAAGGCGTGTTATGGCACTCTCATGAGCTGATCTTCGGCTTCGCGGTCGCCATTCTCATCGGCTTTCTTTACACCGCCGTTCAAAACTGGACGGGCCGACGCACTCCGAATGGCATGGTTTTGGGTGGATTGCTTGCCTTATGGCTAGCGGCGCGCGTGCTCTTGTTTGTGGGCAGCGGACCACTTGGGTCACTGGGACAAATTCTCGATCTTCTCTTCCTGCCTCTTGCCGCTCTTGGCATCGCAATTCCGCTGTATCAGGCGAAAAACAAACGCAACTACTTCGCGGTGGCTTTGCTGCTGGTGCTGGCGGTGGCAAACGGTCTGTTCCACGCCATTGCGCTGGATCTCATCAATTATGACTCTGCCGATGTGTTCCTCTGGGCAGTTGATGTCTTCGCGATCTTTGTAACCGTCATTGGCGGCCGTATTATCCCGCTCTTCACCAACAATGCTCTCGGCGTGAAACGCGCAGTGCGCAACCAGCGCCTTGAAGATACAATTGGTCTTGGCATGGTTCTGCTATTGGTCAGCGACATCTATTTTGGCATGAGCTACGAAGCCGCAACGCTGCGTGCGGTGGGCTTGCTGGTGCTCGCCGGGCTGCACATTGTGAAGATGGGCCTGTGGCGTCCTCAGATCACATGGGGTAAACCGATCCTCTGGATCCTGCCGGTCTCCTACGCTTGGCTACCAATTGCATTGTTGTTGCGGGCAGGGGCTCTGCTGGATGCTCCGTGGGATCAGGTGCTGGCCATCCACGCGATCACCGTTGGTTCCATCGCCGGTATGATGCTGGCCATGATGACACGCAGTGCGCTGGGTCACTCCGGCAGACCACTCCAGCCAACATGGGTCGAGATCGCAATCTACTATCTCATTGTCATGAGTGCAGCTGTGCGGGTGTTTGGTATTCTTCTATATCCGCAGGGATATTTCATGGTTCTGGGGCTTTCAGCCCTGTGCTGGGTCGGTGCATTTGGCCTCTTTACCGTTAGATACTGGGGCATTGTCACGCGGCCAAATACAATCTTCTAAGACCACAAAGGCCCGGTTTTCCGGGCCTTTCCTGTATTCAAGCACACCTCTTTATTCAGAATATTCTCATATATACCTATGCACTGTTGCTGATATATCGCAGCGTCAGTTTCTTTTTAGATCAAACGGTCAACTTACTTGATTTAACCCGTCTGACGGCTCAATACTTAAGTGGTTTCTTTATTAGAGATCTTTGATTACCGCTCTGTACCACTCCTTTCGAGCCATATTGCAGACCATAGATTATGACACCGCTCCTTGATCAGAGTATCAGCGATATCTTCCGGACCTTCATGAATGAAGAGCCTCTGGAAAATGCGTTGAAGCAACTGCAGACAAAGTACTCAGAGTTTCCCTTTGCCATCAACGTGCAAAGCCTGGCAGACCATCACTATGACTATCGCAAGGTTTTGAATGTGGGGCAGGCGTTCCATGACAGCTTTGCCTCCGTCGCCCAGTTCAACCCGCTGCCCTCAGTTTTAAAACGCGTAGATATTGAAGAGCCATGCCGGCCGCATCGCCATTTCCGAAAGGAAGACATCCACGCGGATTATGTTGGCACTTTCATTGAGCCCAACCAAAACATTGACCGCGCCATTACGTTGATGATTGATCGTCAGAACGGTTTGTGTTCCTACATCAACATCTCCCTTCCTTATGCTGTGTCAGAAAGAGATGAGGACCAGCTCTATGAGGAAGTGAAGTTCCTGCAGCCGTATTTCCGCAATGCTTTTCAGCTGGCTTTGCAGCGCCGCATGCGCGAGGCAGTTGCCCCCACCAAGGCTTTGGGTAAGTTCTGGCTGGAGCAGATGCCATTCAGTGCTCTGGTGGTGGATGAAAACAGCGGTGTGCAGGTGATGAACGGGCGCGCAGAAAAGCTGCTGAGCAAGCACACCAATTTGCAGCTTGGACGTTATATGCGGCTCTCTGCCAAGGCCGCGGATGAGGCGAGCGCATTGGAAAGCGCGGTCAGGCAGTCCATCTACACCCACACCCTGCCGTCTCCGGTCATCATTCGTAACGAATTTGGTCCGAACACACTGGTCTTTATCCAGCCTATCGAGACCCAAAAGGACGCTCCTGCGTATCTCTCTCAATTTTTGGCCAGACCAAAATATTGCCTGATGATGATCTTTGATCCGACCGATTTTGCCGAAGTGCCAGACAAGATGATCAGCCATCTTCTGAATCTCACTCCGAAGGAAACCGAGGTTGTGAAGGCGCTGACCAATGGCGCGTCAACACGAGACGCTGCTGAGCAACTCGGCATTTCTTACAATACCGCACGAAACCACATCGCCAACGTGTCCCGGCGGCTGGATGTTGGCTCGCAAACGGAGATCGTGCGGCTGGTGATGACCACGCTTTCACGCTATCCGTGGCAGGCCTGATACAATCCCTTCAGGGTTTTCCCTCAGCGGCCTAAACCCACCCCCTCAATTTCATGCATCTGACATATCGGCGAGGAAAATAATCTGATATTTTCGCTAGATATATCAGCGCGTTACCGCCCTATTTTAGAATTTTATGTTTTTCTGCAGAAAATTAGTGCAATTGCATCAAGTCACCTCGAAAAATTCTGAGTAAATTTAACTCAGCAAACAAGAGGCGTCGGGAGCACAGGTTTTCGGAGGCAGTCTTGGCACAGAAGGCATACCTTCAACCGCAATTCGGTCCTTAAGTTTGCTGCTTGGTGGTTTGTTTGCTTGGGAAATGAGCCGCCTGTATTGTTGCAAATTATTGCCTAGCCGGCTTAGCCTTCCATATTTCAAAAGGCGACGCCGGTCTTTTCTTGCTTAATTGAACCTGTCGGATTGAACGCACCCACTGCACATGGCACAGTGGTTATCTCCTCGTTCATCACGGTGCTCACATGACTTCCTCAGATACTTCCACCGCTCTCACCTATGAAAAATTCTCGGCTCTTTTGGAATCTGGCAGACCAATTGAAGAAGCTGAGCTGGAAGCGTCCTGGCTTGAGGGCAAAGACCTGCGGGATGCGCAGTTTCTCAATTGCAGCTTTGAGCCCGAAGGTGACTTCAATTCCGTAGATTTTCGTGAGAGCAGCTGGAAAGACACCCAGTTTCCGGCCTGCACCTTCAAAAGCTGCGATCTGCGTGAGGCAAAGTTTGAAAACTGCAGCTTTTATTATGCCGACACACGGGCAGGCGGGTGTTTTCGCCACGCAGACCTGAGCAATGTGGAGTTTCACAACTGCGATCTGCGCCTCACCATCTTTCCATATTCGCAAATGTTCTGCATCACCTTCCAAAACTCCCGTTTGACGGGCGCCTCACTTGCGGGCTGTGACTTTGGCAAGGTTGCTGGCAAACGCGCGTTGAAGACACGGGCAACATTCACCGACTGCCAGCTGAACTACGCAACCCTGTCTGATCTGGATCTTGAGGAATGCATTCTCACCGACTGCGATCTGACCAACAGCAACCTGTCCAACACGAACCTGACCAATGCAGACCTGAAGCGCAGCACGCTTTCTGATGCGGAGACGGAAGATCTTGATCTGACCTACGCGGACTTGCGAGGTGCTGATTTGGGTGCGCTCTTCCTAACAAGCCTGCGTGGATATCGGGGTATGATTGTTTCCGCCAGCCAGCAACACCTTCTGTTGCACGGCCTCGGCATCAAGGTTGACCTGGACTAAAGCCGGCACAGTCTTCCATACAAAAACCCCGCCTCAGGTGAGACGGGGTTTAAGTTCATTGCCCGGAGAGTGTTTTGCCTATTTTGCAAGGCCTTTGATGCGTGCAACCAGATCAGCCAGTTGAGGTGACTTTTCTGCAAGCGCGTCATGCATTGGCAGAACTGCGCTGATGAATGGAGCTTTTTCAACTTCCACAAACTTCACCTGAAGCTTGGTTTTTGCAGCTTCAATCGCTTCAAGGGTCTGCTTGTTGTAAAGCTCGCGGTGGAAGTCCATCATTTCACGTGCAGCTGTTTTCAGCGCTTTCTGGCTATCTGCTTCCAGACCATCCCACACTTTGGTGGAGACCATCAGAACGCCAGGGATCATGGTGTGTTCATCACGGGAGTAGACTTTTGCAACTTCACCGTGGCGCACATCAACCAGTGCCTGCGGGTTGTTTTCAGCACCATCAACCACGCCCTGCTGCAGAGCGGAATACAGCTCGCCGAAGGAGATTGGGGTTGGTGCGCCGCCAAGCAATTCAACCATCTGGATTGCGGACGGGGAAGGCTGCACGCGGATCTTCATACCCTTCAGATCAGCTGGGCTGTTGATTTCTTTGTTTGCGTAGAACGAGCGGGAACCGTCCACCATAAACGCCAGACCAACAAAGCCTTTGTCCTTGGAAGCCATGAAGACGTCTTCAGCAACATCAGAGGTCAGCACTTTGTAATAGTGGTCTTCGCTCTCAAAGATGTATGGGAGGGTCAACGCGGAATAAGACTCTTCAAAAGCTTCCATTTCTGCTGCATTGGAACGGGCCATGTCCAAAAGGCCGTTCTGCATCAGTTCAACGGATTCACGCTGTGTGCCAAGCTGCGCGTTTGCGAAGATGCGCATTTTAACATCACCACCGGAAAGCTCTTTAACGCGCTTTGCCATGAACTCCAGAGAGATATGTGCCGGGTTGTCAGTCGGCAGGTTATGGCTGACCTTCAGGGTCTTCGCTTCTGCAACGGTCGCGCCCACCATAAGAGCAGATGTAAGCACAGCACCAATAAAATGAGACTTGCGGAACATTCTTCTAAATTCTCCCTTGAAGTACACAGACAAACGACGCCTGCTACGGAATTCCCGATTTATCGAAATGAGACCGATCTTCCCTTCGGCGACATCCCTTACCAGTACTTCTGACCAATTTCACAAAAAGGTCAACCAAAATATCAAATCTAGGTGTTGGCACTGACAATTGGTCACGCCTCATGAAAAACACCCCACAAAAGCAAAACATAGATGATGCAAGTCACATAACTTTCATGAAAAGTGAAGCTTACTAATGATTTCTGAGTAATAATAATATTAGCATCAACTTACATCCTACGCAGCTTGCAGTAACCGCCCTCTATATTTCAATGCTAGGCCTTATGCTAAATCTGACAGAAACTTACATTTAACTATACTGACTGGCATGCATTGGCAGCCGATCAGAAATAATGTCCGACCTCTCGATCGAAATCACCCAAAATAGGTCGACCAAATACATACAACCTCAGAGCAACTCCCAGTTTATCCCGAGAGAGATTCGTATTCTTTGGCAGTTCTTTGCCTTTTCATAATTGGCTGACCAATACTTCAAGCCATCCCAACCAAATGAAAACCTGCGGTCCAAACATTGTTATAGGAACAATATAAAAGTGCGTAAGATCTGTTTTTCCTCGCATCGCCGCGCGCTTTACTAGATATATCAGCCTTGCTTTTTATCTTTGTGAGGTTTGACATGGCACAGCATTGCGATTTTCTGATTATCGGCGGCGGTATCGCTGGCATCAGTGCAGCCTCTCAACTGGCAGAGAACGCAAAAGCCATTGTGCTCGAAATGGAAGATGTGATCGGTCATCACTCAACAGGCCGCTCTGCCGCTATCTTCATTCGCAACTACGGCAATGCCGTCATCCGCGCCTTAAACGCAGCTTCCGAACCGACCCTCATGAACCCGCAAGGCATCTGTGAGGGGTCCGTCCTCACGCGCCGCGGGCTTTTGATGTTGGCGGAAGAGGGCAAGGAAGACCAGCTGGAAACCTATGAGTGTCAATGAGCGTTCAAAATTGATCCGGCATCATCATTT
>NZ_LMCK01000039.1:28058-73743 GCF_001623165.1 Pseudovibrio sp. WM33
ACCCTTGATCTGGCGTAGCAGACGGTTGATCTGTTCACCGTGTTCCGGGTTCAAGTGGCTGAGACCTTTGACATACTGGCCCATGACAGTGAGGCGCATGGTGATATGGAACCAGTCAAGAATGTGTTCTGAGGCTGGTGCCATGTGCCACGCCAAGTCGCGGACACTATCGCCGCCGTCCGTCATGAAGGTCACACACTGGTTTTCCTGACAGCCCTGATCTTTGAGGAGTTCATGCAGGCGTCGGCGTGGTTTGGCGTCATGGGTCTGCACCAGACCAAGGTAGCGGTCTGGACGATCTTGAGGAATAGACTTGCCCACCACCACCTCAAAATGGCTATGGCCGTTATCTCGACAACGAACATAACCGCCATCGATGCCAACAGTGATCGGCCCTTCAGGAACTGGCAGGGCCGCACGAGCAGATTGGCTGGTCTCAACGAAGAACAGTTGTTCTTCGCCCAGTTCTGCTTCCAGCCGCCTGGCGCTCTTATGCAAGTGATTACGCACGCTTTCTGCACAAAGACTGGTGTTTATAGGCAGCACTTCTTTAAGCAGATCAACGGTAACGCCAAAGGAGACCAGCGAAGCCCATTTGGTTTCCAGATAAGTCAGCTCTGGAGCTATATGGTCCGGCAACAATAATTTGAGCGGGCTGAAGGTTCTGGCATTACTTTGAGCGCATTGACAATAATAAAAACGTGGGCTTTTCAAGTTGATGTCGCCGAAGACGGTGCGATAACGGATTGGGAACGTGCCTTTGCTTCGCAACTGAGACCCACACTGCCTGCAAATGGAATGCTGGCTGCTATGAGCTTCGCATTGAGCCAGAACGATCTGTTCCTGCACGCCATGCAACAGATCCTTGCCTTCTAATATGGAAAGGCCGATTGTTTCCTGACGATCAAAAGGCTTTTTCAGTGTTAGCACTTCGGTTTCAGAGAGCACACCATCCGGGGCGACGATCTTCACGCTGATTTTGATATCCATGCTTCCCCCATTTCCGCTCAGTTTTCCACTTTTTACAGAGAGGAAAACCCAGTTCCCGATTACCTTGATTTCTGCTAGGATTCTGCAGGAGTGAAGACGCTTTGGCAAGGTAGCTTACTTTCCGAATATGACAAGGAAAACACGTGACGGGATACATTGAGCGTTCTGCCAGCCAAATCGCCGAAGTCCTGACGCGCGAGGGGCTGGATTACACCCAAACCAAGGCAGTCTTTAAACTGGCCCGCACCAAGGCTGGATTACATGCGCCTAAAGAAAAGCGCGGCTCACCGGCTCGCCTGACCCTGGAAGAGGAGCTTCGCTTTATTGACCAGGCATATGCTAGCGGCGGTCAAACCGGTTTGATGATGCAGGTGCTTCTGGAAAGCGGTACCAGAGCCTCTGAATTTACTGCCCTTCGTGTGGAGGATATCTCTCTGGCGGAACGGCTTGTTACCGTTACCCATGGCAAAGGCGGCAAACGTCGCGAAGTCCCCATCCGTTCGGAACTGGCCCAGCTTTTGGCGCTTCATATTGGAAAACGAAAGGCTGGCCCGTTGTTTGTCAGCCGTCAGAGCCGGCAGGATGGCAGTGCACCTGTTTACACCCGTCAGCGCATTGGCCAGATCGTTCGGGAGGTAGCGAAAAACGCTGGCATCACCAAGCGTCTTTACCCGCATCTTCTACGTCATACTATGGCTACCCGGCTGCTCGCCCTTGGCATGGACATTACCGATGTGCAGAAGTTCCTGGGGCACGAAGATCTGTCTTCCACCCGGATCTATGCCGAAACCAGCCTTGCAATGCTTAAGCGCAAATTCGACCAGGTCACACAGCCACAGGGGCAGGCACTGATTAGATCAATAGCCGTGACCCATGGCGAAGTCGTTGGCGCTTTTGCTGCTGATCTCCTGTCCGGGGACCGGCGCAATCTCACATAATTTGCTGGTGTATCAATCGCTTATGGTTATCATCGCGAAACGCCTGATTGATTGACCGGCGCGAGAATTTGCCTGACAGATAAGGCTCGCGGGCGTTCATGCGGTCCATAACCAGCTCTAATTCTTCCAGGCGATTTTTATCCGGAAGCTTCAACTTGTCGCAATCGTTAAGAATGCCCTGAAGGAATTCGGTAATCGTTCCCATATCCATAAAGGCGTCGTAACCTTGTGCCTCATCGCGCCGGATAAGATAGCCTTCAACTCCTCCACAATCTTCCGGAGGACAATTATTTGCACCGCCAATGCAGGATGGTAGAGACTTGCCATCATCTGGCGCAACAATGCGTTCGACGCGGATCTCATGATGCCAGTTCACATTTAAATCATAGAAATAATGAAACCTCTCATTCTCCCGCAGTCTGAGCGATTGTAGCGTGGGATTGGCTGGCAGTACGCCGAGTTCCAGGGAGCCATAATGAACCGCGCCCTTGTCAAACATAAACAGATGGATTCCCTCCCACCCCATGGCCACCTGCAACACACCGTGCAGTTCGCGCAAGCTTATGTCGCTCGGCACGAGCAAACGCCGCCAAATCATTGGACTGATACCAAGCAGACGCACCTTGAGCTGGATGGCTGAACAGGATGGCGAAAGTTCGAGCATGCGCGAATGTGGCAGACACTTTACACTTCGGCAACCAGATCAGACTGCGTTATCGCAACTGCCCCACACTTTTGGGTGCTCTCCAAATAAGAAGGATGATTCAGGCAGCAGGTTCCCAGAGTTCGACGGGATTGCCTTCCGGGTCATGAATTCTGGCGAAGCGGCCAATGCCTTCCATGATGTGCTCCTGAGAAATCTCGATATCAGCCTTGCGAAGCTGGTTGAGCATCTTGTTCAGATCCGCCACGCGGAAGTTGAACATGAAGCTGCGGTCTGCCGGAAAGTAGTCCGTGTCCTGCGCAAACGGCTCAAACACAGTAACGCCCTCTTCAGACACCCAAGGCGTCATCTCCATATTTGATGGTGTTAGACTAATACCCAGGTGTTGCTCGTACCACTGAGCGACAGCTGCAGGATCTTTGGCCCTGAAGAAGACCCCGCCAATTCCCGTAACTTTCTCCATAGTAACTCCCCCCAATGATGACAGTGAGACCATACTCCTTAATTTCTTGGGACTTCGCAAGGCATAAGCTTCAAGGGCTGATCAGAGGATGATGGGGTTTGGAATGATCGTTTTAAGATAAACCGGCTCACCATAACCCGAAGCAAGGCCTGTTAGGTTCTGGTGAGTGAGCAATGATTGGAGTTAAGCTGCGTCCTCCCCCACATCCCACGTTTCTGCTGCACGCAGGGTTGCGGAGAGGTGAATGAGTTTTTCGGTCATACTCAGGGGCTTTTCTGGCAGGCCGATGCGGCTTGCGGCACCGAATTCGGTGGCTTGTTCGCGAAACAGGATGCCGAGGACGGTTGGTTCGCCATCTTTTTCTCCCAGCTCAGCTAATGCAACTGCAAGTGCGTGGTTGGTTTCGTCATGGACCAACAGGTCAGCTTCGGTCACGCCGTCCTCATCCAATGAAACGATATCCAGTCCAAAGCCGCCGGGTTTTACGCGGATGCCTTTGTCTTTGTTGACGCCGAACACCATGGGCTGACCATGTTCCACGACGATGGTGTGGTCCGGCCCTTGCTTCTTGTCCTTGAGGTGGTCAAACACTCCGTCATTAAAGATTACACAATTTTGCAGCACTTCTACGAAGGCGGTGCCGTCAAAGTCGCGTGCCTCTTGTAAAATGGGGCCAAGCACTTTGGCCTGTGTGTCACTGCTGCGGGCGATGAACTTGGAGCCTGCGCCAATGGCAAAGCGAGCCGGGTTGAGCGGCATTTCCACTGTACCGCCCGGAGAACTCGGCGTGCGCATGCCCTTTTGCGAGGTTGGCGAGTACTGGCCTTTTGTCAGGCCGTAAATCTGGTTGTTAAACAGCACGATCTGCATATCGAGATTTCGGCGCAGAGCGTGGAGCAGATGGTTGCCGCCGATGGACAGGCCGTCACCATCACCCGTGAACACCCACACATCCAGCTCAGGATTAGCAAGCTTTGCACCCGACGCAATGGCAGGTGCACGGCCATGGATCGTGTGGAAGCCATAGGTTGCCATGTAATATGGCAAGCGGGAGGAGCAACCGATGCCGGAAACGCACAGGGTGTCTTCCAGCTTTGCGCCTGTGTCTGCCAGCATTTTGTGCAGGCTTTTCAAAACAGCGTAATCACCGCAGCCCGGGCACCAGCGAACATCTAGAGAACTGGCGAAATCTTTTGGTTTCAGGTCAGTCATGATGAAGCTCCCAGCGCGTCCTCAATGATTTTGGCGATCTCACGGACGAGGAATGGACGTCCCTTCACGCAGGAAACGCTCTCAACCGGAACATCCATCTGGCTGCGCAGCACTGTTGCTAATTGGCCGTTGTTCATTTCTGGAATGATTACCCGATCAAACCCCGAGAGCAGCTCCTCCAGATTAGGCGGTAAAGGCCAGAGGTGGCGCAGGTGAATGTGGGAAACGGACTTGCCTTCCAGCTCCGCACGGCGGGCCGCCACGCGGATTGGTCCCCAACTGGAGCCCCAGCCAAGCAAAGCCAGTTTGCTGGTGGCCTCTCCGGATTCCACATGCTGCGGCGGAATGCTTTTCGCGATCGCCTCCAGCTTTTGGGCGCGGATCTGGGTCATAAGCTGGTGGTTCTCACCATCATACGAGATGTTGCCACTGCCCGCCTGCTTCTCCAGCCCGCCAATGCGGTGCATCAGGTCAGCAGTGCCCGGGACAGCCCATGGACGGGCCATGGTGTCGGGATCGTGATCATAGGGCAGGAAACCCTCTGGATCTGTGGCTTTCTTGACCGGGAATGGAGCATAGGCTGGATCACTGAAGTCCGGTAGTTTCCATGGGGCACTGGCATTGGCAATGTAGCCATCAGTAAGCACCATGAGTGGTGTCATGTGCTTTGTGGCCAGCTTGGCTGCTTCCACGCCCATGTCAAAGCATTCACCCGGATGGGCTGGTGCGATGACAGGCAGCGGTGCATCCCCATTGCGGCCCCAGATGGCCTGAAACAGATCGGACTGCTCCGTCTTAGTTGGCAGGCCAGTGGAAGGACCGCCGCGCTGGACGTTGACAATCACCAGAGGTAGCTCTGTCATGATGGCAAGGCCGATGGCTTCCGTCTTCAACGCAATGCCGGGACCGGAAGAGCCCGTGACGCCCAGATGTCCGGCATAGGATGCTCCGATGGCAGCGCAGATGGCGGCAATTTCATCTTCCGCCTGAAACGAAATCGCACCTAGCTCCTTCAACTTTGCCACTGTGTGCAGCAACGGAGAGGCTGGCGTGATTGGGTAGGAGCCGTAAAACAGTTCCAGATCAGCAAGGGTGGCGCCAGCATAAAGGCCATAGGCCATGCCCTCGTTGCCATTGATGGAGCGGTACTCGCCTTCCATCAATGGGGCTGGTTGAATGCGGTAGCGGGAAACATCCGGCGGCAGATCTCTGACTTCCCCGTAAAGGTGGCCTGCCTGCAACGCCATGATGTTGGCTTTGGCTACATCCGGTTTTTTGTGGAACTTCTGCTCGATCCATTGCCCAACATCTGCGGTGGAGCGCTCGAATAGCCAAAGCACGAGGCCAAGGGTCCACATGTTCTTACTGCGCCGGGCATCCTTTGCAGAAAGGCCTGTTTCCTTCAGCGCTTTTTCTGTGTTGCTGGTGATCTCCAAGGGCAGCACGCGAAAGCTGGAGAGCGAACCATCTTCCAGCGGATTGGCAGAAAAACCCGCTTTGGTGATCGCACGCTCGGTAAACGCATCTATGTCGATGATCAGCAGACCGTTCTGCTTCACGCCTTCCAGATATTTGCGCAGGGCTGCCGGGTTCAGCGCCACAAGTGCGTCAGTTTCATCACCAAACGTGTCCACTTCTGTGTGGCCGATATTGAGGGAATAGGCTGAGACACCATAGATCGTGCCGCTTGGTGCGCGAATGTCCGCTGGAAAATCCGGGAATGTTGCAATGTCATTGCCAAATCTGGCGGCGCTCTCAGCCAGACGTGTGCCCGTCATTTGAATGCCGTCGCCCGAGTCTCCGGCAAAGCGGACGCGCACATAGTCGACCTCCGGTTGCTGGGAGACAGGAAGCTCACGCGTTGTTGTGCTGTGTTCCAGTCCACTCTGCATAATCGGCTCCAAAATACTGGCAGCGGCAGTGGCAGAAATCTCGTCTGTTCTTTTGTCCCTCAGGACATTGCCAATCAGCTGAGCCAGAATACCCACTTCTCTGTGGCTTTTTGTAGCCTGTAATAGCAGGAATGGAGTTGCGACCCGTTAACGCAGCCCGCTGGTAATTGGTCGAACAGCCCTCAGCAGTTGTACCGATCTTGGTGGTTCCGGCCTCATGCTTTGCCCTGTTTCCCGTCCATTCACGTTCTGCACCCTGACAGATTTAAATTTGGCGTCATTTGCGAGTCATTTGGCGCGATATGGCTTTGAACCGATCCAACCGCATCCCTAGTTTGACAGAGACGAAGAAGAACAAGCGAGTTCCAAAAAGATATCTCGCATAAGGTTTCAGGAGTTTCTCATGTCCAACACTATTCTCATCACAGGCGCGTCCTCCGGCATTGGCAAGGTCACCGCACAGTCCTTTCACGACAAAGGCTGGAACGTGATTGCAACCATGCGCCAGCCCGAAAGAGAAGAGGAGTTGACGCAGCTTGATAATACTCTTGTAACCCGTCTGGATGTGACGGATGAAGCTTCCATTGAAACGGCTGTTGCTGAGGGCATCGCGCGCTTTGGCAAAATTGACGTGCTGCTCAACAACGCCGGGTATGGCGCATATGGTCCGCTGGAAGCATTTTCCATGGAGAAAGTACGCCGCCAGTTTGAAACCAACGTCATCGGCCTGATTGCGGTGACAAAAGGTGTCCTGCCCCACCTTCGCGCCAACAAATCCGGTACGATTGTGAACATTTCGTCCATCGGCGGCCAGATGACCTTCCCGCTCGGCGCGCTGTATCACGGCACAAAGTTTGCGGTTGAAGGCATTTCAGAGGCGCTTCATTTTGAACTGGAGGCTGCTGGCATCAAGATGAAGATTGTTGAGCCCGGTATGATCAGCACCGATTTCGCCGGTCGTTCTTTCGACTTCACCAATGACGAGAGCATGACGGAATACCAGGGTGTTGTGCAAGCGCTATTCGGTGCCATGAACGGTGGCATGCAACCATCCGAGCCAAGCGTTGTGGCAGACGTCATCTATACTGCTGTCACGGACGGCACCGATACCCTGCGCTATCGTGCTGGGGCAGATGCCGTCCAGTTCCTCGACAACCGTAAGGCACTGGATGATGCAACATTCATCGGTGGCCTAAAAGAACAGCTTGGCCTTTAGGGTCTGATTGTACCGTTCCCCCAACAGTACAATTTGAAAGCAGAGGATGCGGTGGTGTCCTCTGTTTTTTGTTTGAAGCTTCTGAGGCCAGCTGAGACTGCTGCAGGTCAGGCACAGGAAAAATTGTCGTGGCTCTTAACGGTCAATGCGTGTAGGTTTGCCGCAGTCTTTTTCTTTAAGTCTTACTTCCTCAGGTTTTCATGGAACTCATAATTATTGTTGCTGTCGCCCTTTTTCTTGGTGTGGCATTCGCATTTTATAACCGCCTCTCAGATATCGCGCTCAAACTCACGTTTTTGAATGCGCAGATGAAAGAGCTGCACAAGAGCATGGCTGAGTTGCAGGGCCTGCCTCCAAATGTGGGGAGTGCTCGAACAGCTCCAACTGGTGCCGAAAAGCCAGCGACGCCTCGTGAATCCACTGTGCCATCTTATGCGAAGAAGCCATGGATGAGACCTGTGGATGCGCAAAATGAAGAGAACAAACCAGCAGAAACGCCTATTACAGACGGACTGACCTCCCAAGAAGAATTCAACGGCGACAGGAAACGGGAGGCAGCAAAACACGCTGCTTTAGCTTATCAGTGGGCTGCTGCCTATGACGAAACGAAGCCTGAAGAGCAGAACAGATCAACTGCCAGTGAAACGCTTGCTCAGAAAAATGCCAAGAAAGGCGCTTCAAATTCTGAGCGGAAGGCAGGCTCGCATCAATCTGCGCCACCTCAGCCAAAGGCTGATCCGGTTGAAGCGTGGTTTACGGGTGTTGCCCGCAGCGTTATCGACAACGTCCGCAAAAACTGGGTTGTTTGGTTGGGTGCCCTGTCGCTTGCATTCGGCGGTATCTTCTTTGTTCAATACGGAATTGAGAACGGCGTCCTCTCACCAGCCATGCGCATCAGCTGTGCGTTGGCCTTTGGTGTCTTGCTGATTGCTGGCTCCGAGTTCTTCCGCTTCCGGCAGAAAGAGGCGCATGTTGATCCGTTCGGCCCACTGGTTGCAGCGGCCAGTGGTGGTCTTGCGTCTCTGTTTGGCGCCACAGTGGGCGCTTATTCGCTTTATGGGTTGATTGGCCCAACGACCACCTTCATCGGATTGGCGCTTGTGTCATGGCTCGCGATTGGCGGTGGCCTTCTTTATGGCCCAGTGCTCGCGATCATTGGTATTCTTGGGGCCTATTACTCCCCGCTGCTGGTGGGCGGGTCAGAACCGTCCGCCTTGCTTTATCTCTATTTTGCGATGGTGCTGGCAACAAGCTTTGCGGTTGAACGCTTGCAGCGCTGGATCTGGCTCTCCACACTCAGCGTCCTTTCCGTTTTCGTCTGGGTATTCCTGTTGCAGATCCAGATGCCGGAGCAACAACTGACACCGCTCATGCTGGCCGCAATTCTTGCGCTGACGATTACGGTGCCTGCCTTTGGTGTCCGCCCGAAATCAGCGATCACCAGCTGGCCATTGGACAACGCGTTTTGGGACTACAAGAAGACCTATCCAGCTTTGCTAAGCTACGCCGTGACAGGTCTCGTGCTGCTAACCGGGTTGTTCTTTGCGGGTGAAGACATGGGTCTGGCACGGCCAATGACGCTGATGTTTGCCGGTTTGCTGGTCGCCCATGTGTTCTTTTTGAGTAAAGCAGAAAGCCTTGACCTGATTGGACCAGCACTGCTTGCAGGCTTTGCGTTGATGATGTGGATGCCGAAGGCGCTGGCCTGGCAATCTGTGCCAGACGATCAGCTGTTCTATCTTGCCACTTTGGCTGTTACGATCACAGCGGTGACTGGTGGCAGCTTGCTGCGTGGCCAAACCTCCACGCGGGCGTGGTTCTGGAACTGGTCTGCCGTCGCCTTGCCGGGGCTTGGTGCGGGGATCTATTTTATCTACACGGCACTGCACGCGCCAGAGCTGCTGAGCGCTATCGGAGCCTTTGGCTATCTGTTTGCGCTTGCTCTGCAAGTTTGCGTGGCGGTCTACCTCCGCAAGTCAGCGCATAAGTTTGAGTTTGGAACTGAGGGCAGTGCTGCCCTTGCCTTCCTGCTATTCCTACCATTTGCCTACTACTTCTTTGGTGAGATCACGCTTCCGATGGTTCTCATGATCGGAGCTGTTGCGGTTCTTGAAATCTCAGATCTATTCGGGCTTAGCATAGCGCGAAAGGCATTCTTTGCTTACCTAAGTGGCATGGTCTTCTTCACCACGCAACGTTACATCGACGGATTTGGCGAAGCGGGGTACGCAGACATTTCGCTGCTGTTCCTGCCAGTGCTCGCGCTCAGCGCATTTGGCTGGTGGCGCGGCCAGCAGCGCGGGGATGAGAGCGAAGCAGTTGTGTTTGAAACGACTGTCTGGGCAGCCCTGTCCCTGTTCTTCTGCGCCTTGCTTCAGGTGTTCTACCGCGATCAGGGCGACATGCCCATGTATGTGATGCATGGGTCCTATGCCTTTGTTCTGGCAATTCAGGTTTCCGTTCAACTGAAGCGGATGAGTTTCTCAAATTCCTTCGCCAAGTTGAGACGAGGGCTATTCCATTGGTACTGGGCCATTGCAGTGTTGAACTGTCTGGTTGCGATTTTGGCCAACCCACTGGCTCGGGACCATGTCTTCGGCTACTTCCCGATTGATAGCCTCTCAATTGCCTATCTGTATCCTGCTCTGGCATTGCTGTTGGCAACTGAGCGCTTCTGGACCCGTGAGGCTTACCTGCAAAACGTGACACGCGGTCTGGCGGGCGTCTTGCTGGTTATGTTTGTCGGGTTGGAAATCCGCGCCTTCTGGCAGGGGCCTGTGTTGACAGCGCCTGGTGTGGTTCTGGAGGAACTCTACAGCTACACCGTCGCGATGCTGATCTTCTCAGTTGGGCTAATCGCCTTTGCCTCAGTGAAGCAACGTAAACGGGTTGGGCAGGCAGGACTGGCGTTCATCATCATCACCTGCCTGAAAGTGTTCTTCATCGACATGTCGGGTCTGTATGGTCTTGCCCGCGCAACATCGTTCATTGGTCTTGGACTAACACTGGTTGGTATTGCCTGGGCAAACAAACGGTTCTTGTCGTTTGACACGCCAGTTGAAGAGGACGAGCCGGAGCTCAAGCCTCAGCAAGATCAGGCTTAATTCATCAAAAGGCCGGAGAGAGCAAACACGTCTCTCCGGCCTTTTTGTTAGGCTGGAGCAAGTTCACCAGTTGCCTGTAAGTGGGTGTTCATCACACTCAGGAAGGTGGTCAGGTCAATGTTGCCACCCGTCAGGATCACACCTGCCCGTTTGCTCTGTAAATTGTGTTTGTTCGCCATCAGGCCGGCTAGTGGTGCAGCCCCTGCCCCTTCTGCCAGATTGTGGGTGTCTTTGTAGTAGGCCGCCATCGCTTCAGCAATCTGCGCCTCGCTCACGCTGACCACATCTTCCGCGCCTTTCAGGATGATCTCCAGCGGCTGTGCCTGCGGGTCGCGGCAGGCCATCCCATCTGCGAAGGTGTTGGCTGTATCTGTCTGGATTGCCTTGCCAGCTTTAAAGGACAGTGCAAAGGCAGCTGCGTTTTCAGCGGTCACGCCAATGATCTTGGTTTTCAGGCCGAGCAGATCGCGAACCGTGATGAGGCTGCAAATACCGGAGCCCATGCCAATTGGCACATAGACCACATCCAGATCAGAAACCGCACGGTACAGCTCCAGCGCATAGGTGGAGACACCTTTGACGATGTTCTCGTGGAATGGAGGCACCATGTGATAGCCGTGCTTTTCCTGCAATTGCTGTGCAACCACGCGGCTTTCATCAAAATCCTTGCCGGCAACGATCACATTGGCTCCAAACGCGCGCATGGCGGCGTTCTTTTCCAGTGAGTTGCCTTCGGGCACAACAATATAAGAGGGAACGCCATTTCGGCTCGCGCCAAGAGCAACGGACTGACCATGATTGCCACGCGTCGCCGTCACCAGCCCGGTGGGCTTTTGCGCAGACTTCATCAAGGCATCCACATAGGTGAACCCGCCACGAGCCTTGAACGAGCCTGTTGGTGTATGGTTTTCATGCTTCACGAAAACATCAACACCACTACGTTCTTTCAGCAATGGCCATGCATAACATGGGGTTTCGGGGACAAACTGCTTAACAGTGGTGTGGGCAGCTTCCAGATCCTCTAGCGAAAACAGCGGCATTCGATTTCCTTTTGGCAGTTAAAAACACTTTGCCATGAGCTTAAAACCTGACGCCGATGATGGCTTTCAAAATACTGACCTAAACGCCTTTGGCCAATGTCCCCTTGTTTGCCGTGGGTTAGTCGGCTTATAGATAATGCGTCGGAAATCAGATGAACCTATTGAAGCAACTGAGGCTATGAGTTCAGCGCGGGACATTATCAGCAAGTGGAAGCTGCAGTTGTTGCCAAGCAGTGCCTATGCTGTTGCCTACACGGCGGCGCGGGCCTCAATCGGGTTTGCGTTTGAAAGCCAGCGCGGGGCGCATTCTTTTGACAGCGATCGTCGGGTTGATTTCTGGACCCGGCCCAACAGCCTCGCCTTTGTGCCGAAGGGATGCGATGTCACCTCGGAGAGCGAGCGCGGCGGCGAGTATCTGACCTTTACGGTACCAGCTGAACTCCTGCCAGATCGCGGAGACCAGATGCGCTTCAACCATGCCATCTCGCCTGATGCGATTAAAGCTGCTTTTCATCTTCGCAAGGCACTTCTCGCAGCAAAACCTCAGGACACCTTAGCGATAGAAGCTCAGCTCTATGCTCTGCTGGATGTGGTGGAGCAAGTTCAGGCAGGCGCCTATGAAGATCCTCCATCCGCAGCGTCTATGACAGACACGCGGCTGAAACGGGTGGAAGAGTTTGTCGAAGATCACCTTGCCCGGCAGATGTCCATGTCTGATCTGGCAGCATGTGTGGATCTGTCAGCGGGCTTTTTCAATCGTGCGTTCAAAGGTGCCACTGGCAAAACGCCCCACGATTATGTGGTGGAGCGACGCGTGGCGCGGGCGCGCAAACTTCTTGGCGCACCATACAGCACACTCAGCCAGGTTGCTTATACCTGCGGGTTTTCCTCCCACGCACATATGAGCTCGACCTTCAAAAAACGCCTTGGTGTTACGCCCACCCAGCTTATGACGAGGCAGGTTTATCCAGCGCCAGCACGTTCAACTGTTTGACGTGATACTCAAGCACGCGCCAGCCCATTTTCTCATAGAACGGCGTGTTGTCGTCTGAGGCGCACAGATACACACGAGAGTACCCGTTTTCAAACGCCAGTTGGGCCATCCGTGCAACAAGGGCTGTGCCAATGCCTTCGCGGCGATGAACTTCCTCTGTCCACACAGCTGCGACCCATGGTGTCAGTTGAGGACGGGCGGCAAAGTCGCTTTCAA
This sequence comes from Pseudovibrio sp. WM33, assembly GCF_001623165.1. NCBI lineage: Bacteria > Pseudomonadati > Pseudomonadota > Alphaproteobacteria > Hyphomicrobiales > Stappiaceae > Pseudovibrio > Pseudovibrio sp. WM33. The sequence goes on from NZ_LMCK01000039.1 coordinate 40,788, forward strand.
TCAGCAATGCGCTGCCAAGGTATGTTCCGTCGCGGTGGGCAACAAAGGCGGTGGGGACAGCTTCAGGACAAAGAGCTGCGTGGACTTTGACTTCGATCTCGTCTTGCAAAACGCCTACGTCTCGCCACCAGGTCTGCCAGATGCGATGGGCAATGGTGGGAATGAAATCGGGGGTTTCGCTCATTTCAGAAAGGGAAAAAGTGCGTTCTAAACTTTCCATAGGACTGGTGACCTGTAAAATCTAAATCGGTGTACCTCCTCCGGAAACGCTAATGATTTGTCCTGTTATTTTAGCAGAGCCCGGACCGGCGAGGAAGTTGATCGCTTCGGCTACTTCGTCGGGTCTGATGACGCCCAGATGAGCGTTCTGCTCGACTTTTGAGATGAGGCTTGCAGCAAAAGGATCTCTTTGAAGCTTATCATAAAGAGGGGTTCCACGTACAACACTTGGGCTGACACAATTGACACGGATGCAATGCTGTTTGGCTTCTACCGCTAGGGCACGGCAGAACATGGAGATGCCTGCTGTTGCAGACCCGACGGCTGTGCTGCCAAAGGTCGGGATTATGGAAACATCCGAGGTTAAACAAATAATTGAACCGCAGCGTTGCTTGGTCATAACCGGATAAACCGCATGAATTGGGTGCAGGATACTGCTCATGAGTGAGGTGACCGTGGGCATGAGCTCTTGCAGTTTTATTTCATGCAATGGTTTGGGGATGAGTTCTCCACCAGCCGTGCTGACCAGTACATCGATTCGCCCCATGGCCAGTTCTGCGTGGGTAATAGCGGTTTCGGTGCGGCCCGGGTCTGAAGCGTCGCATTGGACAAAATGCAGATAGGCACCGGGAAATTCTGCTGCAAGTTTGCTTAGAGCATTGCGGCCCTTGGTGACATCGCGCCCGCATATGGTGAGTTTTTGAAGACCGGATTGGAGGAGTGTTTTGGCAGAAGCAAATCCGATGCCGGATGTGCCTCCGACGATGACTGCTGAGGATTCATTTAGTTTCCGCGCCACAGTGACCTCCAGATGCGACTGAACTCTCGTCGTGATCTTGCTCGCGTAGATGCTCAAAGAGTTGTTTTAGTACAGATGCCGTATGTTTTTGCTCAATACGTGAGAGCCAGACAGGCCAAACAGCAATCAAAGTAACCGGAGCGCTAAGACCTTCCTGACATCTATATGTTTTGCCGCTCGTCACTCAGGCTCGTCGCCAAAGCCGGAAAGAAATGCGCCGTAATCGATGCTGGCCTCCAGCGTTGTCACTCTTGCTTCTGCGTGGCGCGGATCGAGAAAGATCATGCGTCCGGGCTTGGCGTTGATCTCGAGAAGCTTCGGACAACCTGTTTTATCGACACCGATATCCAGTCCCAGTTCCCCGATTGGAGAGGTGTGATAGTCGTCCATACGATGTGCAATGGAGAAACCACACTCCTCGACAGCCGCTTTCACCGCCTCGGCCTTCTTGCCAAACGCGTTGGTGAAATAATCATCCGGATCAATCACATCCGCGCCCTGGCTGAAGTGGGAGGAGATGCAGCCATGTGCGCAGACCCTTGGTCCGATCATCAAGCAGCGCCATGTGCCGCTGATGTCCTTTTGCATCTGAACGCGGCAATCGACAGACCGTCCATCGAACGAAGAAAAGTCGAGACTTTGCTGCACCAGATACTGGTCCAGTGACGTATGACTGAAGGCAAACTCAAACGCGTCTTCCAGCTGCATGAAATCCGCATGCGGGCAGGATAGATCGGTCAACCATTGCAAGCGGTAGCCTTTATCGCGCCTGGACAAGCGCATCAGCAGTTTGCCCCCTCGCCCGTCGACGGGTTTGAGATAAGCGGAGTGATGGCGGTCCAGAATCTTCTTTAAAAGCGGTGGTGTCGGTGCTCGGTGGGTTTCGGGCAGGTACTTGCGCAGCTTTTGCCCGTACATCAGGTGCTCATGCACCTCCCATTTATCAAAGAAGCCGGGATTGTATATATGAGAGCCCAGAGCACGCATCCGGTTCTTCACCGCTTCCACACGCAGTTTGTGCTCTTCGTCGCGGGTGTGAATGCGGTTGTAAATGGCGGTGGGCAGGGGCAGACCGGGCTGGCGGTGGCCGGGCATGGTCTCCCCCGTGATTGTGTTTGTCGCCCAGTTGTAATCTTCAGGCGAAAACAGAAAAGCGATGTAGCCGCAGGTTTGCGCGTATGTCAGCATATCCTGCTGGTGGCGGCGCTCAGGATCAAACTTGCCCGCACCCATGATGCCAATGGTTGGGCCGATGTGGATGGTGTCCCCGTCCCGTTTTACGTGAAGGCCATCGATGAGCGCAAGGCCGAGTTCGTCAAACACATCTGCTGGCAGGCCAAGGGCTGACCTGCGCTCTGTGTTGATTGCCGTTTTGGCAGAAAATCGGTGACAGGCGCCTATTTTGAAGGACAGATGTTCACCGGCTGTGGCGCCGATTTTTTGAAGGGCACCTTTGGAAAAGACCACTTCATTGCTTGAACTGGACACACGATAAAGATGAAGTTTGACAGCGGAAACCACAGGCCCCCCAAGATCAGCTGGAAATCAGGACAAAACAGGACGAAACCGGTTGGGCCGGACCATACAAGACAGGTTCTCGCCAAAGCCTTGCGGAACTTGGGAAAGCTCTAATGGTTTAGGTTTTTGCGTGTACTTGGGGGCTTTACGACTCAGTGCGAATCTATGACTGATTCACGTGTACACTGCCGGTTGAGAGGAAGGTTTGAACTGTCAAATCGGTATTTCATCGATTTTTGCACATAAACCGTCATGTCCCAGTTTTTTTGTTGGCTTGGCGAAAGTGCCGTTTCTTAATAAGATTGTTCTGTCTTATTATGGAAATGTTGCTGTAAAATCGGTGGTTTACGCAATATCTGGTAATTATTCGGTTTCACAATACAAGGACAGCGGAAAGAACCTTAACGATCTCTTAATATTGGTTAATACTCGTTAACTATAAAGATATTGACGCGGGTTTTGAAACGGAGAAGGATGCGCTGTGACGGATTATTTTCGCTCTGAACTTCAAAACCGTCATAGAGGTTAAGAGGCAATATGCTGCTCGCTGCTGAACATGATGAAACTTCTGCTGAGAAGATTGCACGCCATTCTGACTTGTTGTCACGGCAACTGCAATCCTTAAGGGAGAAGATGTATCCGCCTGAAGCTATGAAGAAGCTGAAGACGTTCTCTTCGCGCGAGGTTGCAGGCCTGCTCGGCGTTGCCGAATCCAGTTTGCGCCAGCTTTCACTCAACGGCGAAGCAGTTATCCCCGAAAGGTTGGATAACGGCAGACGCATTTATACCCTTCCTCAGATCAACGAATTACGTCGTTATCTAGCTGAAAAACGCCCTGCAGATGCGCTGCGTCTGGACCCCCGCCGCCGTCATGGCGAAAAGATGCAGGTTCTGGCCGTCGCCAACTTCAAAGGCGGCTCTGCAAAGACCACCACAACCGTCCATTTAGCGCACTATCTTGCGCTTCAGGGCCTGCGTGTGCTCGCAATCGACCTTGATCCGCAGGCCTCCTTGTCTGCCATGTTCGGCTATCAGCCAGAGTTCGATGTTGACGAGAACCAGACGCTTTATGCCGCGATCCGTTATGACGACGAGGAGCGCGTTCCACTCAGCCATGTTATCCGCAAAACTTACTTTGACGGACTCGATCTTGTCCCCGGTAACCTGGAACTGATGGAATATGAGCACGAAACCCCGCAGGCAATTGCTCAGGGGCTTTCGCGCGGCGATGGCATGTTCTTCCGCCGCATGGCGACCGTCCTGAAGGAGGTGGAAGATGATTACGATGTTGTGCTTATCGATGCGCCGCCACAGCTGGGGTATCTCACCCTTGGCGCGCTCTATGCAGCAACCGGAATTGTTATCACCGTGCATCCGGCGATGCTGGACGTGTCATCTATGAACCAGTTCCTCTCCATGACCTCAGAACTGCTGGCGGTGATTGAAGAGGCTGGCGGCACCCTGAGCCACGATTTCGTGCGTTACCTGCTCACACGCCATACACCCCATGATGTGCCGCAGGTGAACGTTGCAGCGCTTCTGCGAGGTCTTTTTGGTGAGGATGTGTTGGCGGCGTCCATTGTGGAGACCACAGCGATTGCCAATGCGGGACTGGAAAAGAAGAGCCTTTACGAGGTTGAGCGCGGAAACATGACCCGCGATACCCTCAATCGTGCTCTTGAATCGGTCGATGCAGCCAATACGGAAGTGTTCCAACTGATCAAACAGGTATGGGGTCGTCCATGAACAAGGCAACTGATCGTTCCAAGAAGATGCGTGCCATGTTTGGCGGTGTTGATCCGGCTGAGTTGGCGAAATCGCCCGGCCCTGCCCCGTCCATGACGGCGACAACGAAGCAACGTGTCTCTCCGGGGGCGATCAAGTCTATGCGCAACACCTTCTCCAACGTGGAGAAGGAGAACGAAAAGCTGCGCCAGATGATCGAGGACGGCAGTGTCGCGCATGAGCTGAACACGGAAGACCTTGACCCATCCTTTGTGTCTGACCGTATGGTCGTGGCCAATGATGAGGATTTTGAGAAGCTCAAGGCCTCCATCTCTGCCAGCGGCCAGCAGGTGCCTATTCTGGTGCGCCCGCATCCGGACCTGCCGGATCGTTATCAGATCGCTTTTGGTCACCGTCGTTGGCGTGCCTGTAAAGACCTTGGCATCTCGGTTCGCGGCATCATAAAAGAGCTTTCCGATGAAGCCCTTCTGATAGCTCAGGGTCAGGAAAACCATGAGCGGAAGAACCTGTCTTTCATCGAAACAGCGTTGTTTGCCTCACGTTTGGCAAAGACATTCCCGCAGACAGTCATTTCCAAGGCGATTGGTAAGGACGCGACCACCGTATCCAAGCTGCTCAAGCTGATGAATGCGCTGCCAGAAGAATTTGTCCGCGAGATTGGCCCTGCGCCAAAGATCGGGCGTCCAAGATGGGAAGAGCTTGCTGGTCATTTCAATCACGGCCAGTTGCCTGATCCATTCAAGGCCCGTGTTGATGCCGTGATGATCAGTGCCGACTTTGAGCTTTCTGCAAGTGACGAGCGCTTCAGCGCGATCCTGTCTGCCTGCAAGTCTGCCGAGACAACGGCAGCAATCACAACTGGTTCTATCGCCACAGCCGCTAAGAGCTGGATTGGCGACAAGCAGATCCTGATGAAGGATGGTCCGAATGCGCTGAGCTTTCAGGTGGATGCGAAAAAGCAGCCTGAACTTGCCGCGTTTTTGAAGCGCCGCCTGCCGGATCTGATGGATGAGTTTGAAGAAGAAATTCTGAAGGAGGATGCATGACGGTCTAGTTACGTCTCTTCCAAAGAAAAACGGTCCTGCTGACGGCAATCAACAAGACCGAAATTCCTTGGGTACAAACAAACGATAGCGCTCGATGTAACCCTTTTTTGCATCTTCAAATTACTTCGAGACGCGGTACGAATCAACCCTTCACCAAGGTGTTGAAGCGTCTTTCTGCATGCTAATCGCCAGTTTGTCCCGTTTATCCTCAGTTTGGGGAGGATGTTTTGCGTCCTGACCCATGAGAACACCTACTAGACTTAGTAGGTGAACGGTGTAGCTATGCAATCTGTTGGTTCAGTGGCGTCGTTCAGAAAACTGACGCCGGCAATGGTTGCCAGTCAAAAACTGGCGATGGCCAATGACATTGTGAAGACGACAAAATCAGAGGTCGCAATGGCTTTGAAGAAGGCCGCGCCTGCTTTGGGAATTGATGGGACCACTTATCATATTCTCGATATTCTGATTGGCCTGACGGCTGCAGAGGACTGGTCGCAGGATCGCCGTCCGCTTGTCGCAATTTCCAATGAAAAACTTGCTGAGTATGTCAGCCGCTCCTCTCGTACTGTCGTGCGCTCGTTACGCAGGCTGGTGGAAGCTGGTGTTCTTGCTTACAAAGACAGCCCAACGGGGCGTCGTTATATCTACCGCGCGGGTGAAGATCGTCAGATTGAGCGTGGCTATGGGCTGGATTTCTCTCCGGCACGTCAACGTCTGACTGAACTGAAGCAGATTGGTGCTGAGTTTGCAGCCCGTCTTGCCCAGGAAAAGGAAGCCAAGCGTACAATAAGCCGGCTTTCAAGAGCTATGGCAGACCTGTTCCGTCTTGCCAGCCTTGAGGAACTGGAAGTCTCAGAGATCGCATCCGCATTCGATGAGCTGATGGACCAGCCAATGGGTGTTGTTGACCGCGCTGAGGCATTGACCATGCTTCATGAGCTTTTAGTAGCTCGCTTTGATATGAGCGAAACACCAACAGAAAAGGGTGATGCTCATGTTGCTGAACATGATGTTTTTTTTGATACAAACTCAGAAATGTCATGCGCAGAGGACAATAATGTCACCCCATATAATAATACAACCTCTCAAGACTCTTGGAAAAAAAGTAAGCAACAGCGGAACGCGTCTAACGACGCATCCATAAATACAAACAAATCAGGTTACACCCGATTTGAAATGGCTCCTGAAAAGGAACCAAAAAGCGAAACTCGTGCCACAAGCCAAAAGCTGAGCAAAGCTGAAAGTCTGAACTGGTCAGAACATGTTGATCCTCATGAAAGCGATCAGTTCTCCCCTCTCCTGTCTGAGGTTTCCCTTGGGTTGATCAGTTCAGCAACTGCAGAAACTCAAGCTGCAATTGGGCTCGATCTTTCCAGCTGGAGCAGTTTGATTGACGCGTCCGACGACATGCGTTTGCTGATTGGCCTCTCTCAAAAAGGCTGGTTTGATGCGAGAAAACGGGTTGGCGATTATACGGCTTCTGCGGTTTTGATCACCACGGTTGAGAAAGCCCTGCGCGATCCGGAAAGCATCGCGCGACCAGCTGGATATTTCCGCGCTTGTGTTGACCGGGCAATTGATGGAAAGCTGGCCTTGCACCGCACGTTGTTTGGTCTGGCCGCCTCCGGGTCCTCTGTTGCAGATAACTAGCGCTGAGTTGGGTGGTTTGCCCTTAGCAATTAGAATTGGATGTAAAACTCATGGCTCATGGATCAGCTACAACGCAAATGCCTCTGATCACGTTGTTTCAGGAGGACGACAAACAGGAGCTGCGTGATTTTCTGGCGTCGGCCTGGACACAGGCCCATGAGGATGAGTTGGGCACTGAGCTGACCAAACAATTGGTTGCAAGGCTGGAAAGCGAAGATCTGGGCGGCGTTGTTCCTGGAGAATATGGGTATCTATACCTTGCCAAGAGCGAGCAGAAGATCGTCGGGTCTTTGGCCTGTGCCCTTCGCGGCGAAGTGGTCTTTATCTGGGCGTGTTATCTGGCCTGCGACTTTCAGCGCAAAGGGTTGGGCCGGGCACTGATGAAACAAGCTGTCTCCGAGTTCCCCGAGGATAAAGTCGCCGGAATCTATGTGCTTGAAGGGAACGAGGAAGCCAAGCAATTTTACCAAAAACTTGGCTTCCTTGATTGCGGTGAGACAGAGTTTGAAGTCATTGCCGACACCTACACCCCTGCCCGCGTTATGCAAGTTCGCATTGCAAACCTGAACTTGGGTTGATCTCTGATTCTATTGGAGAAAGCGGCAAGCAGATGCCGCTTTCTTTAATGTTAAGTGACTGGCTGGATATCCGCCGCACCCTTACAGTTCTTGCTTATCATTGTGCTGCGAATTGCTTCTCTCTGCCCTTTCAAAGAAGCAATCTGTGGGGCTATATTGTCGCCAGATAGGCTTGAAACTGGAAGGCCAATCAACACTACACCGACGATGTCGTTTGTACGGGCATTGTTTTGTTGCTCAGCAGCTGAGGTGTACGCGCGGTCAATGTTCTGAAGCTCGCTTCGAAGAGCCTTACATGATCTGCCTTCATAAAAGCTTGTTGAGGTGTAAGCTGGAGCGATGCTCTCTGGTTTTTTTGCGCATGCTGTAATGATAAGCGCGAGCGAAAGAGCCAATAGGCCAGAAGATATCTTTTTCAAAGGTGTATTCCATTTTTGATTTACAACTCTGGATACACATTTCTTTTGTGTTGCTCAATATTAGCTCCGCTCGTTTATTGGCTTATTTGGTGGCTCCTTTGCAACAATCTGGTGATTGGTGTTTTGATAGAAAATCGGTACTGCATAATTTCTGCATGCGGCGCTTTGCTCTATGCTGCTATTGATTAGCTTCAATCGGATGCTGAGGTAACATGAAAGCAGATGTCCTTAATAGACGCCCGAAAACCGTGCGCATTTGGGGGCAACTGGATCTATAAGAAACTATGCTTTTTGAACTTCCAGATAACAAAGTGCTTTATCAGGCGCTGATAGATCGAAATCCGGACTTTGATGGTCGGGCTTATGTTGGTGTGCGCTCAACCGGAGTGTTTTGTCGCCTCACCTGCCCCGCCCGTAAGCCAAAGTTTGAGAATTGTTGTTTCTTTGAGACCATTTCCGAATGCTTTGAAGCTGGGTTCCGCCCTTGCAAACGCTGCCATCCGGTGGGCACGTCTGCCGAGAACGATGAAGTTGTGACCCGGTTGCTGTGTGAGTTTGAAGCCAAACCGCACCATAAATGGTCCGAGTCCGATATTGCGAAACTTGGGTTAGATCCTTCCACTGTTCGCCGCAGCTTCAAGCGCCAGTTCGGGATTACGTTTCTGGAAATGGCCCGTCTTTCTCGTTTGCGTGATGGATTTGAGACGCTTTCCGACGGTGGCAAGGTGGTTGATGCGCAGTTGGCCTCGGGCTTCTCGTCTCCAGATGCTTTCCGGCAGGCCTTTGCCCGGTTGCTGGGATGTAAACCGGCAGAGTTGAAAGGCGATGGTCTGCTCAAGGCGGATTGGTTTGATACTCCACTCGGCGCGATGATTGCCGTGAGCGATGACCGAGCGCTCCATCTGCTGGAGTTTGCTGACCGAAAAGCCCTGCCTGCAGAACTTGCCCGATTGCGCAAGCAGGTAAAGGGAGATCTTGGCCTTGGCCGGACTACACCGACTGATCAGATCTCGTTAGAACTGCGCGAATTCTTTGAGGGCAAGCGACTGGATTTTGATGTGCCTTTGGTGATGCATGGCACGGAGTTTACCAAGGATGTCTGGCGCGAACTGCGCCGAATTCCAATTGGGGCCACCAAAAGCTACAGCCAGCTAGCCAGGCAGATGGGAAAGCCCAGTTCCACCCGCGCCGTTGCCCGCGCCAATGGAGCAAACCAGATAGCCATTGTTATTCCGTGCCACCGCGTGGTTGGGATGGACGGAGGCCTCACCGGATATGGCGGCGGTCTCTGGCGAAAACAGAAATTGATTGACGTTGAATTGAAAATAGCAAGATCGAAAGGCCTTATTGATGTCTCAGGCTGATAAAGCAAAACAGTTCGCCGCTCTGCATAAAAAAGGTGAGCCTATCGTCCTCTACAACATATGGGATGCAGGCACTGCTCAGGCCGCCACAAAGGCAGGTGCCAAGGCCGTTGCAACGGGAAGTGCATCTGTCGCTGCGGCGCATGGATATGGTGATGGCGAAGAAATTCCGCTTTCCCTAGTCGAAATTATAGCAAGCCGCATTGCGGAAAGCGTGGATGTCCCCTTCTCTCTCGATTTTGAAGGCGCCTATGCAGATAGCCCTGCGGATGTGAAGGAAAATGCAACTCGAATCATCAAAACGGGTGCTGTTGGCGTCAATTTTGAGGATCAGAAGGTCCACGGCTCCGGCCTTTACTCGGTCGATGAGCAATGTGCGCGGATTGCAGCCTTTCGGGATGCCGCAGATGAAGCAGGCATTCCGTTTTTCATCAATGCGAGAACTGATCTGTTTTTGCAGGAACCAGATGCAAGCAAACATGCTGCCTTGGTTGAAGAAGTTGTGCTGCGTGGACAGCGCTATGCCGAAGCTGGCGCCAGCGGGTTCTTCATTCCGGCCTTAACGGATCCTGATCTGATCGCTCAGATTTGTGAGGCGGTGCCACTGCCTGTGAATGCTTACATGATGAAGGGCATGCCTGAAATCGCTAAGCTTGGAACGCTTGGCGTCTCGCGGGTGAGCTTTGGGCCGGGACCTTATCGGGAAGCAATGGTTGATCTGAAGCGGAAAGTTGAAACCATACTTGGTTGATATGAGAGGGGAGCATATGCTCCCCTTCCCTTTTTGTAGGCGCGCTGTCTTATTTGCCTTCTTTGAATTTCTTTCTCATTTTATCGCGCATTTCCTGCTGCATCGCGCTGAACTTTTCCATCTGCTCTGCGCTGAGAACCTGAGCCATCTGCTCATTCATCTTTTCTCTGGACGCTTGCATTGGACCACGAACTTCGCGCAGTTGTGAGAGGGTTGGCTTCTTGCCACGCTCAATGCCAGCATCTTTCAGGATCGCGCGGCGCTCTTCCATGGATTGCTTCATGATTGGGCGGACTTTTTCTTTCTGCTCATCCGTCAGCTGTAGCTTTTCAGCCATCATTTCCAAACGTTGACCCTTGCCAGGATCCGCCTGGGCGATGAGAGGTGTTGCAAAGAGGAGAGACAGGGAGAGAGCGATTGCCTTGAACATGGGGGCTCCTTTTTTTTTGTAAGTCGACAGCTCATGAAGACAGTGCGTGGACGCAGCGTTAAGTGCAATCCAAATAGTGTAAGAGAACGTCTTCGTTCTGATCCTTGTGACAGGTCGTTACACTTTCACTAACCCATTAAAATTATTGGGAAATATTCTATTCAGGTTATCTCGCATTTTCATAAAGATATGCCCGCCTCGGTTAGGAGGCGGGCACCGTTGCCAGCATTGGGATTTAAGGCAACCTTAAAGGTGAAGCTTAGTCAAAAAGATCCTGACGAGCTTCGGTTCTGCGAATGACACGGCGCGCGGTTGCTCTGTCCTGACGGCGGTCCCATGCTTTGGGGGCGACAGCGACCGGGGCCGGAGTGACAACTGTTGTGGTTGGGGCTGGTACAACAACTGCAGCAGGCGCCGCATTCATTCGGCAGATCTGGAGTGGATTGCGTCCGGAGTCATAAATGGCAACGCATCCGGTCAATGAGTTTGTCTGAATAATCGTCTTGGTGCCGTTGCTGTCGTAAAAAGTCAAAGCATCGGCGAAAGCTGCGCCAGAAAGAGTAATGAGAGCGGCGCTTGCGATTGCAATTCTTTTCATTCTGATCTCCGGTGGTTCGGTCGTCCAACATGTCTGTTTGGGGTAAAGACACTGTTTGATTGCGTTGAAGGGACTATCGGGGATCAGTTGAAAGAGAGCAATTTGAGTTTTGTAATCGGCTGTCGCTCATCTTGAACTCTGACAAACTCGGTTACAATTTGGGCAGATAAGCCGCGTTGATGGATACATTTTGATGCACACCATCGCAGTTTTCTGCCGATTTTGGGGAAAAGTAACGCACAAGCAGGTGAGTTTGGCAGGGCGTGGATGACTTGGCAGCTGCCAACAATTGCTGCCAAGTCAGATTTTTAAGAGGCGGGCTGTACCAGTGAGACGTCGAGGATCTCTGTCCCTCCAATGAGGAACTCGCTGAGTGTTTCGCGGTGCTCAGGCGTCAGCTTCTCCCACTCATCTCGCAGGCGGTCGAGGCACTTCTTCTGGTATTTGAAGATGTCTTGGGTAAAGAAACCTTCTGGCAGATCTGCAGTAAAGGACGCTTCCCCTTTGTCGATGGCTTTGGAGTTCGCTAACAGGAACGGTAGATAAGTATCGCCTGCCATCTTAAGAAGCTCTTTGACTGCCGGAGTAAGCTCGGTGATCCAGTCACCGTCAAAACCGGAGGCGTCATCTATGTGGTCAAGCCAGCGGAAGACGAAAGGGAACTCCTTTTGCAACATGGCAGACGGGGTTGGGTCGTCTTTAAGTTGGTAGAGCTGCCCGAAGAGAGCCACATCTGCCAATGAGGCCATATCGCCAAACAGGAAATGCTGCTTGGACAAAACCGCTTGTTCTAAAATAGAGAGCATACGCTTGGTTGACGCTTCAATGATCGGCGCTGTTTCCGGTGTGCATCCAACCTTCGGCATGCGGCTGATCTGGCGGGCACCAAACTGCTGACCCATTGCCTTGATGGTTTTTTCATCCAGACCAAGACAAGCGTCGTAAAGCAACCAGTTCGGCACGATCTTTCGGTCTTCCTCATAAAACCACCGATAATGGAACATGGCTTTCACAAGCCACTCGTCTGCCATGTCCTCAATCAGGTAACACGCGAACCGTATCAGTGGATCGTCGGGAACAAGCGACCTCCCCTCCCCTTTTGCCTCCAAGTCCAGAAGCAGCGGAGTGGAATCGTTCACCCACGTCTCATCCGGATACTTGACGACAGGGATGACTGGAATCTTCACGTGCTTGGTTGGGCTGTTCGGTCCCATAGGTGCGCAGAGCTTCCATGCGTGTGGAATGCGTTTAGCTCGGAACGCTGCACGAACCTTCATTGAGTATGGTGAGCCCAACGCGCCGTGTATTTCAAAATTCCCCATATTCCCCTCCCCTGACTTGGCAGGTTCTGAACTCCCTCAGGTCCACTGCCAAACTTGATGTTTACATGTCGTTCAAGATCGCTCCGCCACCCTGCCACCGGATCTCCTCTCCCCTCTCCATCTGAGCCATCATGTTCAAAATGGCGGCTGGGTTTTCCATTGGCAGGAAGTGAGTGTGATCAGGAACGTAAATGTCTTTTGCATTGGGCATGTTCTCTGCCAACAGCTCCCAGGTGGGCGATGGTGAGAAATCATGCAAGGGTTCATCCGGTTGCCGGCGACGTGCGCGTACAATTGTCGTTGGCATAGTCACAGCATCCAGAAGCGGATAAATGTGGTCTCCGTAACAAGTGCGATAAACCTCGGCTTCAGCATCTGGTGGACAAGCGAGTTGGTATCCTTCGCCCTGCTCTGAAGCGACTAATCCGTGATCGCAGTAATCCTGCAAAATTTCAGGCAGCCAGCTGTTGTATGGTTTGCGGGTTTTGAACCGCTCGTACATTTCACTTACATCCGCCCATTGGTTTCGGCGCCGGGCAACCGGATGGTCCTGATCTGCAATTTGCTTGAAGAACGGAAGCAGCGGTTTTGGAAACACGACTGGATCCAACAGAAGAATGTTTTTGTAGAGCTCAGGAAACTTGGCAGCTGCCAAGATAGACAAATGACCTCCGCAAGAATGGCCGACACCGAATACTTGATTGAGCCCGAGTTGCTCGACCACTGCGAATAAGTCGTCTCCCAGATCAGTCCAGAGTTTCGGCAAGGCAGCATTGTCGCTTTGGCCATGACTGCGCATATCCCATGCGAGGACATGGCGACCGGGAAAATGCTTGATGATGTAATCCCAGACGCGACCATGAAATCCTGTGGCATGGAGAAGCAAGAATGTAGGACCTTCGCCCGCCCATTCGTGAAGACAGATCTTATGATCTCCCGCATGGACGAACTTCTGAATGGGGGTATCTGAACGCATGGAATTTCCTCTGCAGCAATGTCAGAAGAAGTGTAGTCATACCGTATGGGAGAACAAGCTCTACCAAAGCAGAATAGTGATTTTATTTCGAAATTCTTGACTTGGCAGCTGCCAAGTTTGGTAAGATTGCCTAGGACATAGGGAATGCATTTTCGATTGGGAGCTCGACCTCCGGCATATAGCCTTTTACGTCAACGCTTAAGGTGGCACCAACTGCGTCCGCGTTTTGGAAGTCTAATGTGGTGACGGTTTCCCATGTCTGGTCATCATCGCGTGCGTCCAAATCGACTTGCACGGCATATTGACCGTCTTGATTTTCCACGATTCGGACGTATTGGTTAGTGAAATTATAGTATTGGTTGGTTCCACCTTCGCCGTAGTCGTCGAGCAGTTTGGAGAGGTCCAAGATATCTCTGTCTCCTCCGGCAGAGGTTTTCAGCTGGAAGTCTGTGATGTGATCTGCTGCTCCATCGAGTTGCTCGAAGAAGAAGATATCATTGCCTTCGCCGCCTGTGAGTTCGTCGGTTCCAGCTCCGGCAGTCAGTTGGTCGTTGCCTTCAAAACCATTGATCACATCATCTTCATCGGTGCTTTTCAGAATATCGTTGCCGGTTGTCCCGTCGATCTGGTTCCTTGGATCGGTGGCACCGTCATCTGGATTGGGGTGAACTCGAATACTGGTAATGGACGGGTTGGAGTTCCCATCCTCGGAGTGAACAACGACTGAGAGGCTACGCGCCTGCAAGCTTTCAGATGTGGTTGTAAAGGTGATTGAGTTCAACAAATTCTGATAGGTGGAAGCATCGGCTACTCCAGAGAACGTGAGTGTCATAACTCCGCTGCCGTTGTCTTCCAGCTGGCTGGAGATGCCATCGACATCCAAGAAGTTGAGATGATCACCAGCCTGCGCATTGAAGAGTTTGAGTGTCAGGCCCGAAATCTCATCTTGCACTCCGTCGATCTTGGCAGACTTGGCAATTGCCAAGTCGTCATCTCCAAGCTGAAAGGATGCTTCAAAGTGTTGCTGTTCCAGTGGCTCTGGCTGGACTATTGAAACCGTTAGCTCCTCAATTCTCAATGTGTCTGCGGCAGTGAGATCCGCTGGTGCAACCAAACGGATCGTTGTCGCAGATGAGATGTAATCGCTTAGATCAAGTTTGATCGACTGAGACTGAGTGTGACCGATCAGACTGGAAATCTCGCCAATCTGGTGGACGGACCCATCGGCCAACAGGGCTTCAATGTAGAATGATTTCGCCGGGTCGTTCAACGCGAACTCTGCTGCGTATGTGAGTTGGATTGAGGCACTTTGGGCGCCTGTCAGATCAAACGTCTTGCTGATACAGGCGAGATTGTCGTCTCCCTCTGAAGATGAACCGGATCGATCTGAGAGAACCAATTCGCCAGTGTCGGCGTCAATGTAGATATCTGAGGAACCATCACTGGCGGCTTTGGCTTCTCCGTCATCTCCACTTTCTACCCAAGGCGTGGATTGAATTTGGCCCATTAGCTCAGAAGAATACAATGTTTCATCGAAAGTCCAGCTGACTTGGTAACTGCCAGGTTCTCGGGTGTGAAGGAAAATGGTGGGCGGTGCAGCGGGCGGATTCGTGCCTTCGGTGACTTCAATGCGGAACTGTTGAGCAGCCTCCGCGCCAGAACTATCTTTCGCGACTACAGTGATCTCATAGATGTTGTCACCGTCCAGATCCATGGGCGTTTCGAAGGATACATCTTCTTTCCAACTTACCTGGCCGGTCTGTTCGTCGATGTTGAAACGGGCCTTGTCAGACCCTTCGAGAAAAAAATGGAGAGGGTCTCCATCTGCATCTGAAGCATTTGCCGTGAACACAGTATCGGGACCATCAGCCTCGACACTCATGTGAAGCGGCGTATCCTGGCCGACGCCGGAAAAGATCGGTGCGTCGTTTTCCGGTGACAGCTCGATAGAAACAGTGACAGTATCACTGCGCTCTCCATCCGTATCCTCAATGTAGTAACTGAAGCTGTCTGAGCCATTGGCGTTGGGGTGACCCGTGTAGCTAAACGTGTTGTCCAGGTTCTGAGAGAGGTGGCCCTTGGCAGGTGCCAAGACGATGCGAACAGTGAAGCCTTCACTGCTGAGAGTATCATTGCCTAACAGGTCCAACACAAGTGGTGTATCTTCCGTACCAGAAAACTGATCAGGGGACGCCGATGACATTCCATCCGAGATGCTGAAGGTGAAGTCCAGAGGGATCGTGTCTCCGTCACCGTCAGAAGCCACTGCTGAAAACGACAGTGAAACCTCGCTTGCAGATGTGTGGTCAATCGGTGTGAAGAACTCGACCTCGTAGCTCCCTGATCCGGTGGGATCCAGTTTGATCGTGAAAAAGAGCGTGCCATCCTGCGTCTTTGCGCTGAGTTGATTGCCCGTACCTTCAATGGAGTAATAGACCTGAGCACCGTTGACAGTGAAGGGAGCAAGGCTGCCGCTCATGCTGGAGGAGAAGGTGAGCATCGTTGCAGACTGTGTGTCAGCGCCCCAATGAACGTTCAGATCACCGCTTTGAACGATTGAGGTTTCATCGTTCATACGCGCTTCGAAGAGAGCATTTTCTGAAAGGCTAAGTGCTTCAGGTGCGGAACTGAGGGCGGGCGTGCTGTCTGCAATCGTGATTTGCAGCTGACCATTAACGCTGTCGCCATCAGCATCACTTGCAACATAATGCAGTTGAAACCGCTCAATGCCTTGAGCATGGTTCAATGGAGCATGCTGATCGACAGAATACGCGCCACTGCTGGAATTCAGCGTCGCGGTGAAAATTGCCGTCGTATTTTGGAAAAGCGTCAGTTTCTCGCCATTCAAATCCCAACTGAAGCCAGAAGGGAGAGCGGACTGTGTCCATGAAACCTGCCCTCCATCTACACCAGTTGAGACGGGGAGTACACCGGTTATGGCATGAGTATCCTCAGCAAGGGCATGTGTTGACTCTTTTGAAGCGAATGCGTCGTCACTTAAGCTGAGGTGGACCGGTTCCCCGACTTCCGGATTGTCGTCTTTGATCGACACCTGAAAGTGGCCCGCAGCGGTATCGCCATCTCCATCCGTAATCACATAGGGAAGGCTGATTGTTTGCTGGTCTACCCCATTTTGGTGTTGCAAAGGATTATGCTGCTGAACAGTGTAAGCGCCTTTGCTCTCTGTAAACTGAGCGGTGAGAATGAGCGTATCGCCTTGAAGAACGCTGAGCTGTTGCCCCTCGATGATGTAGATCAGCCCTTCGGGATCATCAGGTAATTGCCAGCTGATCGTGGCAGTGTCTGCTCCAGCTGAATGAGGCAGGTACTCAGAGGAATAGCTCAGCTCGGTTTGGGTACTCAACTGGCTTTCGTCAAAGCTGATCTGGTTGAGTGGAAATGCTTTCGGCGCATCATCCAGTGAAGAGACCAGAAGCTTGCCTTCTGTCGTCTGGCCTTGTGTGTTGGTTGCGCTGAAGCTGAGATTGAAGACGGCTTCCGCATCAGCTCCATGATTGATCGCGCTGTGTTGCGTGACGCTATAGGTGCCTGTTGCTGAGTTGAGCGTGACTGACAAAACAACTTTGTTGCCTTGCAAGATCAGGAGTGCTTGCCCTTCCTGATGAAAGCTGAACCCTTCCACCGGAGATGCTGTGTTCCAGGATAAGACGACAGGACCTTGCGATGCATTGATAGGCAAGTCTCCTGCGGCTGTGGCTTCAGCGGGATTGCCTTCTGACCCTCCTGGAAGTACGGCTTCTGAAACTGTAGCCGTCAGATTCCATTCCGCCGGCATCGGGTCATCTTCAACGCGGATGTCCAGATGAGAAACAAGAGTGTCTCCATCTGCATCTTTTGCAATGAAACGGAAGCTCATTAAAAGATCCAGCGCACTGCCCGTGTGATCCAACGGTGCAAACTGCTCATAGCTGTAGGCACCGTTTGGTGTATTCGGGTCCAGCGTGACCTTTAAAACAAGTGTTCCATCACCTTTCAAACCCTTCAATATGTGTTGGCCTTGCGGTCCAAACTCAGATTGAAAAAGAACCCGCGCACCGCCACAGGTAATATCGAGCGGATCACCTGAGCGGCCGAGTGGGCGTCCGGCTGCATCAAGTGTAAAGAGCAGTGCGCGGGAGTTGGTTCCATCCACGCCGAAATCAAGAGCGAGACTATCGCTGACTGAAATACTGTTGGATGTGCGAAAGGATGCTTCCTGAACAGAATGGACAGGAAGATCACTTGCCCGGGTAACTGTGCTGTTTGGTTGAACGTATAGATCAGAGACAGACAACTGCGGAACGACGATGTTCTCTGATTGTGTGTTAAGAGCGCTTACAAGTGGAACAGCCTGATAGTTATCCTGCGTGTTTTCAGAAAGCTGATCAGACTGCGTAAGACTGTTCAGCTTTTCAAGCGCTGGTTCGTGGTGAACTGGCTGCAAACTTGTTTTAGATATGGGCTGCCAATTGGTTTCATCTGAGGACTTGTCAGCATCCTCCGTTTCTTTCTGGGCAGGGGAGGGGAGGTCAACTTGAAAGCTGCCAAGTCTTGGGGCCGTTTCGACTTCAACGGCCTTCAGAAACTGGCTCTGTGTTGTGAGCGGACCAGATGGCATCAAAATGAAGAATTCATTGGCAGGTCCACCAAAGAACTGTTCAATGACAACAATCTGCCCATTCCCATCCAAAATATGAAGCTCGTCTCCATCACGGATAAGTTTTGCTGTGCCGATGGTTTTGGAGAGGTCAACAATCTGGCCCTGCTCCCGTACCATCAAGATTGGAGTTCGGGAGGGCGCCAGCGGCTCGGCAAGCAGAATTGGTGGTGGTGCGGACTGAGAAGGCGCAGTCGCGGGCGTTGCGGTCAGGTTCGTCATGGCTGCGTCTCCTCTTTCTTTCGGTTTACTCTGTGCTTATTTGACGTGCTGGCGTGCCAGATGCTTCCTGCGGGCGAGTTTTTTCTTTTCAAGCAGCCGGGGGGAAAGCCCCAGATGCAACAGTATGTCTGACTGTCTGGTTCTCGCCTGAAAATGCAGGCGTACGAGGTCAGCTTCAGAGACCGCCAGCTTCAGGTCTGCTTTTTGCAGATCATTGAGGGCACTCAGAAGCTCTGTAAACAATGCCGGATCAACCAGATTGGCCGCGCGGGCCTGATGATAGGCACGTGCCCGCCGAGCCGCGTTAAATTGCAGCTGTTTGTGCTGGTCAACGGCCCGCTGAAAACGCTTCTCAGTTCTGCGATTGTCTCTGGTGAGCGTGGACCCGCTGAAGAGAGACGGACCGAGGGAAGACTGCAGATTTGATGCTCTCTCTCCAGTCAGCTCAACGTATTTTGTATGCGCAGAAGTAAGATGTCTTTTCGCTAAAATATTCAATTTATTCAGTGTGTTAAGGGAGCTCTCGGATACTTTCCCAACAAGCTCGATAGCCTCAGGAACATGGACGCCTTCAGTATCTGTTAGCGTTGCGACAAATGCCTTCAACTCACTCTCAGATTTGCTGTAAATCTCAAGAGTTCGGGTGTTCAGGTGAAGGGCCAGATAGGCCTCAAGAACGCTCAGGCAAAGGTCATTCTTCTCTTGCTCTGATGCCTTGATCCAACTCCCACCAGTTTCAGCTGAGGTGAAGAGGAAGCTATCTTCTACTGCGTCGCGAAACGTGGTTGCGCCGCTGGATGTGACCATGAAGGACGCAACCATCATGCTGGCAAATTGGTAAAACCAACCTTGTTTGAAACACAAATTTTGCCACTGTTTCATGACGCCCCCTCAAGGCGCCCAATCCACCCTCCGGCAGCACCTCTCCTCTTAAGAATTCATTAACATTTGCATCTAGGGAACCTGAATTGGTTGAAAGTGACAATTCCGAAATAAGGGTAGAGAGAAAATGTAGATTTAAATATGGGGTGTTGTTTTTGAGGGGGGCGCCTTTCGCAAGGCAAAGGATCTTGTTCTTACGCCGCAGCGGGGGAGGGGGTATTCGTTCATGCTGAGACGAGGCAAGAAAAAAGAGGCCCGGTGGCCTCTTGATGTTTTTTGGGAAGGTGTACGCACGTTCGTCATCAACTAAAACATGCTGAGCAAGGCGCAGGCTCCACTCAGCATGGTTCTGGCTCGATAACCCTAGGCAAACTTGCGGCGGGCATCTGCTGCAAGGCCAAGGCCAACAGCGCCGAAGACGTTGCCTTCAACCACAGACGCGTTTGGCATCAAGGACTTGAAGTGTTCGCGCAGCATCGGGATGCGGGTTGTGCCGCCGGTGAGGAACATGCTGTTGATCTGATCTGCGGTTACGCCAGCCTTGTTCAACGCTTCCTGAATGGTGGCTTCGATTTTGCCAACGGATGGGCCAATGGCGGCATGGAAATCAGCGTTGGTTGCATCAACCAGAACGTCTTCTTCCTCCAGCTCAATCTTCAGGCTCGCAATCTCTGCAGAGGACAGGTCGATCTTGGTCTGCTCCACGCGGGTGGCCAGCATGTGGCCGTCTTTTGCGCGGATCACTTCGCGCAGACGTTCCACCAGATCAGGCTGCGCTGCTTCGCGGCGCACTTCCCCCAATTCCCGCAGGATATTAGGCGAGTAAAGCTGGTTGATGAACTGCCAGGTTGCCAGATCAAAATAGTATTTTGAGGGCAGGGCGCGTTTGCCATCTTTGGTCAGCGTTTTATAGCCCAGATGCGGCATAACCTGCGCAAGTGAGAGCAACCGGTCAAAGTCGGTACCACCGATATGAATACCCGTATTGGCGAGAATATCACTGGTGCGATCTGCTGCGTTTTTGCGCTCTGGTGAAACGCGAATGACAGAAAAGTCGGCGGTACCGCCGCCAATATCCAGTACCAGAATAAGCTCTTCGCGCGTTACTGTTTGCTCATAAGCCAGCGCCGCTGCAATAGGCTCATACTGAAAGGCAATGTGCTCAAACCCTTCCTGGCGGGCGATCCCTTCCAGCGTTTTTTCTGCTGCACGGTCAGCGGTTTCATTGCCATCGATGAAATGCACCGGACGCCCCAGAACCACGCTGGAAACGTTCTCCTGCATGTGCGTATCCAGCTTGCGTTTTAGTTGGCGCAGGTAGAGCGCAATAATATCTCTGAATGCCATACGGCCACCCATGACAGCCGTTTTTTCCTGAATGAGGGATGTGCCCAAAACGCTTTTAAGCGCCTGCATAAGGCGGCCCTCATCGCCCCTGATGTACTCTTCCTTGGCCTTGCGTCCATAAACGATCTGCTCGTCTTCAAAATTGAAGAAGATGGCGGACGGCATTTCGCTGTGGCCGTCTTCGAGCATCACAAGTTCAGGGCTTGCGCCGGAAAAGATGCCCACGGTTGAGTTGGAGGTTCCAAAATCAATGCCTGCGAATGCGCTGTTCATTTTTTAGACCTCTCATCATGCCTCAAGTCAGGCAAAGGTGGACGGCTGCCAGGCAATTGGCGGCACCAATGGGTTTTCAGGTTCGGGATACCTCCCTAGGCATTTGGGAGGGCGAGCTTGATACACGCTGCTTTACGGGATTGCCAGTGAATTTTGACGGGACTTGGATATCTTTGTGGGTGAAAATCAAAACCCGTTTAAAAACATCAGATTGTAGAAACACCCAAAGAATACAGGGGCGTGTTTTCAGAATTGCGACAACAACCAATCTGCTTCTAGGTTCATGCTCTGTTTCCCTCAAATTTTTGAGCGTGCCATGGCCTTACAGAAAACCGCTTTGATAACAGGTGTTACCGGACAGGACGGAGCGTATCTCAGCCGCTTTCTGCTGGATAAGGGGTATGTGGTGCACGGTGTTAAGCGCCGCTCCTCAAGCTTCAACACAGGAAGGATTGAGGGGATCTATCAGGGGCCCCATGAGGATGATGCCCGTTTCATCCTGCATTATGGCGACCTGACGGATGCCACCAACCTCATCCGTATCATGCAGGAGGTGCAGCCCGATGAGGTTTATAATCTCGGCGCGCAATCTCATGTGAAGGTGAGTTTTGAAACGCCGGAGTACACTGCAAACAGTGATGCACTGGGTGTTTTGCGGTTGCTGGAGGCGATCCGTATCCTCGGATTGGAGCAGAAAACGCGGTTTTATCAGGCCTCGACCTCAGAGCTTTACGGTTTGGTGCAGGAAGTGCCCCAAAAAGAGACGACACCGTTTTATCCGCGCTCCCCTTATGCAGCGGCCAAGCTTTATGCCTATTGGATTGCGGTCAACTACCGGGAAGCCTACGGAATCCACGCAAGCAATGGCATCTTGTTTAATCATGAGAGCCCTCTGCGCGGTGAAACCTTCGTAACGCGCAAGATCACTCGCGCCGCAGCCGCGATCAGTCTGGGGCAGCAGGAAAAGCTGTATCTGGGCAATATTGAGGCTACCCGGGATTGGGGGCATGCGCGCGACTTTGTTGAAGGCATGTGGGCTATGCTGCAGCAGGATGAGCCGGATGACTATGTGCTGGCAACAGGCACTATGACCTCAGTACGCAAGTTTGCAGAACTGGCGTTTTCAAAATGCGGCATCACACTGGAATGGCAGGGCAGCGGCGTTGAAGAGAAGGGGATTTGTTCTTCAAGTGGTCGCACTCTTGTTGAGATCGACCCACGCTATTTCCGCCCCTCAGAAGTGAATGAGCTCCTTGGCGATGCCAGCAAGGCGCGGGATAAACTCGGTTGGCAGGCAAAAACCACCCTCGAAACACTGATTGAGGAGATGGTGCAGGCAGACTTGCTGGAAGTGAGAGACAGCAAGGTGCTTGAAGATGCCTGAGCCGCAAGCCACTGACTTTGATCTGACTGGAAAAACGGTTTTCGTAGCCGGGCATAAGGGCATGGTTGGTCGTGCTCTCATGAAGCGGCTGGCGCGGGAAAACTGCACTCTTCTGACTGCGGACCGGGGGCAAGTAGACCTTACCATGCAGGCCGAAACCCTTGCCTTTTTGCAGGAGGCGAAGCCAGAGGTCGTGATTGTTGCTGCCGCCAAAGTGGGAGGCATTTGGGCAAACAATGAGTACCCCGCCGAGTTTCTTTATGAAAACTTGGCGATTGAAACCAACCTCATTCGTGGTGCCTTCGCAGCTGGCGTGCAAAAGCTCCTGTTTTTGGGGTCATCCTGTATCTACCCAAAACACGCTCTGCAGCCGATAGAGGAGGGGGCATTGCTCTCTGGCCCTCTGGAACCAACCAACGAATGGTATGCCATTGCTAAGATTGCCGGCATAAAATTGTGTCAGGCCTTCAGGTGGCAATATGATTGTGATTTCATTTCTGCCATGCCAACCAACTTGTATGGGCCGGGTGACAACTTTGATCTGACAAGCAGCCACGTTTTGCCTGCCCTTATGCGCAAAGTGCACGAAGCGAAGATAAGCGGAGCTGAATCCTTTGAGATTTGGGGAACGGGTGCTCCGCGCAGAGAGTTTCTGCACTGCGATGATTGCGCGGATGCTCTGGTGCATCTGCTCAAGACATACTCTGCAGAAGAACACATCAATGTTGGCTTTGGTGCGGACATTTCAATTCTGGAACTTGCGCAACGTCTCTCCAAGGTTTTGGGTTATCAAGGTGCCATTACACAGGACACCTCCAAACCAGATGGAACTGCGAGAAAGCTAATGAGCTCAGCACGTCTGAAGCGGCTGGGGTGGGAGCCATCCATCTCGCTGGATAAGGGAATTCGCCAAACCTATCAGTGGTTTTTGGAAAACGGGGTGCAGAAAGAGCTGGTTTAACGCAGCTTTCTCGAAAACACTTGGACACCCGCAAATGTCACAGTGAAATTAAGAGCAGTTTCAGTCATGGTATCTCGCTGAGATTGGGCGTTGGAGCGGATGTTGATCTCTGCATCCTTCTGCCCCTAAACCAAAGGGATAGCACCATGATTGAACGCATGCACACCAAGCAGCGTATGAGCAAAATCGTCAAGCACAACGGCACCGTTTATCTGTGTGGCCAGGTTGGCGTGCGCGGTGAAAGCATCAAAGAACAGACCGCAGAATGCCTGCGCCGTGTTGATGAACTGCTTGTGGAAGCAGGCTCCAGCCGCGAGCAGATTCTGCAAGCCATCGTCTGGCTCTCTGACATGCGTGACTTTGCTGAGATGAACGAAGTCTGGGACGCATGGGTGCCAGAAGGGCATGCTCCTGCACGCGCATGCGGTGAAGCCCGTCTTGCTTCTCAGGAACTGTTGGTGGAAGTCATCGTAACAGCGGCTTACGATTAAGACAGACAGGTGTTTAGAGCTGTTTTTGCTTGGTTTCATTCAACCAAGGAGTACAGTTCCATTCCTATGATTTTGCGAGTGCGCGTCCTGCTCATGTGCAGGGTGCGCTCTTAGGAGTGAAGCTGAGAAGCGTTTGTCCTCGCCATTTGCGAACCATGGCAAATGTTAAAGTGAGCACGGCTTAGTGGATGACCACCACCACGTGATTTGCAGGCAAGCAGTCGTGCTCTTTGCGTAAAATCGGTCAGTTATCAGCCAAAACTTATTCCCCTTTCCAAAATCTCTCGTACTCTGAATTTATGCCTACGTAACGGGCTGCTGGCGGACCGTCCGTCAGTTTGTCGTAGGCTGGGTGGGGCTTCTGGAAGAAGTAACGTATCTTTCAGTGGTCCGGTGGAACCGATTTTCAAACGTGACCGCATGGTTTGAGAGGAAGGGCCCAAGTCTGAGGGGCATCACGCGGTGGCACGAACCAGTCAGAGTGGTGCGTGTCAGGGATGAAGGAACTGTTTTAGTAAGGAAACTTGCTGGAATAAGCCATTGTCCTTCCAGGAAACTGGCTATCGTGTCTTTCAGGATAAGAGGCGATGTTGTCCATACCAAAATGCCCGGGCAAGGCGACAGCCAATGCCGAAGAAACTAACTTCAACAAGTAGCGCAGGTGTTGCCTGCTCGCCTTGCTCCTCCCGTTTCTCGGGAATTTAAGCGCCAACACTGCCGGCAAAGCCGTGCGGTGCTATTCGTGTTTGTAACGGCTACAATGCGTTGAATATGTGCTCCGGCATCTTGCGTTGCACATCCACTTTGCAGGCAAACCCCATATGCGCCAGCACATCCCGTTTGGGCTTTATGCCAGGGGCAACTTCAGTCAGCACCAGCCCGTTAGGCCCCAGTTGGAAGACGGCTCGCTCGGTCACATAAAGCACTTCCTGCCCATTGGTTTTGGCATTTAAGGCGTTGAAGGTGATGTGGTCTGTTTGCTCCACAAACTTTGTGTGGGTTCCATTGCGCGTCACTTTGAGTTTGTCTTTGCGGTACTCAACCTGTGAGTCCACGCCCGTCAGTAAACCGCAAAACACGAGCTTTCTGGCGTTTTGTGAGATGTCTATGAAGCTGCCCGGTCCAACGATTTTACCGTTCACTTTGGACAGGTTCACATTCCCATGCCGGTCCACTTCGCTCATGCCCAGAAAGGCAATATCCAGCCCGCCGCCGCTATAAAAGTCAAACTGATCCAGTGAAGAAAGCAGCGCTTCGGATCCCAGAGCTGCGCCATAAAGAGAATCTCCCAGGAACTGGCCGTTGTGATGCCCGTGTTCGCAAGAAAGCCAGATCCTTTCTGCCAACTGCTTGCGCTGTTCAGCAAAGCGAATGCCAGCAGGAACGCCAAAGCCGATATTCACGGCTGCGTTTTCAATCAACTCCTCTGCAGCCCGGCGTGCAATCACCTTGCGGGCAATCTCGCTGGGTTCGTTTTGAACTCTGGCATGAGAGGGTTTGATATCCCCGCTGAGAGCAGGGCTGTACGGCGTGTCATAGGCAATGGTCTGGCCCGGAGCTTCGACAATTGCATCCAGAAAAACACCGGGAACGGTAACAGAACGAGCTGGCAGACTTCCGGTCTGCACCACGTTTCTAACCTGCGCGAAACAATGGCCGCCACTGTTATGCGCAGCCGTCGCTAAACTGAGACAATCAAGTGTGACAGCTTCCTCATCAAGGCTGAGATTGCCTTTCGTATCTGCCGTAGACCCACAAATCAGAGCAAGGTCGATCTTGAACGGGCGGTACCGGAGGTATTCCTGACCATGCAGGTGAAGCAGTTCCACAAGCTCATGCTTGGAAGACTTGCTGCATTTACCGCCGCCATGTCTGGGATCAACAAACGTCCCCAGTCCGGTGCGGGTGAAGAGACCGGGACGACCCGCACCAATTTCGCGGATCAACTGCTGAATAACCCCAGCCGGAAGGCAATAAGCTTCCAGCTTGTCTTGAGAGATCAGTTTTTGGAGGGAAGGAGTGAGAACGAAGTGAGAGGTGATAATGCCGCGCAGCATTCCCTTATGAGCAAACCGGTTCAGCCCCCGTTTGTCACCATCTCCGATGGAGAGCGAGTTGATGATGAATAGGTTTTTGGGTTGCCCTGTCGAAAGAAACCGCTGCTCAATGGCCTCCAGCAAAGCTTCCGGCGTTGCAAGGCCCCGCCCACAGCCGCCAATGACAATGGTGTCGCCATCTTCCACAAAAGCCGCAATTTCACGCGCACTGCAGATCTGCATCCTGCTGGTTCCCGGAGTTTGTGTCCGTTTTGTCTTTGAGCCAATTATCCCTCAAACCCTGAAAAGTCCGGTTAAGGCGCATGCAGATGAAATAAAGATCTTTGGAAGCAATGCTTTAAGTATGTGTGGCAAGAAAGATGCTTCTCAAACCATTATAATTTGTTATGTAAGTGGCTCAAATTTACAAAAAAGACTGGCTTAAAGTTGACTGTGTTTCAGGAAGATCAAGTGTTTCAGGTGGGAGAATTCATTCGTGGGGGCGGATTCCGCGACACCTATGAATGTGCGTCTGATCCAACGAAGCTCCTGAAGTTTGACCGGTACGAGGCTGGTGAGCGCAAAGTCAAAAGCCGCGGATTTTTGAAAGACCTGTTTCGGTCGGTTCGTGCGAAACTAGGTTACAAGAAGCAACGTTTAAGCGGCAATCAGGATGAGTTGCTGGGGTGGCAGCACATTCAAGACGTTGGTTTGGATGAACACCAGTCTTTCGCGAAAGTCTACGGGATCGTGGAGACTGATCGCGGACCTGCTTTGCTAACCGAGAAGATCGACAACTTTTGGCACCCGGAAATTCGCAGTATCCGGGATTACATCAGTCGCCATGGTCGCGTTGAGGACAAAGAACTTATTCGCGCTTTGATTGATTACTTTAAAATCTTACGTCAGAACCACGTTTCCTGTTTCGCCGACAGACCGGAAAACATGGGCATAGTTCTCGATGCTGCAGGCAATAAGTACATCAAGAGCTTTGACGTAAAAACATATCTGAACCATCAATTGCTGCCTCTTCATAAGGTTGATTATCTTAACAAAAAGCGGATCAGGCGGCGGCTAGATCGTCACCTCGATATATTAAGTGGCGAGAGCTCTGGCGACGGCCACAAGATTTGATCTGGCCAAGCGAAGTGGCTTGTTTTGCTAAACTGGCCTCTGATTGAGAAAAGCCCGCCTCATTTCTCACCTACGGTTCGTTTGCTTTCTGCATTTTGGCCAATTTTCTTCACCTATACGCGCCTTGTATCTGGGTTGGCTTCGGTTAAGCTGACAAGATTGCAAATTTGGTGAGCGCGATATTTTGTGCGCTGATTATTCTGGTGTTATCAATCAATTGAAATTGGGGCGGACTTCGTGGCGCAGAGTGAGGCAGTAAATACTTCCGTGTTGGCATTGTTTAAGCTGAGCGCGTTTCGTCGATTTTTTGGTGTTCTTGTTCCGGCAGCATTTGCAGACTGGATCGACTTTATCGCGATCATGGTGCTTGTGAGCTACAGTTGGGACATGGGAGCGACTGAGGTTGCCAGTGTCATTATGGCCGCGACCTTGCCCCGTGTGATCTTCGGCCTGCCAGCCGGTGTTCTGGTTGACCGGATTGGGGCTGGGCCTGTGCTGATAGCCGGTTTGATCATCCGAGCGGGGTTGATGGTTGGCATGTTCTTTTTTGCCACCAGCCTTTCGCTTCTTATTGCTTTTGTGTTTTTGAAAGCCACAGTGTCAGCTGCGTTTATGCCTGCACAGCAACTGGCGTTGAAGAAGATCGTGCCGTCAAACATGCTGACACAGGCGGTCAGCGTGGATCATTTCGTCATTCAATCGACCAAGATTTTTGCACCGGTTTTGGGGGGCGCTTTGCTTGCCGTGTGGAGCCCACATATTGTCTTTCTACTTGGTGGCGCCAGCTTTGCCGTAGCCTCTCTGATTTGCCTGAGCTTGTTAGGAGTGCTGAAAAAAGACGCTAAAGATGCTTCTGAGGAAGGCACTGAGAAAAGCAGTGTGGTGAATGATGCCAAGGTCGGACTGGCTTATCTTTGGAGAACACCGCGTCTCCTCTTAGGCATGGCGCTCATTTGCCTCTTTATATTCAGCGTGTTTCTTTACGAGGCGGTGCTGCTGTTGCTCATTAAAGAAACCGGGCAACCAGAAGCCGCCGCGGGGCCAATTCTGGGGTCTATTGGCGTTGGCGGACTTGTTGGAACTTATCTGACGGCCAAGATTGGCGACCGTATCAACTTGCACCTGCTTATGGTGATTGGCTCTTTCTTCGGGGGTGCCCTCACCATAGTCGTGGGCTGGGTTCCGTTTAGTTCAGTGCCTTTTGGGATGCAGGAACAGATGGCGCTCTGGTTCGTTGCCGGTGCCTTCACCAGCTTTATCACAGTTCCGTTTGGGGCAATCGTTGTTAAGCAAACGCCTGAGTATTTGTTGGGGCGTATCACTTCGGTTGGGGAGATGCTGCAATCGAGTCTCATGCTGATTGCCATCCCGATTGGGGCCTTTCTGGCCGAGCAATGGTTTGTCTCCATGCCCTTCTTCGCAGGCGGTGCTATTATGTGTGGTGGAGCGGTGATTGGACTATTTGCCGTGCTGAACCTTGGCAAAGTGCCTGATGCGGAACCGGTGATTTCAGAGGAAGTTGTCTAAGCGTTCCATCAAGCAGTTACGACTTTAATTGCGCTCGACCTTGCTTGTTGGCTGAGGCATTCTCGCTGCATTGCTCAAATTTGCCACCTACGCTGAGCAATGAGGGGGGGAATGAAATGACAGGCTTTGTATTTAACACGGCAGCCAGCGTTGTATGTGAACCCGGTGCGGTTCAAAAGCTGGATGAGCTTACACTGAAGACCATTGGTAAACGCGTTTTTCTGGTGAGTGATAAAGGACTGATGAAAGCAGGTCTTGTTGAGCCTGTGATCGCTCAGCTGGAAGCTGCTGGAATAGACGTTACCCTGTTTGATGATGTTGTTGCCGACCCGCCAGAAGCCATCGTCTTGCAAGCTGCAGATTTAGCTACATCGGCTGGTGTGGATGGTGTCATCGGCCTGGGTGGTGGCTCCTCGCAGGATGTTGCCAAGCTTGTTGCGTTGCTTGTTGGGGGAGGCGAGCAGCTTACTGACATCTACGGTGTTGGAATGGCGAAGGGGAAAAGGTTGCCGCTGATCCTTATCCCGACAACCGCTGGCACAGGGTCTGAAGTGACGCCAATCTCCATCATCACGACGGGTGAGGCTGAGAAAAAGGGCGTTGTGTCTCCGTCCCTATTGCCTGACGTGGCAATACTGGATGCGGATCTCACGGTTGGCCTGCCACCACATGTCACAGCTGCAACTGGCATTGATGCGATGGTGCATGCAATTGAGGCCTACACGTCGACATCTGCAAACAACAATCCGGTGTCTAAAGTGTTGGCGCAGGAAGCCTTGCGTTTGCTGGGTGCGAACATCGAAAAAGCCGTGAATACACCGCAGGATAAAGAGGCACGTTCCAATATGTTGCTGGGCTCCATGTTGGCGGGGCAGGCGTTTGCCAACTCTCCGGTGGCGGCTGTGCATGCGCTGGCTTATCCGATTGGCGGCATCTTCCATGTGCCTCACGGAGTTTCCAATGCGCTGGTTCTGCCGCATGTGATGCGGTTCAACTTGCCAACCTGTGCGCAGGCTTATGCTGAGTTAGCTCCGTTGGTGTTCCCGGAGCTCTCAGAGATTCCGGCGGATAATCGAGGCAGCGTGTTTGCAGACCGGTTGGCGGAGCTTTCCAAAGTTCTGGGTGTTGAAACAACGCTTCGTGAAGTGGGCATTAATGAGCAGGACGTTGTGAAGCTGGCCAGTGAAGCGATGAAGCAAACGCGGTTGCTGGTGAATAATCCACGTGAGGTTGACGAGGATAGCGCCTTGAAGATCTACCAGCAGGCTCTTTGAGAACGGATTGAAGCGGAGACCATAGACTATGAGCAAACCCAAAAAGCCGGCTGCGCATACTCGTGCACATTACGCGTTCTTCAGTGATGTTCAGACCCGTTGGGAAGACAACGATGTATATGGGCACATTAATAATGCGGTCTACTACAGTTATTTCGATAGTGCTGTGAACGCCTACCTCATCGAAAACGATGCCCTCAACATTCATGAGGGGGATGAGATCGGGTTGGTTGTGGAATCTGGTTGCCAGTACTTCTCTGAGATCGCCTACCCGGAAAAGATCGATATTGGTTTGCGCGTCGGGCACCTGGGCAACAGCTCTGTGCGATACGAACTGGCCTTGTTTGCGCAAGATGCTGAGAGAGCCGCCGCACAAGGTTTTTTTACGCATGTGTACGTAGATCGTGCGACACGCAGGCCGCAAGCGCTCTCCGGCAATCTGCGTACTGCACTTGAAGCGCTGCTATCTCAGGTTGCTGATTCTTAATTGGTAAAAATGTAGTCATTTATTGTACTTATAATAAAGACATGACGAACGCATAAGATGATAAAACTTTCAGAAAGTACTCAGTTAACGTCATAGATACCCACGGGTTAACCACTGGTTGATATTTACAAGCATAAGATGCCGCCAAGTCATGGGCAATGACTTCTATTCGGGAGAAATCGGGTCATGAGGCGGGTCCTCCAGCTATTTGCTAATTTGCAGCTGTCGATGAAAATCGGTGGTGGCTTCATTATTGTACTCTTGCTTTCCGCTGCAGCTGGTGGGATCGGAATCTTTTCTATCTCTCAGCTCACCAAGCAAACAGAGATGACAAATGCAACCATGCGTTTAATGCAGGGCCTGCATGATACGACCTCAGCGCGTGAAACCTATCTGCGCAGCTTGAGCAAGTATGATGCAACCGCTGCTGCTGATGAGCTGAACTTGTTGGGCGCAGATCTGGAAGCTCTTCATGAGCAAGTTGTTGTTGATGGAAAAGATGGTACCGCCTTTGAAGAGACCCACGAAAATGTGCGGGCTCTGAAAGGCCTGTTCAGCCGCGTTCGCATGTCGACCGATATTCAGGAATCTCAGATTGCTAAGATGATGTCTGCTGTTGCTAAACTTCAGGTGATTGGCAAAAAGGTTCAGACTGACATCTCGAAGATTGCGGCTTCAGCCACTGAACAGGACAAGCTGGCCAAAGAGCAGCTGAAAGAAGCTGACAAAGCAGGCCGCCTTGTTGCGACTATTCAGAGTCAGGCGCTGAATATGCGTTACTTCTTCGTGAAGGCGACAACAAGCTCTGAAGAAGGCGCTCTGCGCAAAACGTTGCTCAGCGCTGCAAAGGCACGTCGCGAGATCAAGAAACTGCAGAAGATCCAGTTGTCTCATCTGGATGCCAAGGTTCTTCAAAGCCTTGCGGGTGTTGCGGACACGCTGGTTGATAAGTTAAAGGCTCTGCGCGATTCCACTGATTTCTCCGAGATGTATTCGCTGCGTCAGGACATTACTGCAAGTATTGATGTGCTTGGCGAAACGGCTCAGCTGGTCATCGGCTTTACCTATCGCTCCATTGATGACGCGAACAGGAAGCAGGCTGAAGCTGTTGACCGTAAGGAGCAGGTTGATGCTGCACTGGCCTCAGTTTCCAACGTCACACGTCAGACACTGGCTGTGAGCTCGTCTTCTCTTTCCTTCCTGCGTGCAGGTTCTGGTGTGAAGTCTGAGGAAGTCTCCAAGCAGATTGATCAGCTTGGCGCAGCAGGCCGCGAGTTTAAAACGGGTGTGAAAGACATCGAGGGTGGTGTGAAGGCATCTAAAGATGCCATCAAAGAAATCGCTGCGATCCGTTCTGGTTTTGGCTCAATGGCAAATGGTAAGAAAGAACTTGCCAGCCTTGTTACAAAGCTCACTGAGCAGTCTGAAACGGTTCAGGGCCAGATCATTGACATTGCTGCACTTGAAGCTGAACATGCGAGCGCGGCTGGTGATCTTGCAACCAATCTGATTGCGACGACCGTTGCTGTTGGTCTTGCACTTGGTGCGTTGATTGCACTGGGTCTGTCTCTTGCCATCACTCGTCCTACCAAACGTCTGACCGGCATCATGGAGCGTCTGGCAGATGGCGATACTGATGTTGAGATCGCCGGTGTAAAGCGTAAAGACGAAATTGGCGACATGAGCCGTACAGTTCAGGTCTTCCGCGACAATGCTCTTGAACGTGCGCGTTTACGCGAAGAACAGACACATGTTGCTGAAAAGGATGCTGAAAAGCAGCGCGAAATTGAGCAGTTGATCTCTGACTTCAGAAACACAGCTGCGAACTTGCTGACCTCTGTGAATGACAGCATGGGTGAGATGGGTGAGACTGCCAGCGTGATGGCAGATCTTGCTCGTGGAACTTCTGATCAGACAGAACGGGCAGCGGCCTCTTCAACTGATGCTGCAAACAACGTGCAGATGGTTTCTGCCGCAGCTGAAGAGCTGAGCAGTTCCATTGAGGAAATTGCACGTCAGGTGAGCGCGACAACCTCCGTTGTTGCCAAAGCAACTGAGAGTGCGCACGTTTCCAACGACCGCATCAATGAGCTGGCCGATGCCACAGTCAAGATTGGTGAGGTTGTCGGGCTGATTCAGGCAATCGCCGAGCAGACCAACTTGCTGGCTTTGAATGCGACCATTGAAGCAGCGCGTGCTGGAGAAGCCGGTAAGGGATTCGCAGTCGTTGCGGCTGAGGTGAAGGAACTTGCCAACCAGACGTCCAAGGCCACAGAGGAAATTAGTTCCCAGGTCTCTGCGATTCAGAACTCCACGACAGATGCTGTAACCTCCATCGAGGGTATCTCGCATACAATGGATGAGGTTACCGCATTTACCTCTGCAATTGCGACGGCTGTTGAGCAGCAGGGGGCCGCGACAACTGAGATCAGCCGCAACGTGCAGGAAGCTGCTGTTGGAACATCCAGCGTAAACGAGAATATGACGCTGGTCTCTGATGCAGTGAGCGAAACCAATACCGCGTCCTCACGTGTGCTGACGGCCTCTACAGAGGTGACTGAAAGTACGCGTGCGCTTGGCAGAGAAGTTGATGACTTCCTGACCGCGGTTGCGAAAGTCGGCTAACACACTTCAAAATTTTGAAAATTGAGAGGCAGCTTAGATATTCTAAGCTGCCTTTTGTTGTAAGCAAAATAAACCTCCACCACCGGTGGAGGACTGGAAGAGTTCTACATTTTCGGTAAGAGACCTCCCTGCTTAGGCCATTGGCGTGGCCTTTTTACATTTGAGCAGGGAGGTTTTTTATGGATACCGATCACCTTTGGACTGATCAGCCCCACTTGAGTGGTCCGGTTTGAAAGTTAG
>NZ_LMCK01000039.1:73753-197570 GCF_001623165.1 Pseudovibrio sp. WM33
ATGTTGTACTGTCATCAGTGCCGGGCTGCTTGCCGCCTGTAATGTGAAATGGCATGAGTAACTCTTCCATATATCTGTTTTAACTTGTGAAATTGATGAAGAATGAACCTCTTCGTGATTAATCGCGCGGATTACACGAGCAATCAGCAAGAGGTGAAAGTCTGATGAGAATTCCTTGCAACACGATGTAAAAGTAGGTGAGCTGTGTCTCACTGAATACCAAATTCAGAATAAGAATTTTCCTGCTTCTCCTCATCTAAATGACGAATCCGAGCACGCCTAATTTATGTTCAATTAACTATTGATCGGCGTGGGCTCTGAGTGTGTCAAGAAGATAAATTCCATGTAATTTTAATGAATCAATACCACTCAGCGTTCTTTGGAGGACTTGTTCAACATCCTGCTCATCGCGTTATTCCAATAAAAATCTGATCGATTGTTCCCCATCGAAGCCTTTTGGGCAGCTCGGTTGATTTGAGTAAAGGAATGTTTTGGCCATGATCACTAGATTAAGAGTGAACAATTAGACCAAACACAAAGACCGCCAGAGCAGCAGCTGAGAGGGCAGATAAAGATTGTGCAGCAGTGGGTCACTGCCAGAAGCACATAGGCTTAAACAGTAAAAGAGCCTGCGGTGGTGGCCGCAGGCTCTTTTTTCAGTGTGGTTATTGTTGTTAGCTGACTGCGATGCCGGGGAAGATGATCAGCAGGGCGACGGCTGCGATCTGGATCATGATGAAAGGCAGCAGTGCTCTGAAGATTTCGCCCAGACTTATATCGGGCGGTGCCACACTCTTCAGGTAGAAGGCCGCGGGTCCGAATGGTGGCGACAGGAAGCTGACCTGCATGTTCATGGCAAAGACAACGCCGAACCAGATTGGATCGTAACCAAGCTGTGAGACGATTGGCACGAAGATCGGCATGGTAAGCAGTGCGATGCCAACCCAATCCAGGAACATGCCAAGCACGAACAGGATGAGCATCATGAACAGGATCACGACGGTTGGATCGTCGGAGATACCTGTGATCAGCGCCTGAACAAAGCGGATACCACCCATCAAGTTGAACACGCCGACCAGTGCAGAGGCCCCTACTCCAATCCAAACGATCATACCAACAGTTGATAAGGTCTGCTTAGCTGCCCCCATGATGAGGCTGACAGAGAACTCGCGGCGGATGATGGTTGAGATGGTTACGCCGAGCACACCGATGGCAGAAGCCTCAGTCACACTCGCGATGCCGCCATAGATAGAGCCAAGAACGAACACCACAACGAGGATCGGAAGAAACAAGCCTTTCAGGAGGCGCATTTTTTCAGCGATTGGGATCTCGCCAGCTTCTGGTATTGGCGCGATTTCAGGGTTGGAATAGGCGCGGATCAGAATATACGCTGCGTACATGCCTGCTAGCATCAGGCCCGGGAAGAACGCTGCCGTGAAAAGGTCGCCGATGGAGACACTGGCGGTCAGGCCATAAATGATGAGTACGATGGATGGCGGGATCAT
Source organism: Pseudovibrio sp. WM33 (assembly GCF_001623165.1). NCBI lineage: Bacteria > Pseudomonadati > Pseudomonadota > Alphaproteobacteria > Hyphomicrobiales > Stappiaceae > Pseudovibrio > Pseudovibrio sp. WM33. The sequence continues at coordinate 75,259 of NZ_LMCK01000039.1, forward strand.
TGTACCCAGAGCGCCACCTGCACAGCATACACCAATCGCAAGTTTGCGGTCGTAGCCAAGACGCAGCATTTGCGGCAGGGCGATCACTCCAAGCAGAACAACTTCACCACCGATGATGCCGGACATGGCCGCCAAAACAACAGCCACGAGAAGCGTCTGGATGGCGATGCCACCGCGCAGACGCCCGCCAACGAGGCGCATGGCGTCAAACAGGTCCTTGGCTATGCCCGATCGATCCAGGATCGCGGCCATGAGCACAAACATGGGAACGGAGACAAAAACGAAGGAATTCACAAAGCTGAAGATGCGGCTGACGATCAGCGGCACAGCGCCTGGGCCGAACCAGCCCAGTGCGAAAATGAGAGCAACAAGCAGTGTGACGAAAGCAAGAGGCATGCCCGTCAGCAGCAGCAGAAGCAATGAGCCGAACATCAGAACCGTAGCCAGCTCGATGCCCAGAGCTTTGAAATCCGGGATCAGGATGAGTAAATCGGTCATTTTTTCTTAGCGTAGTTGACGGCCAGAATTGCAAATTGCAGGCACATGAGAATAAGGATACCAAGCAGGAACAGCTTTAGCAGACCTGGTGTTGGCGGGTTCCATGCAGAGCCGGAGGTCTCCAGACGGAAATCGCCGGCGGGTGTCCAGATTGCGCGTTTTACAACGAGCCAGCCTGCCCAGGAGAACAAGGCGCTGGCGAGTGCACAGGCAATGGAGATAGCAACGTTAAAGACACGCCGAAGCTCGGGAGAGAGTGCATCGTAAATCAGAACCACACGGATGTGTTTGTTTGTCGATGCGCAGTAAAGACCACCAAACAGGAATGTTGTCGCCGTCAGGAAGATGACGGTTTCGTGGGCCCAAATGGTTGGTGAATTAAACAGATACCGCATTGCGACTTCAAAAATCAGAATTGCCGCAGACGATACGATTGCAAGTGAAAAGAGTGTGCTGAGTTTTGCTATTATGCGCCCGAACAGACCCGCTTCAGGTATGGCTCTTTGGCCAGCGTCTTTTTCTTCGTGATCTGACATTCACCCTGCCTCCCCGCTAGGTACCGAACCGTCGGGGAATTTGACGGTCCGGTATGTTTCACGCGATTTAAATCAGCTTACTGAGCAAGCAGACCCTGCTCTTTCAGGTAAGCAGACAGTACCGCGTAAACGCGTTTTGCGTTATCAGATTTCGCAGCAACTTTTTCCCACTGAGAGCGTGCAATTGCACGGAACTTAGCACGCTCTTCTGCAGACCAATTGTGAACGGTGATGTTTGGATCTGCAATAGCTTCTGCCACTGCAACAGCATCACGCATGGATAGTTGAGCAGTAATGTCACGTGCGTAATCACGCACAGACATTTCCAGGATTGCCTGAATGTCGGCTGGCATGCTGTCCCATGTTTCTTTATTCATGGAAACTTCAACCAATGGCATGGAGTGGAAGCCTGGATACACCGGATGACCTGCTACAGCGTGCATGCCCTGCTGGTGGTTGGTTGAGAACACTGTGTAGTCTGCTGCGTCGATCACGCCTTTATCCAGCGCGGTGAACACTTCAGAACCAGGCAGGTTCACAGGTGCTGCGCCTGCTGCAGCGAATACGTTCTGTACCAGACCTTCTGGTGCACGCATTTTCAGACCCTTCAGGTCATCAACGCCGTCCAGAGGAACTTTGGAGATAAAGGCTTCGAGCCCCGGAGTGCTCGCGCCGATGAACTGAAGACCATATGGGTTCAGCAGTTCGTTCATCAGCTGCTTGCCGCCGCCGTACTCCATGAAGTTGAGCATTTCGGATGGAGAACCGTATGCGCCAACCGGGTTTGCGATCAGACCGAAGGCTGCATCTTTACCGGTGAAGTAAGAGGTGTCAGTGATGTGACCGTCAATGATGCCTGCTGCAACAGCATCCTGAGTTTCAGTGTGCTGAACGATGGTGCCAACTGGCAGCATTTCAATATTAACGCGGTCGTTGGTAAGAACGCCAACACGTGCTGCCCAAGCCTGCTGAAGTTCAAAGTTTGGGTTGCCAGCTGGGTCAGATGACTGGAAACGCAGAGAATAATCTGCTGCAAGTGCCGTTGTGGCAGTGGATGCTGCAATCACTGCTGCAGCTGCAAATTTCAAAAACTTCATACTCACAGTACCTCCCTGAAGAGTATTCGATGTTGGCGGCCTTAGGCCACAGTTTCCGGCATGATTTGACGCAAAATTTGATTGATGATGTCAGTTTTAGCGCCACTCACGTCGACGTTGATGTGCAGCTCGTCTAAAGACGGGGGCTGCAGGATTTCTAACTGGCTGTCTAGCAGCTCAAGTGGCATGAAATGATCCTGCCGGTTGAGCATTCTTTCGCGAATGATATCTTTTGATCCTGAAAGGAAGATAAAACAGGCATGAGGCAAATAAGTGCGGATGATGTCACGGTAAGACCGCTTAAGGGCGGAACACGCAACAACAACAGCAGGTGTTGCTTCTTGTTTGTTTAAGTCAACGATCGCTTGCGAAAGATCATTCAGCCAAGGTCGGCGCATGTCATCCGTTAGCGGATGCCCCCGGCCCATTGCTTCAATATTGCCTTCAGGATGAAAATCATCTGCCTCGACATAGGTCGCCGGTAAACACGTAGCCAAAACGCGTGCCACTGAGGTTTTGCCGACCCCACAAACACCCATGACGACAAATACTGATTTTTTATAGTCTTCCACGGCCCTAATTTTCCTCCTAAGAGAATTTGATCATAAATGATTGCGCAATCATTTTGCAAGAGGTATCTGAAATATCTACAAAGGCGCTCAGGAATAGGGAGTATTTTTTGATGCCAAAACCAACGCTTGTAGATGTTGGACGAGAAGCTGGCGTTAGCGCAATCACAGTTTCCCGCGCACTTCGCTCACCGGAAAAGGTGTCCGAGGCATTGCGCGCGAAAGTTGAAATTTCTGTGAAAAAACTTGGCTATGTGCCGAACCAGTCTGCTTCTACTCTTGCGTCAAATAAGTCCAGTTCCATCGTGGTTATGGTCCCTTCCATCTCCAACAACGTGTTCACTGACGTGCTTGGCGGAATCAGCGATGCGTTGCACGGATCACGCTTTAATATGCAGATCGGTTACACCAATTACGACTCACTGGAAGAAGAGCGCATCCTGCGATCATTCCTGAACCCTACTCCCTCCGGCGTGATCATTTCTGGTCTTGAGCAAACTGATGAAACCAGGCAGATGCTTGAGAATGCAGGCGTTCCTGTCGTGCAGATTATGGACATCAGTCCGAAACCCATCGATATGATTGTTGGTTTCTCGCATGATCAGGCCGCAGAGACGGCGACGCAACATCTGATCGATTCGGGTTACAAAAACATCGGCTTCATTGGCGCGCAGATGGACCCGCGCTCTCTGAAACGTCTGGCTGGCTTCAAAAAAGCGATCAGCGACAATGGCGAGTTGCGAGAGGAATGTATAGCGGTAACGAACAAGCCCTCCAACGTGCGGCTGGGTGCAACATTGCTGGATAAACTTACGTCACAGTTTCCTGAGTGCGACGCAGTCTTTTGCAACAATGATGACTTGTCTGTCGGCGTGCTGTTTGAATGTCAGCGCCGAGGTATCAAGGTTCCGGACGAACTCGGCATTTGCGGTTTTAATGATTTGGGCATCTCATCAGAAACCGTTCCAAGTATCACCTCGGTAACCACTCCACTGCGAGAGATTGGTCGGCTTGCCGGGGCAATGGTGATCGGCGAAGAAGGTGTGCCTTCTACTCCGATTGTTGATTTGAGCTACACAATTTCAGCACGTGAAAGCACCAAAAGAGTTTAGGCCAGAGCGGATACTCTGGCCTTTGTGTCAATGATAATGTTTGCAACGGGACGTTTTTCCAAGACCCGGATTAAAGCTGTTTGTCGGGTCTATGGACTTATAGAACTCGACTAGGTCCGGTTTGGCTTTATAGATATGCCCGACATTGTGTTCCGCCGGATATTCCGCACCACGTGTGTCTAGTATCTCAAGCATTTCCTGCTTGAGGGCTGCCACATCTACACCCTTTTTCACGATGTAATCTTGATGCAGCACATGGCACATGAAGTGGCCGTAATAGAGCCGGTGGATTAGCTTGTCTTTGATATGTGCGGGTAATTGCTCAAACCAGCTGCGATCATCCCGGCGCAATGCGATGTCCAGCGCAAGAATGTCTTCCGCAGCATCTTCGTGCACTGCTTTGTAACGGATTGCAGCACCTGCAGCAGCAAAGCGATGAAGTGCGGCCATCTTGCCTTCAATCGCATCACAAGCGAAGAAGTCACCTGAACGAGATGCAAAGAAATCCTTCAGGAAGGCGCCCGCCTCATCAATGCCCTCGTCGCTCATCTTAAGGATGAGATGGTGTTCATAATCTCTGCGATACTGAGACATGCGTTTTGGCAGAACATCCGGCCAAACCTTCGCAAGCACTTGCATGAAGCGGTCCGTCAGGTTCTTTGGGAGGAAGCTGATCTTGTTCAGATACGCATCCACCGCGCCCTTCAGAGCAAAGAAAGTTGGCAGTCGATCTGTACCGAGGTGGTTGATCATGACGACGGTGTCTTTGCCGTACTTCTCTGAGATGTCATAGGCTTCGCGGTGCATGTATTCTGCTGAAACCGGAAGGCTCTCAAAGTGCGACAAGATATGGCGGCGCAGTTCAGTCAGTTCTGCCGGATCATTGGTGCCGATGTAGAAAGTCTTTTCAGCACCCGCTTTGGGGAACGTATCCAGACGAACAGCAAATACGCCAAGCTTACCTGCGCAGCCGCTGGCCTCATAAAGACGGCGTTTATCCGCATTAAAACGCGCTGGTGTGGCAGCATCCACATTGCGAACACGGCTGTGGTATTCGCTGTCTGATGCCTTCTGGTTGGTGCCCTTCACATCCGCTGGAACGTAATTGCCACTTTCCAGATTGCTCAGGATTTCCTCAGCTGAGTTGCCAAGTTCAATACCGAGATGGTTGACGAGAACCAGTTCACCATTCGCGTTGAGTTGAGCGAATAAAGAAAGCTCGGTGTAGGACGGGCCGCGCTCAATGAGCGATCCGCCAGAGTTATTGCATACACCGCCAATGATGGAGGCACCAATGCAGGACGAGCCGATCACTGAATGTGGCTGGCGGCCCAGTGGAGCCAGCATTTTCTCCAGATCAAACAAAGTAGAGCCGGGAAAACTGATGATTTGCTTACCGTCGTCCAGAGCCTGAATCTGTGTCATCCGGTTGGTGTTGATGAGCACCACATCGCGCTCATACGTCCCCTTTGGCGTCGAGCCCTCCGTCAGTCCGGTGTTCGCGGCTTGCATGATGACGATCTTGTCTGCCGCAACACAGGCTTGCAGCACCTTCCACTGCTCTAGCAGTGTGCCGGGACGTACGACTGCAATCGCCTCCCCTTCTCCAGAGCGGAACCCTTTACGGAACCGCTCTGTCTTTTTCGGGTCGCTGAGAACGTGGCGAGTGCCAACGACTTTCTCAAACTGCTTGATCAGCTCTGCGTTGTTCATCTCGGCATCCTAATAGGCGACGGATGGCAGCCATGTGGCCAATGGTGGCAGGAAGTACACCAGCATCAGGCCCAGCAACTGCAGCAGCACGAACGGAATGATACCGCGGTAGATGTCTGTCAGTTTGATCTCGGGCGGACACACGCCCTTCAGGTAGAACAAGGCGAAGCCAACGGGCGGTGTCAGGAACGAGGTTTGCAGGGTCACAGCCACAAGGATCACAAACCAGATCAGTGCAGGCTCATCAATCACCCCATAGCCACCAATATCGAGGCCAAGGCCATTGATGATTGGACGCATCAGAGGCAGCACGATCAGTGTGATCTCAATCCAATCCAGCACGAAGCCAAGCAGGAACACGATGAACAGGATGAACAGGACTGTTCCGTTGGCACCAAAGCCGGTGGAAGCCACCATTTCTTCGATCAGCGCATCACCGCCCATCTCACGCAGGACGTAGGAGAAGATGGTTGCGCCGAGGAAGATGGCAAAGATGTAAGCGGTGGTGTTGAAGGTGGACTTCAGCACGTTGACCAGCTTGCGGAATGTAAGTTTGCGATAGCCGAGTGCCAGTAGAGTTGCGCCGAGTGCACCGATGCCGGAAGCTTCTGTTGGCGTGGTCAGGCCTGCGAAGATAGAGCCCAGCACGGCAAGGATCAGCAACAAGGTTGGCAGCGCTGCAATCATTACGTCTTTGATGGCGTGCCAGTCTGGTGCCTTCGCACCTTCCGGCACTGGTGCTGCATCGCGTTTGATCAGGGCAATCACGAAGATATACACGAGGTAGAGCATACCGATGATGACGCCAGGGAACACCGCCGCCATGAACAGGTCACCAACGGACAGTGCCATCTGGTCTGCCATGATTACCAGCATGATGGAAGGCGGAATGAGGATGCCCAGTGTCCCGGAGGCAGAGACCACGCCAGCCGCAAGTGACTTGGAGTATTTTTGTTGCATCATGGATGGGAGAGACAGCACACCAAGCAGCACAACAGAAGCACCGATGATGCCGGTGGAGGCAGCAAGGATGATGCCGATGAGCGTTACTGTGATTGCGAGACCACCACGCACTGTACCGAACAGCTTCTGCATGGAGGTCATCAAGCGCTCGGCCACGCCGCTTTCGTCCAGCATCAGACCCATGAAGATGAACATAGGCAGAGCGACAAGAACAGCGTTGGACATGGTCGCGTAAACACGGTTTACGGTTGCGCCCAATGTCAGGTAGTCGAGGCCGGTGAAAGTGCTCTCAAGGCCAGTCCAGGCCATATGGTCGTTGTCGAACAGATAAGCCAGACCGCAATACGCAATGCCTACGCCTGCCAGAACCCATGCAACAGGGTAACCGGAAAAGAGCAGCGCAATAAAGCTCAGGAACATCGCGATGACGAGTTTCTCTTCAGTGGTCTCGACGAGGAAAGACAAGCCATACGCAACAATAGCAAAGCCAAGGAATGCGAGGAGGATCAGGCGGATGCCCTTCCCTTTCCGCTCGCTCTCACTGTCGACCCAGATTGCGTGAACGTCGTGGATAAGGCGGGCGAGTGCTGCCACTCCCAACAGAACAAAGCTTAGCGGGATGACTGCTTTGAGTGCCCAACGCGCAGGCAGGCCAGTTGGGCTGGAGGAGCGTTCGCTCACGCGGAAACTGTCGTAGAAATAGTCGTAACCCTGATCCACCATGAGGTAGATGAAAGGAACCAAAAGCGCAGAAATGCCGATGATTTCAATGAAACGTTGTGTCCGCGGGCTCAGCTGCATGTGCAGCAAATCCACCCTTACGTGGCTATCTGTGACCAGCGCGTAAGAGATGCCCACCATGGTCACCAGACCGTAGATGTGCCACTGAAGTTCATCAAGCTTAGGGAAGTTGTAGTTAAACAGATAACGCATTGTTACCTGAGTGACGATTGCAAGGATCAGCAGCAGGTTGGCCCACATTACAACGTGGCCAACGCCTTTTACAAAGTGATCCAGTGCAACGGCTATGGGTTGTTTGTCAGTGTCTTCGTGCTCGAGAATTTCTTCAAAGAGCTCAATTGGATCTGAAGTGTCCTGAGGATTTTTTATCATAGCATTCACTCTTGCAGGTCAACGCCGCAACTATCTGGTCTGGAAGGCTGAGGCCAATAGTAGAATTGGGAGCGGCAAGGAAAAGCCGCTCCCAAGTTTTTATTACTTACGCGGCAGGAACGCGTTTTCTTTCCAGATTTTGTAGTTATCGCGGAACTGGTTGAGGTCAGTCAGAACCTTTGCGAAGAATGCATCATTTGCAGCTTCTTCCTGAGCAACGTCGTTCCATGTTGAACGGAACACGTCGAGCATTTCAGGAGACCACTGCTTGATCTGAACGCCGTTGTTGTTGACGTTGTCGAGCAGAGCTTCGTGCTGGATCGCTTCACCTTCAGCAAAACTGTCGGTAACAGATGCCTTACATGCGTTCTCAATGATCGCTTTGTGAGTGTCGCTTGCTTTGTTCCAAACGTCTTTGTTGATCAGCAGTTCGAAGACGGTCGCCTGCTGATGCCAACCTGGGAAGTAATTATACTTTACCAGTTTGTGGAAGCCGAGGCGTGCGTCAATGGCAGGCATGGAGAATTCGGTCGCATCAATCGCGCCTTTCTCAAGCGCCGGGAAGATTTCACCGCCTGGCAGCAGAGAAGTTGCAACGCCAAGCTTCTGCATAACTTTACCGCCAAGGCCGAAGAAGCGCATTTTCAGACCCTTCAGGTCTTCAGGAGAATTGATCTCCTTAGCGAACCAGCCGGATGTCTCTGGAGCGATGATCGCACATGGCAGAACTTTTACGTTGTAGCCAGCCTGATCGTACATTTCCTGGTACAGGGACAGGCCGTTGCCGTAGTAGAGCCAAGCCGCATATTCACCAGCTTCCGGGCCAAAAGGAACGGCTGAGAACAGTGGAGCTGCAGGAATTTTGCCAGCCCAATAGCCAGCCGTTGTGTAGCCGGAATTGATTTTGCCTGAAGAAACAGCGTCGAGAATTTCAAATGGTGGAACCAACTTGCCCGGCTCATACACCTTCATTTTGATGGAGCCGCCAGACATCAGCTTCAGCTGTTCAGCGACACGAGGAATTGGGCTTCCCAAACCTGGCAGAGAGGTAGAGAAGGCAATTGGTGTCTTCAGCAGCAGCTTGTCGGCTGCGTTTGCGATAGGAGCTGCGAGCACCGAGGCAGCTACAGAGGCGGCGAGAGCAAGGCTTAAGACAGATTTTTTCATGTTTCCTCCAAATGGCATTCGGCTGCTAAACGCGCTTTTGCGCTGTCCTCCCAAGCAGCTGATTAATGGTAAATAATATTGACCTCTAAAATAAATCAAGAAATATATTTTGCCGTTTTAGCCGTTTTTCGGGCTTGACACGCGGGCAAATACTAATGGTGTGGATGCGTAGAATTATTGGGTTTGCATACCTAAGGGATAGAAAATTCGCTGTAAAACAACGTATTAGTGCGTAATACATGCTTTGATATATCAATATTGTGGCTCTCGGCGCTCTTCCCCTTGAATTGGAAAATAAAATCGACCAATATTGGAATTGTGACCGGCAGGAAGTGTAAAATGGTATCTGTAGATTATCTTTTTGAGCCTATCGACCACGATACAGTGGTGGATTCTGTAACTGAGCAGATTGAGGGACTCATTTTAGCCGGTGTGCTGAAAGAGGGGACGAAGCTACCTTCAGAAAGAGATATCTCTGAGCGTATGGGTGTCTCTCGTCCGAAGGTTCGTGAAGCGCTGAAGCGGCTGGAAGATTCCAATCTCATTGCTATCCGTCACGGTGAAGGATCGTTCATAGCGCCTCTCATCAGTGCAGCTATGAGCCCTGCCTTGATCAATCTGATCAGCCGCAATCAGACGGCTTTTTATGACTACCTTGAATATCGACGGGTTCAGGAGGGATTTGCAGCTCGTCTGGCTGCTGAGCGTGCAACCAAACTGGATCTTGAGCGACTTGAGGCTATTCTCGTAAACCTACGGGAAGCGCAGGCCAATGGCGACGATATTGCTTCAAAGAAGAATGATATCGCGTTTCATTTGGCGATTGTGGATGCGGGTCACAATGCCATGCTTATTCATATGATGTCTTCCATCTATGAACTGACGCAGAAGGGTGTCTTCTATAATCGCGAGTTCTTGCGCTCGATTGATGGAACTGGGGAGCAACTGTTAGACCAGCACGAGGAGATCGGCAGGGCTATCTTCACGCGAAATGGCGCAAAGGCTGAAGAGGCGGCGCATCGGCACATTGATTTCGTGGAGACATCTTTCCGCCTTGGGCAGGATCAACAGCGCCGTGAGCTTATTTCCTCAAAACTCTTTGCGTTGCAAAGAGGTGAAGAATAATTACCACTCTTACGTATTGGGAATAGAGAGGATCATTAGCAAAGGCCATGGCGAATGATCCGCGTTATCAATGCCTAGCGATTCTCAACCCAAGCTGTGAGATCAGCAACGTTTGGCTCAACAAATTCCGCCATACCGCCGGAGAATTCTTTAAAAGCGTCGATATTGATATGGTTGGTGCCAACGAGAACGGACGCTCCGCTCTCTAGCGCCTTCACGATCAAATCCCGAAATCCGCTGCCATTGGCCTCTTGCTCACCAAACTTGTTAAGGATGAACACGTCAAACGGCTCGTTGATCCGCTGAGTAACTTCGCCTGCAGCTTGCGCGAGGGCTGATGTGTCCAGTCGGCAGCCGGAAGACTCCTTGCCAAGGGATTGGGTGATGGAGATTTGTGGCCCGTCTGGCAGGACCAGAACGTCCATATCGCAGCGATGGCGATCTTCGTTGACCGTATCTGCCTGCACAATACCGCAAGTCCGTATGCCGTTTTCCCGAAGTTTCTCGGAAAGCTCTGTCAGCACCAGTTTCCCTTTTGGTAGGGTGTAAGCAATTCTCATCTGGGGTCTTCCTTGCGCTTCTGTTTTTTCAGCTATGTGAAAACTCTCATATCAAACTGTAATAATACTGGTTTGATCTACGCAAGGTTACCCCTGCGGCGAATGCGCACAATTATTATGAGGAATGTGTTTTTGCACATTTACCGCAAGAGAGGTTAACTTGATTTCGTGCAGTTTGGGTATCTTTGAGCCTACCCTACATGAGCAAGCTCATCCCCTTGATAGCTTTGTGCTTTGAACTTAAAATTCAGGGAAACTATGAAATAGTCGCGCAATGCTCCTGCGCATCTTGGAGGCTCTAAGTGGGATTTTGTAGGCTAAATTGCCTTAATATGAATTTAATCTTCAGGTTATTGACTTTTGTCAAATAAGCGAAGGAATGTTCGTGATCTACAGTAGTTGCAATTCATTCGCATTTGCGAGCTGTTCGCTTTCTATCTCGTTTCGATGGAAACTCAAAAATGATCACACGTCGTTCTTTTCTTTCGCACACTGCAGTGTTTACTGCTGCAGCATCTCTGGGTAGTACGCTGCCATTCGTGGCACAAGCGGCAAATCCGGCGCTGGCTCTGCATGGTCCGCCAGTGGGGCCATCTGTCGTGTTGTCTTACATTGCCAACAAAGGCTTGCTCTCTGACTTTACAGAGAAAGTAGATTTCTCCGTTTACAAGTCACCAGATGTCCTGCGCGCTGGTTTCGTTTCCGGTGACTGGAAATTGGCGGGCACCCCGTCTTATGTTGCCGCGAACCTTGCCAACAAAGGCCTTCCCGTGAAGATGCTGAACATCATGACCTGGGGCATGCTTTATGTGCTCAGCTATGATGGTTCTGTGAAGTCCCCTGCGGATCTGGCCGGTGAGAAGATCGGCATGTTCTTTCGAAATGATATGCCGGATCTGGTGTTTGGTCGCGTCATGCAACAAAACGGGCTGACTGAGGGCAAAGACTATTCCTTGCACTATGTCAGCACCCCGTTTGAAGCATTACAGCTTCTGCTCTCAGGTCGTATCAAGCATTGCGTTCTGCCAGAGCCGGCTGCGACAGCGGGTATGGTCAAAGGCAAAAAGATGGGTAAGTCGATCCATCGTTCTATCGATTTGGCCAGTGAATGGGCGTCTGTGACGGGCGGCGAAGGTCGCTTCCCGATGGCAGGTATGATGGTGCATGAAGATCTTCTCAATGCGCAGCCAGAGCTGATTGAAGGCTTCCACAAAGCCTGTGTCACCGGCACTGAGTGGGTGAAGGCAAACCCCAAGGAAGCGGCGGCTGTTGCATCTGAAAGCATCACGCTTCCTGCGCCTGTGATCGCCAAGTCCATTCCGCATACGCATCTAACAGCAGAGCGTGCCAAAGACATTCAGGCCGAGTTGGAGCAGTTCTACTCCATTCTGGCGGAAAAGAACCCATCCATCATTGGCGGAAAATTGCCGAACGCAGACTTCTATCTGTAGCGAAGCAGGCTTGGCAGGCTGCGCAAAGGTTACGGTCACCTGATCTGCTGAGCCCAACACACAACGAGAAATACCTGATGATCCATCACATGCTATCGACGTTAATGAGTAAACTTTGGAGTGGTTGGGGCACTCTGGCGGGGGTATTTCTCATTTTCGCGCTCTGGCAAGTCGGTTTTGAGACCTTCGGGTCTTTGGTGTTGCCTGCGCCATTGGAAGCATTGAGCCGGTTGGTGGATCTTGTCGCTTTGCCATCCGGGCTCGAATACATTCTGATCACTGCCAAGCGGGCCTTTGCTGGCTTTCTGCTTGCCAGCGCTTTTGGTATTTTCTTTGGCCTGATAGCCGGTTGGTCCAACACACTGTCGCTACTCTGTAAGCCGTTTATTACCGTGGCTCTTGGGGTGCCGCCGATTGCATGGATCGTGCTTGCGCTGCTGTGGTTTGGCGGCGATGACGGCACGCCGATCTTTACAGTGTTCATCTCAACGATCCCGCTCATTTTCGCAGGAGCCTTGCAAGGCGTGCGGATGCGGGAGAAGGAGCTGGATGAGATGGCACAAAGTTTTCATGTGCCGCCGGTGCAACGGTTCTGGCACGTGCAGGCACCGCAGATTGTCTCCTACCTCTTTCCGGCATGGGCAACAGCGTTGGGATTGAGCTGGAAAGTGGTGGTGATGGCAGAGCTTCTCTCCAGCACGCGTGGCATTGGTGCTGGCCTTGCTGAAGCACGCGTCAATATCGATACCGCGTCCACCATGGCGTGGATTGTTGTGGTTGTTGGTCTGCTGCTGGTCATCGAAGGTATGTTGCTCAACCCTGTCAAAGATTATGTGGAGGGTTGGAAGCATGCTGAATGATGCAGCTCCCCTGCTCTCCGTTGTGCCAAGAGGCGCAGCAGAGACAAAGCCATCCGTTTTATCTGTCTCAGTGGAAGGCCACCGCTACCATCCTTTGCAGCAAACACTGGCACCGAGTGCGCTGGAGCTGAAAAAAGGGGAAGTTGTTAGCATCATCGGTCCATCCGGTTGCGGGAAGTCGACTTTTCTGCGCATCGCAGCGGGATTGATTGAGGCAAGTGCTGGGAAGATTTCAAGCACTGCAGATCGAACGGCGATCCTGTTTCAGGAACACCGGTTGTTGCCATGGAAGAGCCTTCTGAACAACATCAGCTTTGGTCTTCAGGGACAAAAGCTCTCCAAGTTCCAGCGTATGAAGAAAGCACGGGCCGTCGCTTATGCCATGGGTTTCACTGAGGATGATCTGATCAAGTATCCCTCAGAGCTCTCCGGTGGCATGCGTCAGCGTGGAGCGTTGGCACGTGCGCTCGCGGTAGAACCTGATCTGCTGTTTTTAGACGAGCCGTTTAGCGCTCTCGACATTGGCCGCCGCCGCGATCTTTACCGATTGGTGTTGCATGAAGTTGATGAGAAACAGTGTTCCGTTCTGATGGTCACTCACGATGTGACAGAGGCTTTGGCTTTGAGCGACCGTGTTTTGGTCATGGCGCCGAATCCGGGTCATTTTGCCAAGGAATATGAAGTGCCACTGGCTCGTTCCGAGCGTACGCGTCGAAACCTTTTGGAACTTGAGGCGAGCTTGCTGGCAGATGATCGGATTGCGCAGCTGTTCAACATGAGCAATTGGGAGCAACTCGTATGACTGAGCTTTCCCATGTGCCTGCACAACAGGTTTCTTTTTTTGATGCTCCGGTGTTTTCTGAAGGGTTTCGCGTCTTCTTTCCGCTGTCAGCGCTTTATGCGGTGTTCTCCATCGTCGTATGGGGGCTTGTGCTTGCTGATGTGTTGCCAGTGCCACTGGATGCAGATCCTCTGCTCTTCCATCAGTATGAGATGTTCTTTGGCTTTTTCACGGGTGCGATGGCAGGCTTTTTGACCACTGCTGTCCCCTCCTGGTCAAACACACCAAAAATTGCAGGCGCACAATTGGTGGGGCTTGGCGCGCTTTGGCTAGCGGGCCGCGTTGCTTTCTGGATGCTTGGCGTGCTTTCGCCAACTGTTGTCTTTGTGGTTCAGGCTCTTCTTCCTGCAGCATTACTGATTGTTATTTTGCCAAGGCTCTGGCGTGCCAAGATGCGCCATCTCATGTGGCCGGTGCTTCTGCTTTGCGTGGCGCAACTTGTTTGCTTTTGGGAGTACACGCAGATTGGCGTTCTCAATCAAGGGCTCGCGATTGCGGAGGGTGCGTTTGTCCTGATGGTCCTCACCGCACTTGCACCTGTTTCCATGGTGATTGTGAATGATGCTTTGTCCACGCGAGATGATGGCGCCGTTTTTGTTCCGCGCCCACCAATGAGGCGTGCAGCGATGTTCTGCATCTCTGCGTTTACTCTTGCCAAGGTGTTGGGTGTTTCTGATGCGTTGCAAGGATGGCTGGCGCTGGCGTCTGCCTGTGCAGTGCTCAACATCCTGCAGGACTGGCATATGGCTGGCGCTTTACGAACTTTCTTCGCAAAAGCGCTTTATCTGGTTTACTGGTTCTTTGGAGTTGGCTTTGCCTTGGAGGCTGGCGGATTGCTGGGACTGCTGTCAGCTGGTTCTTACGTTTCTGGTCAGCATATGATCTTCATCGGCGGTTTATCTCTGGCGACCTTTATGGTTTTGACCATCGCGGGTCTGCGGCATGCGGGGTACTCGCTGAAGCTTTCCAAGCTGCTTGGAGCCGCGATCCTCTCCCTCATAAGTGCTTGTCTGGTCCGTTCGCTCGGCCCACTGCTTCTCCCAGATCTGGATGTAATATCACTGGCCTGGAGCCTGTTTGCGCTCGCTTTCACTCTATACCTGATCCACTTCCTGCCCGTGGTTCTCCGCGAAAACTTCGTAAAATAAAGGCAACTGACTATGCTTTCTTTATCGAGATTGTTTGAACCGAAGAAAACCGACCTTTCTGAAGGTCCTGTTTCAAATGCCTTTGCGCCTGAGTGCGGCGACGCAGTATCAGCTGGCAAGGGCTGCAGTATGAAAGACAGAGAGTTTTGCCATGATGCTCGGTGTTATGCTCTCTCGCAGGCTTGTCATGCAGGTTGTGATCAACACCAATTTATTGATGCGCTTTGGGCAGAGAACAGGCACTGATGCATAGCCCTAGTCAGCAGCCTCAAACTGCTTTATCTGGCTGAGCAAAGCTTCTGCCAGTTGCTCCTTGCTGTAAGGCTTAGCCAGTCGTGTGATTCGCTCTAGACTTTGTGTTTGTGGTTCCAGTGCTTTGGGGAAACGACCAGAGGTGACGACCACTTTTTGGTCTGCGCAGGCTTTGATGCTGGCTTCAGCCAGATCCCATCCGATTTTGCCATCTTCAAGCTGAACATCTGTGAAGAGAATGTCGAACTTGGTTCCGTTCTCAATGAGCACTTTAGCGGAGCCGTAGCTGTTGGCCTCGATACAGATGAGCCCCATCTCTTTCAGCATGGTCTTGGCGCGCAACAGGGTTTGTAGATCATCCTCAACCACTACAATGCGGCGAGGCTGGTCAAACGTAATCGCGGTGGTGGGTGCCAGATCTTCCAGCGGTGCCTGCGGAATGACGAGGGTCACTGTTGTCCCCTCTTCCTTCTCGCTGGTGATGCCCATTTCCCCGCCGGATTGCTTGATAAAACCAAACACCATGCTCAACCCAAGTCCAGACCCTGCAGACGTGTGGCGGGTGGTGAAGAAAGGTTCGTAAACGCGTTCCAGCGTTTCCTGATCCATGCCGCATCCGTCATCAGTCACATTGATGGAAACGCTCTCTGACCCATTGACGACGACATGAATAGAGATGGTGCCTGCATCTGAAATGGCATGGGAGCTATTGATGCAAAGGTTCAGCATTGCGCTTTCCAGCTGACCGGGATCGATGCGCACATAGGTTGCGTCCTCCGGTAAATCTGTCGTCAGGACAATCCGTTCATCGATGCTCAAGGAAATGATCTCAGCCACACTCTCAATGAGATGGTTGATCTCAACGACCTCTGGTTCAAGGTGCTGTTTGCGGGCGAAGGCAAGCAAGCGCTGTGTCAGGTTGGTGGCCATCTCTACCGCGCTGTGAATGCGCTGGATGTTGCCTTTCAGATCAATGAGTTTGGAGCTTTTACGCTCAATTATTCCGACACTGCCAGAGATGCTGGTCAGGATGTTGTTGAAGTCATGGGCCACTTCACCCGTCAGCTGCCCAAGGCTTTCCAGCTTTTGTTTTTGTTGCGCCTGTTCCTGAACAAAGCGACGGTCCGTTGCATCAGAAAATGACCAGACTGCGCCACTTTCAGGTAGCGGGCTTTTGCGCACTTCGATCAGGATTCCGTCATCATCTATCAGTTCTGCAAAGCGAAAGCGCGTGCCATGTGGGCGGACGTTTTCATCCTTCCATCTGAACCCTGAGTTCTGGATGAGCACACGAATGTCTTTGGCCGTATCGATCTCTGCCTCACTGATGCGAAGCGTTTCTGCCAGCCGCGGGTTCCAGGCTGTCATATCATGGGCATCGTTGGTCAGAACCAGCCCTTCAGCAATGCAGTTAAAGGTGGTCTCGAACAGCTCTGTCTTACGCTGTAACTGGCCATAAATGCGGCGCAACCGAATGGAGTTGGCGCGGAAAATGCGGAAAGAGTGCAACAACCGCGTGATCTCATCATCCTGCCGTGCAGGACGTGGGAGTACGGTGGTGTGATTGCCCTTTGCCAGACTGGACATGGCGTGGGAGATGCGGTTGATGTTTTTGGTTACATATCCGGCGATGTAGTGTGCCGACATTAAAGCCAGCAGAATACTTGCGATGCCTGTGAGCAGAACAACAAGCTGTGCGCTAGAGATGTAGGAGGATGTTTCCTGCCGTTGTTTGGCGATTTCGTTGCCGGACAGACGTACAAATTCAGCCACCAGCTGGTTGATCATTTGCGCGCTGGATTTGATTTTGAAAAGCGCGTTGCGAGCTTCCAGCTGTCCTGCCATTGCCAGATGGCGAATAGCGTAAAGGCCTGCGTTGTCCTCTGCTATTGTCTTCAGAACTTCAACAGCCTCCTGAACCTCAGGGGCTGATACGCCTTCCAGCTCGACCATCTGCAGATGATAGCGGCGACGCAGCTCGCCCAGACTGAGGAAATCGGTCACATGAGCTGCGGAAATCAGCAGATTAGCTGCTTGTCCAATCCCCTGCCACGCCTCACGTTCGTCTACATTCTGGTAGAACGTAGAGGAGTTCTTGACTGCGAGGCGCTCCATCTTAGTGAGATCAACAAGCAGGGTGCGGACCCGATCCTCAGACTCGCTGATTTGCTGGGCTGCGTTGACCAGCACAGCCACCTGAGAGCGCATGAGCGAGAGGTTTTGCTGCACTTGCGGCAGAAAACGCCCGAGACTGCCCTGTTGCCGTGCAAGTGGGAAATTGTCTCGATATTGCTGTTCTGCCTTACTCAGCTCAACAAGCAAGCGAGAGCCTTCATTCTCGATCTGATAGACCGAGGAAAGATTCAGGATGAAGGGAGCTGAACTCACCAGACCTGCCGATTTATTAGCCAGTTGGAGTGAGCTTGCGATTGCTTCAATGGTTTTTTGGTAGTGCCCAACGAGTTTCACGTTGGCTTGGTCCAGCCAATACCAAGCGATCGATCCTGCAAACAGTGTTGCAAAAGTCAGCAGCGTGATGGCTGCCAGCAAACGTGTTTTGATGGAAAGCAGAGCTTTCAAGCGTTGGGGCAGAAGGGTCATGGCAGATCTACAGCGGCTTCATCCAGTGCGAAGACATAGCCTTTGCCGCGGCGGGTCTGCAAGAAGACCGGCTTGGATGGATTGGCCTCAATCTTCCGGCGCAAACGCAGGATCAAAACATCGACGGTGCGGTCCATATAGCGGGAAAGATCGCCCCCCAAATACTCCAGCAGTTCTACGCGATCAATCGGGCGGTTCGGATTCTCTATGAGAAACTCCAGTAGGCGTAACTCAGAATTGGTCAGGCTAATTTCCCATAGGTTCTTGTCCAGCAACCGCCGCTCATCGCAGATGAAAGAGAGTTCACCGAGAGGAATGATCCCAGCGCTGGGAGCTTGAGGTGCAGCGAGCGCGACTGTGGGCTCCGGTTCTGCAGGAACGTTGCGCTTGTAACGGCGCAGAACGGCACGAATGCGAGCGATCAGTTCGCGCGGATTAAAAGGCTTCATCAGAAAATCATCAGCACCCGTTTCCAGTCCGACGATCTTGTCTACTTCATCACCTGTGCCGGTGAGTAGGATGATAGGAAAATCGTAGGATGTTCGCAGGCGTTGAGCGAGCATCATGCCGCTTTCACCATCCAACTTCAAATCTATGATTGCCAGATCAAGGTTTTCCAGCTCTATGAGCGCGATAAGCTCTTTGCTTCCGTGGCATGGCAGTGCCTGAAACCCGTATTCATGCAGCAGTTCCTGCAAGACCTCGCGAATAGCCGGGTCGTCATCAACGACAGCTACCTTTGAGGGTGACCCATCCCAACTCTCGGTCATTTAAGTAACCTTCCTCGCAACCCGTACCATGCTCCCAGACGCATACTTGGAGGTCGTTTTTGATTTTCTTCAGATTGCGGCGACAATGCACGGGAAAGTGCCTTGTCATCAATAATTCTAATATTTCATATGTAACTCATTTCTGTAATAAATGTAACATTTAAAATATATATCTGCTAAATAGGAACATACTTAACTGTAAATCATAAGCACTCCTTTGATGTTTCATGTAATTTTCTAATCAAGTTATGGGATTATGTGGGTGTACTTGTAAGTTGTTACACCTACATGCGTTTAGACTTGGGAGAAGATAATGAAAAACGCTCTTTTAGGTGGTCTTGCTGCTGTTGGCCTTCTTGCTGCACTTCCAGCAACAGCTTCTGCTGAAGAACTCAACATGGTCTGCGGTGCTGAGCAGGACTGGTGTGAGCTGATGGCACGCGGTTTTGAGGATGAAACCGGTAATGAAGTTCTGATGGTTCGCAAAAGCACTGGCGAAACACTCGCTCAGGTACGTGCAGAAGCAAGCAACCCTAAGATTGACGTATGGTGGGGCGGTACTGGCGATCCACACCTGATCGCAGCATTTGAGGGCCTGACACAGGATCCAGGCGTTGATACCAGCGACCTGTTGGGTTGGGCATCCAACATGCACAAAATCTCAAACGGCGGCACTGTTGGCATCTACGCTGGCGCACTTGGCATTGCGTATAACGCTGAAGTTCTGGAAGAGCGCGGCCTGCCTGCTCCAGCTTGCTGGAAAGACCTCACAAACCCTGCGTACACCGGCGAAATTCAGGTTGCGAACCCGAACAGCTCCGGCACTGCTTACACTGAGCTGGCAACCTTCGTTCAGCTGTTCGGTGAAGATGAAGCCTACCGTTTGCTGACTGAAATCGGCAAGAACGTGAACCAGTACACAAAATCTGGTTCGGCACCAAGTAAAGCTGCTGCTCGCGGTGAAACCACCATCTCTATCGGCTTCATGCATGACATGGTTAAGCTGGCAGGTTCCGGTTTCCCGCTGAAGATCGTGGCGCCATGTGAAGGTACTGGTTACGAAGTTGGCGCTGTGAGCGTGATCAAAGGTGCAAAGCACCCTGAGCTGGCAAAACAGTTTGTAGAATACGCTCTGCGTCCAGAAGTTCAGTCCCGCTCTATTGAAGTGAAGTCCTTCCAGGTTCCTTCCAACTCCAAAGCATCCGTTGCTCCTGAGTCCCCAGATCTGGCAAGCATCAAGCTGATCGACTACGATTTTGCAACATATGGTGAGCGTTCCACTCGTGAGCGCCTGCTGAAGCGCTGGAACGAAGAAGTTAAAAACGCTTCTCACTAAGTAAATCGAGCGTTGAAGGGCGGGCTTATTCTCTGTCCGCCCTTCACCCCATACGCGTTGCATCGTATTCGCGCTCGCGCCAATACAAAACTCTCGGATCAACATCATGCGAAAGACAATTGCGCTCTGGCTCGCCGCCGGAATAGTGGGATTTTGCATATTTCCCTGGTACTCAGTAGAAAGCGGCTTTTGGTCTTTTAGCTGGTTGTTCAGCGAGTTCCTTAGCGAAGACGCCGCACCTGCCCTCTTCCAAGCTCTGCTTTATGGCCGCTGGTGGTTTGTTCCATTAGCATTGGCATTCGTCGGTATCGGCCTGTCGTTTGCTTTGCTGAAAGATGAGCGAACCCGGGCAAAGGCCCTTGTTATTCTGTCTATGACAGGCCTTGCTCTGTTGTTTGCGCAGGGCTTTGCAATTGGCAGAGTCGGGCCGGAACTGTTCGCTGATGCCCTCAACTTCGGTTCAGCGGCAGCAGGTCAGGTTGGCTTTGGCTCTGGGGCGATGATCACCGCTGGGGCTCTCCTCTTTATCCTCACCACAAGCATTTCTGGTCTTGGTCAGGGCCGCGGTGATGCGTTCATCGTTGGCAGCATCGGCCTCATTATTGCTTTGGTGATTACCTTTGTTTTCTATCCGGTTTCCCAAATCCTCATCCGCGCCTTTCAAGTGTCAGATGGCAGCATCGACATAACTGCCTTCTTCACACGCTTCTTCTCCAGTGATATCTGGAGCCTTGCCTGCCTTGCTGGCGGCAAAACCTGTGGTCCGGCCTGGAACTCTGTTTTCCTCGCAGTGCTCACCGGTGCTGGTACAACCCTCCTCGGCCTTGCCTTTGCGCTGGTCGCGACCAAAACCGCGTTTCCTGCGAAAAAGCTGCTGCGCATTCTCACCATTATTCCAATCATCACTCCTCCCTTTGTGATTGGTCTGGCGCTGATCCTCATGTTCGGCCGCGCTGGTGTAGTGACAGATGTGCTGCATGATGTTTTTGACATCTCGAAAAGCCGTTGGCTCTACGGTTTCTCTGGCATTTATCTCGCGCAGCTGCTTTCCTTTACGCCGATTGCCTTCCTTGTACTCATCGGTGTGGTTGAGGGCGTCAGCCCTTCCATGGAAGAAGCCTCTCAAACCCTCAACGCTACTCAGTGGCAGACCTTCAAGAACGTCACATGGCCTCTGATGCGTCCGGGTCTGGCGAATGCCTTCTTGCTTGGTTTCATTGAAAGTATCGCCGACTTCGGCAACCCGTTGGTGCTGGGTGGCAACTTCAACGTCCTGTCTACTGAGATTTACTTTGCCATTGTCGGTGCTGTGGCTGACCCATCCAGAGCGGCTGTTCTGGCTGTCGTCTTGCTCATGCTCACCCTGTCTGCCTTCGTGGCGCAGCGCTTGTGGCTTGGCAAAAAATCCTATGCGACTGTGACAGGCAAGGCTGACTCCGGCCAGCATTCGCCGCTGAACTCTGCGCTTAAATGGACATGCTACGGCTTTGCATTGCCATGGGCAGCGTTCACAGCCGTCGTCTATTCCATGATCGTATTCGGCAGCTTCGTGAAGCTTTGGGGTTATGACAACACCTTCACGCTGGATCACTACATTCGGGCATTCTCTGTCAGCTTTAACAACGGTATCCGCTGGACGGGTGTGGCGTGGGACAGTTACTTCACCACGCTCACCATCTCCACCATCGCGGCTCCACTCACCGCTGTCGTTGGTTTGCTCACTGCCTACCTGCTGGTGCGTCAAAAGTTTGCTGGCAAGAACCTGTTTGAGTTCAGCACAATGCTCAGCTTTGCAATTCCGGGCACTGTGATTGGTGTGGCTTACATCATGGCCTTCAACACACCACCAATTGAACTGACTGGCACCAGCATCATCCTGATCATCGTATTTGTGTTCCGCAACATGCCAGTGGGTGTGCGCGGTGGTATCGCGGCGATGTCCCAGCTTGATAAGAGCCTTGATGAAGCTTCCATCACGCTTGGAGCAAACAGTTTTACCACTGTTCGCAAAGTGATCCTGCCTTTGATGGGGCCTGCAATCCTCGCAGCTCTGGCGTATAGCTTCGTTCGTGCCATCACGTCTGTGAGTGCGGTGATCTTCCTGGTGAGTGCGCGCCACAACATGGCAACCTCGTTCATCGTGGGCCGTGTTGAACATGGTGAGTACGGCATCGCGATTGCGTACTCCTCTGTGCTGATCATCACCATGCTCGTGGCAATCCTGCTGCTGCAGGTCGTCATTGGGCAGCGCAAGTTGCGTCGTCAGAACCGTCTGCAAACCTCAAACAAAAACAAAGAGCTGGCTTCAGCTTAATCCTAGAGTTTCTGGAGTAAATCATGTCTATTATGCAAAAAGCAGGCTCTGTACAGTTCCGGGATGTCGTCAAAAAATACGGTTCTGTCACCGCGCTGAAGCCTCTCAACCTAGAAATCCAGCAGGGTGAGCTTGTCACTCTGCTGGGCCCAAGTGGTTGCGGCAAAACCACCACTCTGCGTCTCATCGCCGGGCTGGAAGCCGCAACTGAAGGCACCATCTTCATCGGAGGCAAGGACGTCACGCATCTAACGGCGACGTACCGCAACGTGTCCATGGTGTTCCAGTCCTACGCGCTCTTTCCGCATATGAGCGTGGTCGACAACGTGTCCTACGGCCTGCGCGTCAATAAGGTGCCTGCCAAGGAAGCCAAAGCCAAAGCAGAAGAAGGCTTGGCGATGGTTGGTCTGGCTGGTTACGGCGAGCGCCTGCCAAGTGAGCTTTCCGGTGGTCAGCAGCAGCGCGTGGCAGTTGCTCGCGCTGTTGTGCTGGAACCGGAAGTGCTGTTGCTCGATGAACCGCTTTCCAACCTTGATGCGAAACTGCGTCGTCATGTACGTGAAGAGATCCGCGAAATTCAGCAGAAGCTTGGCCTGACCGCTGTCTATGTGACGCACGATCAGGAAGAAGCGATGGCTGTTTCTGACCGCATCATCGTGATGAACAAAGCGGAGATTGCACAGTCTGGTACTCCGCGAGAGCTCTACAACCAGCCGAATTCTGCATTTATTGCGGACTTTATTGGTGATGCAAACGTGGTGGATTGTGAGATTGCAGGTTTCAGTGAAGGCACAGTTTCACTGAAAGTTGGTGGGGCCTCTGTTGTTCTGCCTTACTCTGGTCCAGCGTGTCAGCACGGTAAGCTGGCGATCCGTCCAGAAGGCATCACCGTTACACAAGATGGGACCAATGGCATCGCTGCGGGCATTGCTTACGCAGCTTATCTCGGCAACCAGATCCAGTACTCCCTCAACACTGGATTTGGCAAGTTGTTCGCCATTGATCACAACCTGAGTGCAACGGTTATTCCAACAGGCGCAGAAGCCTTCATCCACCTCAAAGAAGAGGGGCTGGCCTTTTTGCCAGAAGCATAAGGGCTAGGACGGCCACCTCCATCCGAACCCTCTCTTCTAAAACAGAAGCCCGGAGATCCCCCTCTCCGGGTTTCTTTTTGTTTGGCTCATGAGAATGTGTGGGGTGCATGAAGTGTGGGTACTCGCATAAGCTGTACTTACCTGCGTTTGCTGATTAAGTTTAAGTGACACTGCAGTTTTGGGAGGTTGGCCATGGCAAAGAACATAGTGGTGTTTTCAGACGGAACCGGTCAGGAGGGCGGCGAAGGTCCGGACACGAACGTCTATAAGCTCTTCAGGATTTGCGAAAACAGAACCAAACGGCAAGTGCTGTTTTATGATCGCGGATTGGGCACGAAAGCGCACCGCTCTCGTGTTACGCGTCTACTGGGCAATGCGACCGGGCTTGGCATCAGCAAGAACCTGATGGAATGCTATCAGTTTATCTTCGAGAATTATCAGGCCAAGGATAAGATCTACCTGTTCGGCTTCAGCCGCGGCGCCACCACTGTGCGTAGCCTTGCAGGCTTCATCGAGATGTTCGGCATCCTGCCAAAATCCCGACCAGAACTGATCGCCAAAGCCTACAAGATTTACCAGATCAGTGATTGTCATGCGCGAAAAGCCAAAGCACAGGAATTTCGCGAAAAGCACCACAATATGTGGGCAGATGTTGAGTTTATCGGCGTGTGGGATACGGTCGCAGCGCTTGGCTTGCCATGGAAATCCCTTTCCGCTGCCATCAATAAGCTCCCCGGCTTCAAACATGAGTTCCATGACCTGACATTGCCTGCAGCCGTGAAGAATGCTTACCAGGCCCTATCCATTGATGATGAGCGTGAGGTGTTCCATCCTGTCCTGTGGAATGAGAGTACAGCGCCAAACCAGATCATGCAGCAGACCTGGTTTGCAGGTGTGCACACTGATATTGGCGGTGGCTATGAGGATTCCCGACTTTCAGACATCACATTCAATTGGATGCTGGAGCACGCAGAACGAAATGGATTGCGCATTCATGAAAGCAGTCGCAAAGCGCTGGTTGCTAATTTGAATCCGGATGAGACAGGCACGATCCACAATCCGCGTGAAGGCATCTTTGAGTACATCTACAAAGTGAAGCAAAGAATGTGGCCGCGGCTGGACATGAACGCACGAGAACGCGGGCAACCGCACGTTCATCCGAGTGTGCTTAAGCGGGCGAGCAATCCGGAGATCAGCTACAAACCCTGGATGATAGAAAATAACCCGATTGAGGAACCGCTGATCAAGCGGACGGCTAAGGCACTGGAAACTGAAACCTCTTAGGCAAAGAAAAAGCCGGAGCAGATGTTGCTGCCCTGGCTTGATTATTGCGAAGATCACTTGGCTTTTCGAGAGCCTTTGATCATAGGGGTGACAAGATCTTCCCGCTTCCACAAACGGTAGAAGAAGATCGCTGCCACGTGCAGAACCACCAGAATGAGCGTTGCACGGGCTAATATGCCATGCCACGCCAATGCAGTGCGGGCGCTGTCTATCCCCGCCCACGAGGCCAATGGCCCAACATTGATGTAATCCTCCGGATCTGCGAACAGACCCAGTGCTGCCTGCGCTCCAATCACTCCAAGCAAAAGGAAACGAACAGGCCGCCAAGCGGGTTATGTCCCTTCCAGTTGCTTGCCTGCCGTTTTGGCAGTTTTGCGATGTAGGAGAACAGCGTTTTGGGGCTGTAAACAAAGCTTGAGAAACGAGCTGTCTCTGAGCCAATGAAACCCCAGATCAGTCGGAATGCAATGAGGGCGAGCACTGCATAGCCAAACCAAAAATGCAGCGTCATAACGTCTGGCCCAAACTTGCCCAAACCCCACGCGGCGGCAACGCTGCCTGCGAAAAGCCAATGGAACAGGCGCAGTGGTAGGTCCCAAACAGGGGCTCCTGTTTTCTTCTGCGTTTCCAAGGAATGATCAGCGCTCGCTACCGTCATTTTTAGAAGTCCTTCGCGCGGAATTCTTTGTGGCAGCCTTTGCAGGTGCCGCCAAGTTTGCCGAGTGCTTTGCCCAATGCAGGACGACCTTCGCCAGCGACATCATTCAATGCAACAAGTGCCTGATAGAATTCTTTTCCCTTGGCCTGATAGCCAGCCATGTCTTCCCAGATCACCGGAAGGGCGCGGGTTTTGCCCGGCAGGTCGGCGTTGGATGTGCCTGGAGTGTACAGGCCAGCTGCATTGTAGCTGGCAACAGTCATCATGTTGCCAGAAGCCGCTTTTGCTTTTTCAGCACTGTACTCAACTTCGCCTTTTGCCATGGCTGCCAAAGCGCCCATATCATGCCCAAGCAGAGTAAAGTAAGCGCGGCGGGCTTCTACGACGTCGTCTTTGGTTGTGTCTGCTGCAAAAGCTGAAGTTGCAGTCATAGCGACCAGCGCAGTGATCAATAGTTTACGCATGGATTTCTCCGTGTTTGGTGATTGCCTAGTATTTGATGGGGGTGTTTTTGTTTTGATTGTTCTATCTGAAATAAATCTTCTGGCGCCGCATTGGCTGCCATTATCTATTTCTTGTCTTTGCTTGTTCTAGTTATGTATATACCCGTATAAGAATGATTTGAGCTTGCTTGAGGTTGGAATAGTTGAGCCAACTATCGCTTCAACGGGAATGTTGTAATAGTTTGTCGCAAGGTGTAACGGGCGCTTGCATGTATTCGTTTGAGAGATCATGCAGGCACAGCTTCCTCAACCAGATGCCCCTCATCCATGGTCAGAATACGATCTGCCAATTGCAGGATACGGTTGTCATGAGTAACCATCACCGTGGTGATGCCACGCTTCTCTCCCAGCTCTTTGAGCAGCTTGACCACTGTTAGCCCGGTGTCCTTGTCCAGAGCAGCCGTCGGCTCATCTGCAAAGATGATATCTGGTGAGGAAACCAGTGCGCGCGCGATAGCAACGCGTTGTTTCTGTCCGCCGGAAAGATGGGCGGGCAGATAATCACTGCGATCTTCCAAACCTAAAATGCTGAGCATATGCCGCGCAGCCTTCTCCTGCTGTGCCGCATCAACGGTTGCCTTCACGCCGTTTTGGTGAACCTGCAACCCCATCAGTACGTTCTGGGTCGCCGTCAGGCTTTCGTGCAAATTATGCGCCTGAAAGATAAAGCCAAGGCGTCGCCGCAACATGATCTTCATCGTCTCGTCTGCACTGTGCAGTTCATGCCCCAGTAAGGCGAGTTGGCCTTTCTGTACATCACGTAGGCAACCCATGAGCGTCAATAGCGTGGTTTTGCCGGACCCGGACGGACCCATCAGCACGGTCAAACTGCCTTTTTCGATCTCGAAGTTAACGTCGAATATAGCTTGTTTGCGGGCTTCCCCCTCGCCAAACCAATGGTTGAGACCGGAGACGTTGATTGGAGCATGTGGTGTGTATGACATCATCTGCGCCTCCTAAAACAGGTCAGCTGGATCAGCATGAGCCAATCGACGCGTTGCAATGGTTCCAGAAAGTGCACAGGCGGCCAACGTGCCGAGGAAGACAATGAGCGCTCGCGCCAGAGTGAGCCCCACCGGCAGACCGGATTTCAATGCCAGCATCTTGTAAATGCCCATGGCAGCAAACACCCCGGGGAAGAACCCAAGCACCGCAAGGACCATGGCTTCCTCAAAGATGATGCTGAGGAAGAACCCTTCACTAAACCCCATCGCTTTGAAGGTTGCATACTCCTTCAGGTGATCGGCCACATCCGTGCTGAGAACCTGATATACTATGACGATGCCCACCAGCACGCCGATGATGGTGCCAAACCCGAAGATGATGCCCACTGGCTTTTCTGAGGTTTGGTAGGCTTGTTCGTCGGATGCTGCTTTGGCGAAACTGCGGATTTTCAAGGTATCTGTAGGCAATACCTGCTTCAGCAGTTCAACTGTCCGCTCAACAGAAGCACCTTCCTGCACCTTCAATAAGATGTGGTCTGGTGCTCCGGAACTACGGGAGGGTGAGAGCCGCAGGACGCTCTGGTCAGACATCACTAAATTGCCATCTGCACTGAACCCAGCGCCAATCTGCAAGGTGCCGATCAGCTTGATCTGACGGTTGTTCATTTCAAACACAGCTGGTGTTTCAGGTGAAAGTGAGTTGAAGAATTCCTCTGTTCCACCGCGTGTTTTGCGGTCCACCAGTGCAGTATCGGGCAAAGCCAACTGCAAAAACTGAGGGCGTAGGACCGGAGCCATGAAATCAATGGCTTCGATGGGAAGCCCAACCAATTGCAAACCAGCGATCTGGTCTTTCTGCACGCGCCAGTCCACCTTGGCAATGTAAACAGGAGCTGCTGCTGCGACCTCCCGCAGGGTCAGCGCTTGCAGCATGTGCACACGAGCAACATTGCCGCCTTCGGTGAGAGACTTGGCATCAGATGCGGAAATCAGAATGTCCGCCTCAAACAGCTCATAGGGCTGCAAAGTGGAGCCAGTCAGAGCCCCCATCATGCCGAGCTGCACGAACACCAACACGTTGGCAAAAGCCACCCCAGTCAGTGCGGCGGCAAAGCGGCCTTTGTTGTGCGTCAGCTGCAACCAACCAATAGGCAATCGGCCCAGCATCCATGTGAGAAAACGGGTCACTTCGCTGCCCCATCGTTTACTGGCTGAAAGTATCCGAGGATCTCCAGGTTGGTGAGGTTCGCCGCCAGTTCAGATGATGTCTCGTCCAACGTCACAACAACTGTCACCACACGGGCATCCGTGTTTGCGGCGGGGTCTACGCTAATGATGTTTTGTCGTCCGACGATCAGCCCGATCTCTGTCAGCGTTCCGCGCAGTTCCTGCGTCAAAGCTTCTGCGCGTAATATAACGGCATCGCCAATGTTCAGACGGCCAATCTGGTTCTGGTAAATCTCCATTTCCGCAGTCATTTCGCGGGTGTTGCCAAACTCAATGAGGCCAGCAGAAGACGGGCGCTCACCGGGTTGCACCAACAGATCCAGCACGGTGCCATCAAACGGTGCACGGACAACAGATTTTTCGAGGTTTACTTCAGCGGTGCGCAAAGCGATTGCAGCAGATTGTAACTTGCGTTTGGCGAGTTCTACATCCGCCTGAGAGAGATCGGCTGAACCACTGTAGCGCTGCAAGGTTGCCACCTTGCGAGTTACATCCAGTAAAGCGCTTTCAGCCTCAGCTTCTGCGCGGTCCAGTTGCGCTTGTGTAACAACCTTGCGGGCAAACAGAGACTTGGTGCGCTCCAGTTCCGCCTGTGCCAGATCCGCGTTGGTTTTGGAGCGGTTGAGATCAGCTTCGTTCTCCACCTGGCTGGCTGTGATAGAGAGCTGCACCTGCCGGAGGGAAGCTTCAGAAACCGCGATTTCCGCCTTGGCTGCCTCAACACTGGCTTCCAGTGAAGGGCGATTGTCCAACAAGGCGAGCACAGTGCCTGTCTCAACCCAATCACCGACTGAGATTGGCAACTCAGCAATGCGGGCATCCCCTGCTCCGAATGGCAAAGCGATGGTAGAAACGCCGTCCCGCGGGATCAGCTTACCAAGTGCCACCACAGCGCCTGCTTCCAGCGCTTTGATGTCTTCCTTGGTCACTGTCGTGTTGATTGGAACGGCAATTTTCTGATTGCTTCCACCGCCCGGCTCTAGCCCTGTCATCTCATAAAACAGGCGTAGGCCAGCGGGTTGGAAGTACATGCCCATGACACCACCAGTGAACATGATAGCAATGAAGACAGGGACAAGCAGAATAATCCGCTTGAATGGCAAGCCCTTACGAGCATTACCCGAAATAGACGAAATGCCCGTGTCTTCCAAAGGCAAATCTTCGTTTGGCGCATTGTGATGGGTCACAGGACCACCTCTGCTGTGACTTATTAATTATTATTTTCTAATATTCTAATATGGAAATCACGCAACCCAAAAATTGTACGGATTTGTAACACAGGTGGAATTTGTGTTTTGGGTGCGATGGGTGAGCAGCATAGTGGGCCTGAACTGCCTTTTACAGCAGTTCAGGTTTTATGTGTTGCGCTTAAGCTCGGACAGCCCGTTGGGTGTCTTCTTCTGCGATGCGGGTGAGGAAGGTGTCTACTTCGGCGGAGAGGTCGTTGGTGACTTGCTCCAGCAAGGCTGAAGACTTGTTGGCTGCTCCGGCTTCAGTGGTTGTTTCGTTGATTGCGCCGCTGACAGAAACAACGTTGCTGGCGGCCAATGCAGTTCCGTCGGATGCTGCCTGAACGGCCTCGGCAATCTCTGCGGTTGCCATTTGCTGCTGTTCAACGGCATCAGAGATTGAGGAGGTCAGCTCGCTGATTTCTTTCACTGCCGCCGTGATAGAGCCAATGGCTTCGACGGTGCTGCGAGTGGAGCTCTGAATACCGTTGATCTGCGCTGAGATTTCCTCGGTGGCGTGCGCTGTCTGGCTTGCCAGGGTTTTCACCTCTGTTGCCACCACCGCAAAGCCCTTGCCCGCGTCCCCTGCCCGCGCAGCCTCAATGGTTGCGTTGAGCGCCAGCAAGTTGGTTTGCTCGGCGATGTCGCGGATGAGGTTGAGAACGGTGCCAATTTGCTCAGCGGACTTCGCAAGGGCAATGACTTCGTTGTCCGTGGTCTGCGCGATTTCAGAGGTGGACGTCACCAGCGTGTTGGCGCGTGTGGATTGGCTGGAGATCTTTTGAATAGAAACAGACAGCTCCTCCGCTGCCGCTGCAACGGTCTCTACGTTTTGTGACGCACTGGCAGAGGCTTCGCCTGCGCTGTTGGCTTGCTGGGTTGCCTGATTGGCAACGTCGAACAAGCGCTCAGAGGAACTGCGCATTTCCATAGACTGGTTAGAAAGCATGGATACATTGCGTTCCAGAACCACGCGGAACTGCTCGACAACCTCTTCTTTTTGTTGTTGGCGCGATTGCTCGCGGGAGCGCTCTGTTTTAGCGCGTTCTTCCAGCTCACGTCGGGCGATTGCGTTCTCTCGGAACACCATGACCGCGTCCTGCATCTTGCCGATTTCATCCTTGCGGGCGGCAAGATTAAGGTCCACATCAACTGCACCGGAAGCAAGCTCATCCATCTTGGAGGTGAGCGAGACGATTGGTTTGCTGAGGCTGTTGGCGAGCCAGAGAGCAAAGCCAAGTCCGCCAAGACCTGCGATCAACGCAAAGCTGAGGGAAATGATGTTCAGCCGCCGTGCATCCGCATTGGCCTGCGCAAGTGCTGACTGACTGGCGGTAACGGTGGATGATACAATCGCGTTGATGGAAGCCCGAAGTGCCTGATTGTGGCGCTCGATCTTCTCTTTGGTCGGGATCATGCGGGATGGTGTAATACCCAGCAGGATAGCCGCATCTTTACTCCAGTTTTTAAAGCTGGTCTGCGCTGAAACAACGGCCTGCTGCATCTCGTCATTGAGCGCGACCTCTAACGTCTCCTCAATGTCCATACCCAGAGACGCGTTGATGTCTTTGAACTCGCGGCGAAATTCTTCAGGCTCAATGAAAGTGGTCATGGCCAGAGTTGTATCGACAACTTCTTTGGCATGCTCGAAGTGGTTGACAATGGTGAAGGAAAGGCGCTGTGCTTCCAGCGCTTTCAGCGTTACACGACCAAGATTTTCACGGCCTTCGGCTGCCTGCCAGACGAGGAATGCCATCAGCGCCATAGCGACAATGATGAGGCTCAGGATCGGAATGAAGATTTTACTGCGAATAGTCATGGATCCGGTCCTTAGTTTGGCAGCGTTGGCATTGGTGTTTCAGTCCGCTCGGCGGTGAGCGAAACAAGGAATGCCTTGAGGTCCTGAACTTCCCGTTCAGACAGGTCAAGCGGACGTACATGCTCGGATCGGGATGGACGCTCAATGCCGCCAGCATTGTAATGCGCGATCATGGTTTCCAGATCAGGAATGCTGCCATTGTGAGTGAATGGCGCACGGTAGGTCAGATTGCGCAGGCCCGGAGTTTTGAAAGCAAACTGAGCTTTGGGATTGTCTTCCTCATAAAGCCCGCGGCCAATGTCTTCGGTTGGTGTGCCAATGTCATGAAACTTGTTGTCCGTGAAGTTCCATCCTCTATGGCAGACTGCGCAATTGCCTTTGCTGTTAAACAGTTCAAACCCACGTTTTGCAGAGGTTGAGATCGCACCCTCGTCTCCTTCAACCCAACGGTCAAACGGAGACCAGCCGGAAACAACCGTGCGCTCATACGTGGCGATTGCGGTCAGCACAGTGTCGCGTGTGATGCCATCCTGCGGGAAGACAAGGCCAAACCATTTGTTGTAACCGGGGATCTCATCCAGGATCTCGACGATGGCTTCAAACTTGCCGTCCATCTCTTCCGGATTGGTGATCGGTCCAGCGGCCTGCTCTTCCAACGTCTCGGCACGGCCATCCCAAAACATAGGTGCAACCCAGGCAGCGTTGAGGACTGTTGGAGCCTGACGCCCAAGCAGAGTGTTGGCTGACCCAACAGCAGTCGGAACAGGCACTTCATAACCAAAGGATGGGTTATGACAACTGACGCAGTTGATGTTTTTATTGCCAGACAAGCGAGGATCGAAGAACAGCATCTTCCCAAGCGTTGCCATCTGCGGAGAATATGGTGCGCTCTCCGGAAACGGAATTTCCAATGGTCGGCGATATTGCTCTTTCAGCGAATTGATGTCTGCAGCACTCAAGGGAGATGAGGTCAGCCCCAACACAACGGCAGCAGACACATAGCCTGCAACTCTTCCTAGAAATGACATGATGCTCTCCCCTAAGCAAATATAAGGGAGATCCCCTAGACGAAGAGAGGTTAATGAATGCTTTATCGATTGTTTTGATTAGGCACCTTCACTGATATGTGATGTGAGTTTAAGTGGCTTTCCACTGATGACTCCAAAAATTGCGGTTCTACAGTGAGTTACGAAGCATTTATTGCCTGCAAAACGCGTATTGAACTGGCGCAATAGTGTCTCTGGAGCGTCCTCAATATGCTCAGCGCATGCATGTAAGGGTAAGTTCTACAGCTTGACTCCGCTAAGAATCTCTTATGTCCCTCGTCAGTTGAA
This sequence comes from Pseudovibrio sp. WM33, assembly GCF_001623165.1. Lineage (NCBI taxonomy): Bacteria > Pseudomonadati > Pseudomonadota > Alphaproteobacteria > Hyphomicrobiales > Stappiaceae > Pseudovibrio > Pseudovibrio sp. WM33. The sequence goes on from NZ_LMCK01000039.1 coordinate 107,377, forward strand.
TCCAGCTGAACCGGTGCCCCCACTTTTCAAAGCTTGTGACAAGAGTATGCCTCGCTACTGCCCCTTCTTAACTCTTTGTTAACGAAATCGCTTGTCTGCGCTTATCAATGGCATCCATTCGCAGTTCAGGTGAACCTGTTGACGTGTATCTGTTTAGCATAGTTGCACACTGTCAGACGAAAGAGACAAGTACTCGGCGTATCTCGAGAGATTTAAGTGCCTTAGTTTTTGTAGTCTTAAGGGTTTAAATGAGCGGCGGCGTCACACCTTTCAAGCCGGCACGGTTGTTGTGTTCTGGTGGCTTCTATCAATCTCTTCTTCTTTCCACGGCCATCATTGTGCTGCCGAGCGTGGCAATCATGCCAGCGCGTGCGCAATCTGTGTCGCCCCAACCTCAATGTTCCGTCAGCGGATCAATCGGGTGACTTGTCAGTTGGGGTTGATATCGACGGGGGAGCGGGAGGAACTTACACTAATCTGATCATCGAAAACGTCACGACAAACATCACACCCTCCGTTTTTCTTTCAGGCATTTTATTTGAATCCAACGGCGATATCACGATCAACATTGATACAGGTGATTTTATCATCTCGACAGATGGCCGGAATGCAATTGAGGTAGATCCCGGTGGCGGGAATGTCTCCATCACGCACATGGGTGGTATTCAGACAATAAGCCAATACGCCTCTGGTGTTGATGTGAGGAACGCTGATGCCGTAACAATCACCCATACTGACGATATTACAACGGATGGTTATTACAGCCGAGGTATCGAAGCTGTTTTGTCTGAAGAGATTACGATCACCCATACTGGTGATATTGCCACGACTGGCAATATGTATGCTCAAGGGATCTATGCGACCACGCAAGGTGGTAGTACAGGTGCCATAACCATCACGCAGACCGGTAATGTCGATACAGCGGACACATCAAGTACAGCTTTGTTTGCGCGTTCTGATGGGACGGAAGAAGTAAGCATCACGCATGTCGGAACGTTGACCACTGCTGGTAACGACTCGCGCGGTATTTTTGCACGCGCTCGCGGCGTTGGGGCTGTCACGATCGACCAAAATGGTACCATCACCACAGGCGGCAACGCCGCGTATGGTATCATGGTGTACTCCGAGAACACCGCCACTGTAACTCATAGCGGAACGATCAATGCCAATGGCACAAGCTCGGATGGGATACTGATTTCAGATGGCCTTGCACCTGCGAGTACCTTTCAGGTCAACCTGACCAACAGCACCATCAATGCACAGTCGTTTGGTATCAACATTCAAACTGTGGGTGCCACCACATTTACCTTGAACGGCACCAACTCAATCACTGGTGTGGCGGATGACATCAAGGGAGGAGGCGGAGATGATACCATCAACAACTCCGGCACGCTGACGTCAACCAATGGCATTGATCTGGATGCTGGCACCAACGCCTTCAACAACCTGAGTGGGGCAACTTTTAACTCAGGAACCTCGGTTGTTCTTGGGGCAGGTAACGTGCTTACAAACGCCGGTCTTATTTCTCCGGGTGGCGAAAGCGGTATCGAGAGCACCGTGATAACAGGTGATTTTGATAATGAAGCAACCGGGTCATTGCTCGTTACATTCGATTCCAGCATGAGCAACTGGGATGTGCTGGATATCTCGGGCTCTGCAAATTTGCAGGGAGGTGTTGTTTCGACCACTGGTGCCACGTTCACATCAGGGAGCACATTTACGATTCTGGAAGTGCTCGGAGGAGTTACAGGCACTTTTGATAGTGTCGAAGACACGCTGTTTATTGATTGGAGTTTGTCCTACGGTGCAAACTTCGTAAACCTGATAGCAACTGCCATTGTAGACAATTTTTGCGGGTTTGCAGATACGGAGAACCAACGCTCCGTGGCTTGTGTTGGGTTGGACAGTATGCCTCTTTCCGCGCCCCTCCCACAGGCAATACTTGGGCTTTCCAGTGGAGCTGAGGCGCGTGCGGCTTATGATGATCTTTCCGGCGAAACCTATGCCTCCATTCAAGGTGCGCTGGTAGAGAACAATTATCGCCGGATGACATTGATCAACAACCGTATCCTCAATGCTGATGCATCGCTTGGCTCCATCTCCGCAGCTTTTGCGCCTGAGGATCCGACAGATCTGGAAGCAGATCGGCGGAACGACTTCTGGGGTATTGGTTACGGTGCGTGGTCCAACACGTTTGGCACCAGCGATACGGCGTCATTAGATAACAGTTTGGGCGGTTTGCTGTTTGGGTATGATCGGGAGTTTGCCGAGGAAACGCTTGCAGGCGTGCTTGGTGGATATGGCCGCACAAATGTGAAGCAGGATGCCCGCTCCTCCAGCGGCTCAGCAACCACATGGTCTATTGGCATTTATGGGGAGACGGTTGCTAAAGATATCGGGTTTGTTCTGGCAGGCATCTACAATTGGCACTTCCTTGAAGGCGCGCGAACGGTGGATTTCTCGACCATCAATGAACGCGAGCACAGCAGCTATAAAGGCCGCGGCTGGCAGTTTTATGCTGAGGCCAACTATGAGATTCCCGTCATGGATGCGTTCGCGTTTGAGCCATTCCTAGGGGTCTCATACATCGACGTGCACACGGATGGCTTCGCAGAGGATGGCGGAACTGCGGCCTTAACCAAGCAGGGTGGCTGCTTTGACAGCACCTTCACCAATCTGGGTGTGCGGGGGTGCCTATAATGTCCATGACTGGTTCAACGTCAGTGCCTCCCTCAGCTGGCGCCACGCCTATGGAGATGTTGATCCTTCGGCCTTGCTGGCCTTTGCGGGCAGCACTGCCTTTGGGGTGGATGGGGCGTCGATTTCTCAAGATGCATTTGAGCTGGAAGTTGGGCTTGATGCCCGCGCTGCTGACAACCTCTTTGTAAACGCAGAATACAATGGTCAGTTTGGTGACAACGCGACCATTCATGTCATCGAGTTAGATTTTACGATCAAATTCTAAGCCTCGTAGATATCGAGCCCTCATAACTCGCTGAGGCCCCTCCTGCGGGATGGGCCTATAGTCCCAGATTGTTGCAAGCGTAATCTAAAAGCGGATGAGATGGCTGGTTCAACACACAACCCTGCGCAAAATGCAGAGCCAGTGGCGCGGTTGGAGCCCAACGATATCTCGTGCTCTCGTGGTATGGCGATCTGGCTCAGCACCAATCAGGTCTGGCTTGCCATTTCCTCCTATCAAACAGGGCAGCTGTTTCTGGTTGGCGTCAAACCCAGTGGCGGTATTCATTTTCATGCCATCGGCACGGGTCGTGCTATGGGCCTTTGGGCAGAACCACAACGGTTGATCCTTGGTACGGCCAAACAGGTGATCCGGTTTGAGAATATTCTGGAGGACGATCAACGCGTTGGGGATGCAGACAAGTATTATGTACCTCGTGTGGCGCATACGACGGGTGATCTGGATATTCATGACATCGTGGTCACAGACGATGGTGGTATCGTGTTCGCAAACACCATGTACTCCTGCTTGTCGACCTTGCATCCCATCCACTCCTTTGCCCCTTGGTGGACACCTGACTTCATCTCCAAACACGCTGCTGAGGATCAATGTCATCTGAATGGCATTGCGCTTAGGGATGGCAAACCAGCTTATGTGACCATGGTCAGCCGGGCAGATGTGATCAACGGGTGGCGGGACCGTCGGGAGGAAGGCGGCTGTCTGATCGATATTACCAGTAATGAAGTCATTACCGAAAAACTCTCCATGCCGCACTCACCGCGTTGGCATGAGGGTGAGCTGTGGGTGGTTAACTCAGGCACGGGCTATCTTGGCACTATTGACCTTGCCAGCGGCACATTTCAGCCACGCTGTTTCCTGCCGGGGTTTGCACGTGGACTGGCGTTTCACAACAATCATGCCATCGTTGGCCTCTCCCTGCCGCGTGACGGTTCATTCAAAGGCCTGCCGTTGGATGAGGAGTTGAAGAAACGCGATGCAGACCCATGGTGCGGCGTGCAGGTCATCAACCTTGCCACAGGGGATGTGGTGGAATGGATTCGGTTTAGAGGTGTGGTGAAGGAAATGCTTGATGTTTGCACTTTGCCGGGAGTTCGTTTGCCGTCCGGCGCCTCGCCGACGTCCTCAGAAATGAGTAGCCTGCGCGCAATCGCCAGCGCTTCTAAACAAGCGGAAATTGCTTGATTTGAACGGATTAAAGGCTGCATGCAAGACGTTATCATCTCATAGCTTACTGCGATAACCTTGGCCAGCGGAGCAGGTCTAACCACCGCCGATAATGACACCGGCGGCAAACACCAGTGAGCCGCCGAGAACAACCTGAAACGTCGCCCGCAAGAGCGGCGTTTCCATGTATTTGCTCTGGATCCACGCAATCGCACAGAGCTCAACCGCCACAACGAAAAATGCGATGAACGTGGCCACCCAAAAATCACTGAGCAGGTACGGGATGGTGTGGCCCAGTCCACCAAGAGCTGTCATCACGCCGGATGCAACGCCGCGCAAGGCAGGCGAGCCTCGTCCGGAAATCTGCCCGTCATCCGAGACAGCCTCCGTAAAGCCCATGGAAATACCCGCGCCGATGGAGGCTGCAAGGCCAACAAGAAACGTGGTCCATGTGTTGCCTGTTGCAAAGGCTGTGGCGAAAACTGGGGCCAGAGTGGAGACGGAGCCATCCATCAACCCGGCAAGACCCGGCTGGATCAGGGTCAGGATCAGCTTGCGGTGTGCGGTTTCTTCCTCTTGCTCTCCTGTTGAGGCCAGATGAGTTTGTGACAAGGTGCGGGCTTTGTTCTGGTGATCAGCTTCCACCGCTGCCAAGTCGCCCAGCAAGCGCCGTGTATCTGCATCCGTGCTCTTCTTCTCTGCGTTCTCATAGAATGTGCGCGAGGCCGTCTCCATGTTCTCGGAGATATGGCGGATCTGATCGAGCGTCAGTTGGGTGGAGAGCCAGAGCGGGCTTCGGGCATAAAATCCGGAAACATGTTCGCGGCGGATCAGAGGAATGGTGTCGCCGAAGCGTTTTTGGTGCAGTTCGATCAGCGCAATCCGGTGCTGGTCTTCTTCATTGGCCATATCGGCAAAGACGGCGGCGGTTCCGGGGTAATCATCCTGCAGTCGTTTTGCAAATCCCCGATAGATGCGGGCGTCATCTTCCTCTGACGAGATGGCAAGCGCCAGCACCTGCTGCTCGCTCAGGTCAGAAAATCGCATGCGTGACGTCAGATACAACATCCATGAGCTTTCTAGTTTGCAATTTCGCGCAGATCCTAAGCAGATTTCATTGCAAACAGGCGGTTTCAGTCCCTCAAATAAACCGCAAATTTGAACGGGCTGGTGTTGCAAACCGGGCGAATTGGGCACCCGCTCACTGATTGCGCTATCAGCAGATGTGATTGATGTTTTTGGGAAAACGTGATCGGTATTGTCAGTTTAAATGCTTAGACCGCTTGCATTTGAATAGACCGGTTTAATCAATCTTAACTTATTATACTAAAGTCGATTCCGTGCCTTAAAATAAACGGATAGGAGGAGCACAACTTTATTAGCCAATAACAAAACTTAGTTAGCAGGAGACGTGTCATGCCTGTAAATAAGTTGAATGCTGAACAGCACGATTGGGCCAAGGCAGTCTACCAGAACATGCATTGGAACTTCCCCGAGGAAAACGGGGACCAACCCAATCGTACAGCAAGAACCTCAAACGAGCAGGTCAATGGCGTTCATGGTAATCATGACCAACGCAATGGAACTGCTGAACCGGATTTGAGCGACTATGTCGTCGTCGACACCCCACCTCCAGAACGGCCCGCTGGCGAAAAGCCAATGCCGGTCCATGCTGTCTTTGAGGAAATTGGCCTGCCGGAATCCGACACGCTTCGTGAGCGGCTAGACCGCTTGCGCACCTTCCAGCAGAAGAAAGAGGATTTCTTAAAAGACCCTCTCGCAACAGCTTATGCTGACCCTTCAGCCGCCAAATGGGAGCATCATGTAAAAGATGTTCTGGGCATGCCTCAGGAAAAAGCTGATGAAATGGTCAAGCAGCAGTTCACCCGTGATCTGAAAAAAGAGCTGAAGGATGAGTCCCGGAGCGTCACTAAGGAAATTTTTGACAGTCAGGCGGACGATCCCCGTTTCAATGAGTTCCTGCAGAATGCAGCCAACTCCAACCCTAAGCAGCTGACCCCGGCCCACCGCGAAATGCTGGTGTTTATGAGCCAGAATATGGTCAAGCTCGGGAATGCTCTCGTCAAAGATGTCAATGAGCTGTACCGCCAGCATGCCTTCGGCAAGGCTATGAGCGACACCATCGACAATGCGAAGGAAAATGCAGTTTCTGACAGTGAGCGACAAAAGCTGGAAGAAATTGAACAGGAAGTTGTTGAGTACCGTATGGCCGTTGCCCGGCAATTGGGCATGGCACTGAACACCACAAACGACGTTCAGTCTGCCATCAGCTTTGGTCAGACCGTGGATTCTGCCGTTGATGAACTGGCAGAGCAGAACGACCGAGCCCTGAAGGCAGCCTCCGGCCTTGCAAAGATGGCGAAGAACATGGTCAACGACCACCTTGCCCAGACCAACAGCCCCCGCAAGACCATGAATTGGGTTGCCACCCAGCCATGGGCAAAGCTGGTTGATATCGACATCACCACCAAGGGTGAGTTCTTCAACATTGAAGCGCAGCTGCGCGACAGCGCTGCGGGAAATGAAGACACTGACGGTCTGGGTATCGACAGCAGCACTGATCTGGCACAGCGAAATCTGTCCAAAGAAAAGCTCATGGCCAATCCTGAGCTGATCTTCAACGGCTTGCGCTCACCAAAAATGATGGAGGCCCTGACCACCAAGGTTACGGGTGAAGCCAGCAATGATGATGTGCCATTTGTCGAAAAGCCAAGTGATCTGGCAATGAACTGGGGTGAAACCCTCGCCCGCGCACAGGCAAGTGGCCGGGATATCAGTGATCAGCTGCCTGATTACATGACTTTGAAGCAAATCCGCTATCACGACATCAAGAAGGGTTTCTTCTCCAACACGGACACCGTGAAGACGGCCTGGGTTGTGGAACAAAAACCAACCTCTGACACTGTTGCCGAGGTTAACCTAATCAACAATCTGCCACGAGCTATTGCAGGTGATCTGGGCGATCTGGCTCTCAATATGTCTGATCTGCGAGAAGATCAGTCACAAAAGAGCAGCGACATTCAGGACAAGAGAGGGCATCTGGACGAGTTCCTTACCTCCAAGGGTGACGGTCTGTTGCAAAGCTATGGGAATGCACATGATGCGATCAGCAGCTTGCAGGACCATGCCATGAAGGAAGTCATGGCCAAGATGAGCAACGGCACAATTATCCGCAAGATCCTGAAATGGGCGAAGGAACAACCTTGGTCAGCCATGTTCCAGGTTGAAATCACACCGATGGAAGGTGGCAAGAAGGATCAGTACAATGTCGTGATCAAGGAAGTTGAACACGGCACCACAGAAGCCAGCAGTGTTGTGCTGAATGAGCCAACAGATCAAGACAAGGAAAATGCCGGTAACATCGCTGACGAAGATGATCAGGCCTTTGGTGAAGATCTGCATGGTTTGAGTGGTGCCTTGAAGGCTCTGTTGAACCCATCCGTTTACAAGCAGCTGATCTCCAAAACCACCGGAGAAAAGAGCGACGGAATGCAAATCGTCGAAGAACCAACCAAGCTGGCACGGGATTGGGCAGATCTAATTCAGAAATCTGCTGGCCCCGGTGCAAGCTTGCCGGACTATCTGGAACTTCGTCAGGTGAAGTACCGCATCCGCTCCTTCCTGCCATGGAAGAGAAACAAGCTGGAAGCCTGTTGGGTTCTGGAATTTAAGCCTACGGCTTTCAAACAAGCCGCATAAATGAGCATCATGTGCTCATAGATGACGAATGACCTTCCTTATCTAATGGCTTGGGCTCTGCGGTTCACCGCAGGGCCCGTTTTCTTATCCGGTTTGCAAGGCAATCCAAAGCGGCAGGCTGATGCATGAGAGCAAGGTGGACTGGGCGATCAGCGTGGCCGGTTGCCGGCAGTCCGCACCAAAGGCAGCGGCAAGTACATGGGCGGCTGATGCGGTGGGCAAAGCAGCAAACAGCACCAGCACAGAGGCCTGCTCTTTGGGAATGGCAAAGCTGTGCACCATAAACCAGGCGATGCAGGGCAAGGCCAACAGCTTTATGGAGTTCAACCCACCCGTATAGATATCCAGCTTCATCAGTCCTTGCCAATCAAGTGTCGCTCCAATCGCCAGCAATGCTAAGGGGATGGCGGCCAGAGCCAGTTGATTGAGACCTTCCGAAAGGACTGAGGGAAGCGGATATCCGCTCAAACCCACCGCAACACCGCTAAGGGCTGCCAGAAAGAATGGATTGAGCACCACCTTTCCCGCAGCCTTGCGCAGGCCAAGACCTTTGCCCATGGAAAGAGCCGTTATCGCCATCAGGTTTGCCATTGGCACCGCAAAGCCAATGGCGATGGCCATAAGCGAGGCACTGTCCGCATCCAGCGCACTGATCGCTACAAACCCGATGGCCGTATTAAACCGCCAGGCCGTTTGCCAGCCAGCGGCAAAATCCAGAAACCGTGCTGGCCCAAACGGGCGCAACATCCACCCCAACAGCAGCCCAACCCCTAAAATACCCCAGGTGCCCAATCCAATGATGGCTGCATCATCCAGATTGATGGGGCGAGCTGCTGCGGCGGAAAACATCAAGGCTGGGAACAGCAACTGAAAGTTTAGCGTGTCAATGCCGCGCCATGTGGCCTGATCCAGACGTTTGCCAAACACGCCGCCCAAAGCCAGCAAGCCCAGACTTGGCAGCAATGCCATCGCGATCCCCATGTGCGCTCTCCCTGACGGTTTGGCTGGTCTTTCCTGCTGCTATGTCTTAGGCTAATGGGAGACTATAAAATAATAAGCTAAGCTTATAATATGCGGTGATACCTAATGACCAAGCCTGATGGCCTCAATTCTTTTGCAATGCGCTTGCCAGAGCTTGCCGTGCGCGCTCTGCCTTTGTTGCAGGCGGTTGGCTCCGTCACCAAAACAGCGCATCAATTGGGGGTGAGCCAGTCTGCCGTCAGCCAGTCTATTGCAGAGCTCGAAAAGCGCCTTGGCGTAAAGGTGCTCCGTCGTGGTTCTCAACCAGTACAGCTGACGGATGAGGGCAAGCTGATCCGCAATATGCCCTGAGCGTGCAGGCGGCGGAAGAGAACACACTGGCCAGCATCAACGATCTGCGCCAGAACAAAGGCGGGCGCGTGCGCATCGGGTCTTCAGGCCCTTCCGCCTCCACACGGCTCCTGCCTCATGTCATGAAGCGCTTCTCACGCCACTACCCCGGTATCGCGCTGGAGCTGCGCGAGGCGCAGGATCAGGAAATCATCGCAGCTTTGCGACGCGGTGAGGTGGATGTGGCCGTAGTCCCGGGACTAGATGGTGATGAGGAGTTCGAGAGTCTGCCCATTGCCTGTGACCGACTTGTCGCGATCACTGCAGATGATATGGATCTGCCGCAGCACATGAACGCCGAAGCTTTTCAAAAGCAGCCCTTCATTATGACTAAGGGCGGTAGTGAGCCGTTGGTGCGGAAATGGTTTGGCCGGTCAGATACAGACCCACGCGTGGATCACTCCATTCAGCAGATCACATCCATTCTGGCAGTCGTACGATCCGGTCTTGCATGCTCGATTATTGCGGAACTTGCGCTGCCTGAGGATCTGGATGGTGTGAAAGTTTTACCGCTTGATCCCCCTGCCCCGCGTAGCCTGTTCTTCACCCGCTTGCCGACAACACCCAGCAACAGCGCGGTGACGAGATTTTGGGAGTTTACCGAGCAGGAGATCTATCGGGAGGAGTAATTTTCCCCTGCCCTTAGGGCAATACCGCAACTCTCTTATCTTGGTTAATCAGAATGTGCTCATAAGTTACGAATCCGGGGATGGATTTTCCAAAACTGTACCGGGTGGTCGGTTGAAAACGATAATTTACGCCCGTCAGACGCGAAATTTTCACCAAAATTTTTCGTGATGACCGTAGGTAAACTACGTATTTTCAAATTAACTAATTGAAAAACAATAGAAAAGTTTGAAATAGGTCTATTGTAGATGTATTCCCTATGCATGCCGAGGATGTAAACTAAATCATAATAAAAATCATGGTGGGAGGCTAACCATGGAAACAATGACGAATATCCTAGGCGAAATCAATTCTATCGTTTGGGGCCCTGTGATGCTTATAGCCATTCTCGGGGTAGGACTTTTTCTCCAGATCGGACTCAAACTAATGCCCATCTTTAAGTTGGGCACGGGCTTTAGCCTGCTCTGGAAAGGTCGCCAAGGCGAAGGTGGTGGTGAAATCAGCCCCTTCAATGCGTTGATGACGTCTCTTTCAGCTACAATTGGAACAGGTAACATTGCAGGCGTTGCGACGGCTGTGTTCCTGGGCGGACCTGGCGCTCTCTTCTGGATGTGGATGACTGCTCTTGTGGGCATGGCAACCAAGTATGCCGAGGCTGTCCTCGCGGTGAAATACCGTGAGCGCGACAACGCTGGCAACTTCGTTGGCGGCCCAATGTACTACATCAAAAACGGTCTTGGCCGTAAGTGGTACTGGCTTGCACCAACCTTTGCTGCATTTGGCGCTGTTGCTGCGTTTGGCATTGGTAACGGCGTGCAGGCCAACAGTGTTGCGAACGTTCTGAATGAGAACTTCAGCATTCCGGCACAAGCAACGGCTGTTGTCCTGATGGCACTCACCGCTGCTGTTATTCTGGGAGGAGTAACGCGCATTGGTAACGTCGCCGGCAAGCTGGTTCCGTTCATGGCTATTGCGTACATCGCAGCTGGCCTTGTTGTTCTGATCATCAACATCGATTCCATCGGTGCTGCTGTGCAGACAGTGTTTGCTCAGGCATTCACCTCCACTGCTGCTGAAGGTGGCTTTGCTGGTGCTGCTGTTTGGGCTGCGATCCGCTTTGGTGTTGCCCGTGGCGTCTTTTCTAACGAAGCTGGTCTGGGTTCTGCGCCAATCGCTCACGCGGTTGCTGAAACCAAGAGCCCTGTTAATCAGGGTCTGATCGCAATGCTCGGCACGTTCATCGACACCATCATCGTTTGTACCATCACTGGTCTTGCGATTGTGGCATCCGGTGTGTGGACCTCTGGCTCCTCCGGTGCAGCGCTCACCTCTCTGGCATTCGAAACATCTCTGCCAGGTGTTGGTGGCTACCTGATTGCGATCTCGCTCTCGGTGTTTGCATTCACCACCATTCTGGGGTGGAGCTTTTACGGCGAGAAATGCGTTGGCTTCTTCTTTGGGCCTCGTGCGCTCAAGCCATACCGCATCCTCTGGGTGGTTGCGATCTACTTCGGTGCAACTGCGGAGCTGAGCTTCATCTGGCTGCTGGCTGATACGCTGAATGCGATGATGGCTATTCCAAACCTGATCGCGCTGGCACTTCTCAGCCCGATTGTCTTCAAGCTCACTAAGGAGTTCTTCTCCGAAGATGATGAGCCTGAGGGCGTGGAAAAAGCCCCGGCTGAATAAGAGAAAACACAGTTTTCAAAAGAATGGCCTGGTTTCATCACCGGGCCATTTTTGTATGTACCGCGATCTATGAGGTTGCCGGTGTAATTCAGGCTAACCGTATCAAATGCCAGAAGAGTGGAATTGAGTGGTCCTTGGTTGAAATGCATAGTTTAGATAAGTAACTAATCACTACAGAAGTAACGACCCAAACTCTGTCATTTTCAATCTCTAGTTGATTCACGAGGTGAGCTCAAATGACATTACTTATTGCTACTTTGTGCTAAACAGTTGCAAGGTCAGTGGAATATCGTTTTAACCTGCCATCTGTTGGGTTAACGAACTCAGTTTTAGATTAATGGCCTCGAATTTGGAGTGCAGCATGCTGTTGCGATCTTTGATAGGACTTTTCTGGGCTTTCGCCATTTTGTTCGGGCTCAATTTTCTTCTTTCTTTTGAAGACAGTGGTTTTCAAGCGATCCACGAAGCCGCTCAAAACGGCAATGCCAAGGCTCAACACAATCTTGGTTTCATGTACGCTGAGGGACTGAGCGTGCAGCAAGATACTGAGCGAGCTTTAAAGTGGTATCGACGAGCAGCCAATCAGGGCAATGTCAGGTCGCAATACAATCTTGGAATCAGGTACGAAAACGGAAGAGGTGTGCGGCAGGATTATGCGCTGGCTTTAAAATGGTACCAGCGGGCAGCTGATCAAGGTTATTCCATGGCGCAATCTAACCTCGGAGCCATGTACGATGCCGGAAGAGGCGTGCGGCAGGATTATGCGCAAGCTTTAAAATGGTACCGGCGAGCTGCTGATCAGGGTTATTCTACAGCACAAACTAATCTCGGGGGGATGTACGACGCTGGAAGGGGTGTGCGGCAGGATTATGAGCAAGCTTTAAAGTGGTACCAAAGGGCCGCAGACCAAGGAGAGGTTGTTGCGCAATACAATCTCGGGGTCATGTACTTTGTAGGGAAAGGTGTAGAGCGGGACTATACCAAAGCGCAAAATTGGTCACATTTTGCTGCGGAACAAGGCTACGCTATGGCGCAATCTAATCTCGGAGTCATGTACGCCGAGGGAAAGGGTGTGCCGCGGGATTATGAGCGAGCTTTAAAGTGGTATCGCCTAGCTGCGGAGCAGGGGGAGGCGATAGCACAAAAGAACCTTGGAGACATGTACGTGGATGGAAGAGGTGTGTCGCAAAGTTATGCGCAGGCTGTGAAGTTGTACCGTCTAGCTGCTGAACAGGGCGAAGCCAATGCGCAATATAATCTCGGTGTAATACACGCCAATGGAGAAGGAGTCCCGCAGGACATCACAAGCGCATATGTCTGGTTCTCGATTTCCAAAGCAAATGGAAATGATAAAGCTGCGCAAATTATGGATCGTGTAGCGAAGTTACTTTCGCCTCAAGATTTATCCCAAGCACAACATAGAGCAGACGCATTCATTGAGAAGCAGGGAAGTTACTAGGGGCAAAGCCATACAGGATTGACCTTCTGGAAGAGTTCATCGACTTCTGGGGCAAGGACGTCCCTATGCTTCTTCAGTGCCAGCGCATTGGCTGATCCCTGCCACTGTTTGCGGCAGGGGTGTCAGGTTTTGCTGAAAACTACTTCCACCAGGCATCCGGTGAGGTGTAAGCGTCGTAGCTGTTGTTGTTCCGTTCCCACTGGTACTGAGCGGAATCGTAAGCGGACATGGATTCCAGTTTTGCGTCAGGATTGGTTTTCTGCGCGTCGAACAGGTCTTCATGGGCTTTGGTGAGCAAGTTGACGACCGGACCATTTGAAAAGAGGTCGCTCTCCTTACCACCGGATAGTCGTTTATAAGCGGCCTGAGCGCTGGCTTTGCTTTCTGCCCACTCGAAGGACTTTTGCTCTTCTGCGGAGGTTTCTTCCTCCAGATACTTCAAAAGAGACAGATAATTGTCGGCAGTTGGTCCATCCTCGGGAGCGTCTTTCTTCAGGATCTCGTCAAGCTGCTCTTGCATCACTTGCTTTGCGGCTTCTATCTCTTCATCAGAGAAATAGCCGTTTTCATTGCTGGCGATCTGGTGGAGGGTTTCGCGGTCAAACTCCAGGTCATCAAAGATATCCTTACGAAACGCTTCGATGTCATCCTTGTACTTGCTGGAGGTCGTATCAAGGTCGCCATAAAGATCGGTCAGCTTGGCGCGCGCATCAACAGCAGCATCCGGGGTTGGCTTAAGGTCAGGCGTCTTTGTCTTGTCTTTCGACTCATCATCCAGCGACAAAACACTCTGGTTGACACGAGTGCTGATCGACGACGACGCATTGCCTATATACTTTGCAACGCTGTAGTTGGAGAAGCTGTAGGTTCCGCCGCTACTGCTGAAAAAGCTCACAATTATTGTCCTTATAAAATCAATAGTGTGATGCTAGTGGCTCAAACCTGCGTGGCGCTGTTCTTTCTGGAAATAAAAGCCGCAAAACTACATTTTTTGACGCAAGGGAATCTACGTGGAAAATCTTGCTTATTTTATAGGGTGTTGGCGTTAATCAGCGATCTCGAAAACTTCGCCTGAGTTCAGGTCCTTGATCATATCAATCGCTTGACCGCTCCAGTGATAGCTGAAATGCCGGGCCTGCAGCGGTGCTTCCACCACATCGGGATAAAATGCGGCAATACATAAGCCGCCCTGGTCGCGTACGCTTGGGTAGAGAATGCCCTCGCCGCCATCTTCCAGCAGCTTACGAGCGAAGACCTGAGAGGCGCTGTAATCATCGGGGTGGAGCAGAACGTCAAAACGGGGATCAGTTACGTCAGCAAGTTTTGCATCAACACTGCCGATCAACTCGCGCATCTGCGCAATCCACCCCGGCGCCTCTTGTGTGGCAGCATAGAAATTTCCGGTATGGTGAACGGTCTCGAATAGTGCGGTTTCAAAAGACTTGGCTGCATAAAACGCGCCGAAATAGCCATCATGGAAGCGACCAGTCCGGTCAGGAGAGGCATGGGTGAACGGCGCCATCAGATAGGATGAGCCCGTTCCATTGACCCGTCGCTCAACAGGGACAAGGTCCAGATTGCCGATGGTTTCTGCAAGGCGCGGATTGGTGCGGCTCTCTGCAGCGGCCAAAAGTTCCCAGTCTGCCGGATCGGCAATGTCTTCGAACAAATCTATGGGTGGGGAAGCCGAGTTGACCAGACGATAATACTTGGGCCAACTGACATGTGTTTCAGGAGCTTTCAGGTCCGTCTCCACCAAAGTTAATGTGGTCACCAGTTGCCTCGCTGCGCATCGAGATATCTGCGCACGCGCATTAAGTCCGTGAGTTGTCCGCCCATCATGATCTCAAGAGCAGACTTTCCGCCAAAGTCATGGTTCGCGCGTTTCACCCAACCATACCCACGGTTGGTGTCGCTGAACAGCAAGCGAAGCGCCTTGTGAATGCCAAGCAGGTTGGACAGGCGCGCTGCAAGGTCTACGCTGACACGACCATAGTGTCTCGTCTTCCAACGTTGATAGGTGCGCTTGGCAATGTCTCCCAACAACAAGGTGGCCTGCTCATCCGTCAGCTGCCAACGCTCAAACAAGTTGATCACCGCACGCTGCATGGCATGCACTTCTTCCTCGGTAAACTTCGGCCCACCGGGTGCCAGAGGTTGTTCAATCTTACGAAGACTAGGCATCTTCCCTCTCGTCAAACCAGTTCAACATCATGATGACATATGGCGTTATATTATAATTTTGACGCCAAATGTCAAGAATGGAGCTGAGCTCAAAGAAAATCATCAATTGCTGGCTGCCAATGGGGTCTTTATCACCTCTGCGGATGCGAAGGATTATTCGGAAAAGATGGGTGCGGTGATCAACGCCCTGCTGGGCGCCAGGCAGACTGCGTAAGAGTGGCTTATTTTACTTTGCAACGCACGCAAAACGTAAAGAACGCAAACCAACGCACATAGCAACGCAAACCGGACTGTGCAGGTTTATTCCCCCTGCCGACGGGGCACAAAAAACCGGCACAGAGCATAACTCCGTACCGGTTCTCATAATGAGGGATGCTAGAGGGTTAGCTCATGCGCGCAAGAATTGCTTTTGCTGCAGCTTCAGAGGAAGCCGGGTTCTGGCCGGAGATCAGATTGCCATCTTCCAGAATGAAAGAGCCCCAGTCTGCGCCCTTCTCGTAGATAGCGCCTTTTTCCTGCAAGGCATCTTCCACCAGCAACGGCACAACGTCAGTCAGCTGCACAGCGTCTTCTTCTGTGTTGGAGAAGCCGGTGACCTTCTTATCGTTAACCAGCGCAGAGCCATCTGCCGCCTTAGCGTTGACCAATGCGGCAGAGGCATGACAGACAACGCCGACAGGTTTGCCAGCGGAATACAGCTGCTCGATCAGAGAGATGGAGGCTGTGTTGTCTACCAGATCCCACAGCGGACCATGGCCACCCGGGTAAAACACAGCGTCAAATGCATCGGCAGAAACGCTGTCCAGCTTTACGGTGTTGGCCAAAGCATCATTTGCGGCTGCATCGGCCTTGAAGCGGTCAGTTGCGGCAGTCTGGAAATCCGGCAGGTCGCTTTTTGGATCCAGCGGAGGCTGGCCGCCAGCAGGAGAGGCCAGAGTGATTGTCGCGCCAGCGTCTTTGAAGACGTAGTAAGGTGCAGCGAACTCTTCCAGCCAGAAGCCGGTCTTTTCGCCTGTGTTGCCCAGCTTATCGTGGGATGTGAGGACCATAAGCACGTTCATTGTGATCTACCTTTCAGCAGGCATAGGGGGAGTAGCCACCAGTGCCGTGGCATTGGTGTTCGTGTTGTTTTTGTTATTCTCGTTTTGAGATCAGTCGCCGATTTTTACGACGAGTTTGCCGAAGTTCTTGCCTTCGAGGAGGCCCATGAAAGCTTCCGGCGCATTTTCCAAACCGTCTACCATTTGCTCGCGGTATTTTACTTTACCCTCTGCAATCCACTGCTGCATATCCGCTGCGAATTTAGGGTAAAGATTTGGGAAACTGTCAAAGATGATGAAGCCCTGCATGCGGATCTTCTTCACCAGCAATGTGCCCATCAGCATGCCCATACGGTCCGGACCGTCCGGCAGGCTTGTTGCGTTGTATTGAGAGATCAATCCACACAGCGGAATACGGGCATTTGCATTGAGAAGCGGCATGACCGCGTCAAACACTGCACCGCCAACGTTCTCAAAATAAACGTCAATTCCGTCCGGGCAAGCCGCTTTCAGGTCCTGCGCAAAGGTTGGAGAGTTGCGGTCAAGGCAGACGTCAAAACCAAGGTTATCAACGGCATGCTTGCACTTTTCCGCACCGCCCGCGATGCCAACAACGCGGCAACCTTTGATCTTGCCGATTTGTCCAACAGTTGCGCCAACTGGGCCGGAGGCCGCTGCAACTGCAATGGTTTCACCCGGTTTCGGCTCGCCAATTTCCAACAGGCCTGCGTAGGCGGTGAAACCCGGCATGCCCATGACACCCAGTGCCCAGGACGGCATTGCTGGCTTTTTGCCAAGGTTGAAAACCATCTCGCCATTGGAAATTGAGTAGTCTTGCCAACCACCCAGGCTCACCACCCAGTCGCCTTCGCTGAAGTTTTTAAGGTTGGATTTCACCACCACAGACACGGTACCGCCGACCATGGCATCGCCAATTTCCACGGGATCTGCATAGGATTTGGCATCGCTCATTCGACCGCGCATATACGGGTCCAGAGACAGATAAACCGTCCGCAGCAGTATTTCGCCTTCACCTGGTGTCGGGATCGCTGCTTCTTCAAGACGGAAGTTTTTGGATGTTGGAGCCCCGACAGGGCGTTCCGCCAGCACAATCTGGCGGTTCACTTCGGTATTCTGTGGCATTTCAGGTTCCTCAATTAATGTAAGTAAGTCTTTGTGATTATATTACTTTATGAATTCAGCTTGGTGTAGACACGCACGTCCACATTGCCACAAATTGCATTGGAATACGGGCAGAGAGAATTAGCTGCCTGAATTACATCATCGGCTTGTTCACGGGTCAGGCCGGAGAATTCCAGATGCAGCTCAATGTCGAGCACAAAGCCGCCTTCGTCTTTTTCTACCACACTGCCAGAGGCTCGGACATCGATGAAGTCCAGTGGGTACTCTTTGTGCCCAGAGACCATCTTCAACGAATACTCAAAACAAGAGGCATAGCCCATCGCGAAGAGTTCTTCCGGCGTAATGCCTGCACCTTCAGTTCCTGGAGGAGTCACTCGAATTTTTGCAGCTTCGTCGCTCAACGTTAATGTGCCGGAGCGTCCGTTTTCAGCTGTAGTGTCTGTGTCATAGAAGACTTTCATATCTTCACCTTAGATTTTGTGTCTGACGTCTGTTGGACTAGGTTTCTTAGGGATTGATGGCTTTATGCAGCAGGCAGCATTATTTCTGTAACCTCCAGTGCTTTCTGGAGAGGCTTCTTATCTCGTGTGACTTTTCCAATGAGGCTCGCACCCAGCCACATCTGGTAAAGCATCTGAGCTGTCATTCTCGCATTCAGTATCAGAGCGATAGAACCTTCCTGAACGCCAGCTTCGATAACGTCACCAAGACGTCGTTCGATGCTGGAATTCATCTTGGCCAGTAGTGTTCTCATGTCTTCAGAAATGTCTGCAACCTCCGCACTTAGCTTTACGATCAAGCAATGCTTGGATGCATCCCCAGAGTGCTGGCAATTCTCCCAAAATTGCCAGTATTGGAACAGCTTTTCTCGCATGGTCAGCGCGTCGGTTTCAAACATCCCATTCAAGTTTTTCATGCGCTCATTTATATATTGTTGAACCAATACGCAGCCGAAATGCTCTTTGGATTCGAAGTAATGATAGAATGAGCCTTTCGGAACTCCGGCGGTTTTTAACAGTACGCTCAGGCCCATGCTGGAAAAACCCTGCTCTGCTATCAACTTACGCCCGGTTTCCAAGATGTGCTGTCTTGTGGCTTCGCTTTTCTTCATCTTCATAAGGTGTGTTTTAATTAAAAATAGACCGGTCGTCTAGTCCACTTCGGAATATCCCTTATGACGTCTATTCACAAGGACTTCAATGCGGGTAATTCCCTGAGTGAGCTAGCGGGGATTGTTTATGATTGGGGTGAAGGCCGGGGCTGAGTTATGCCCGCAGCCCCTCTTCCATGATCGCCCATGAATTGTCGAAGCGCTGTTCGAAGTCAGTCGACTCTTCAAGACGGGAAATGATCAAAGTCCCTTCGACGAGAGCGATTATAGCTTCCACCACGTCGTGCTCGTCTTTCTCTTTGATGTTACCCTGCTCTATGCCTTCCTTGACCAGATCAGAAAGCCGGGCTTTGATCTGCCCGAAGAAGCGGCGCAGAACCACCTTGGCCACGTTGTGGCGATAGAATTCAAACCAGATGGCGGTGATCACCCTGTGAGTGCGCAGGAAAATCAGCGCTGTTTTGCAGATGAAGTAAATCTGCTGCAGCTGTGTTTCCTCGTCCTTATCATGGTCATCCAACTGAATGCGCAGGGCATCTTCATAGGTGGTGATGTATTCAGCAAGTACCTGATCTTTCGTGGGAAAGACCTGCGTTACATCCTTTACCTTCAGGCCAGCGTTAGCGGCGATATCAGCGTAAGTGGTCTCAAAGTAACCGAACTTCTCAAAGCAGGTTATAGCGGCTTCGAGAATGGAAGATTTGGAAGCAGGTACAAGGAAGTCCTCTGAATAGTCGGAGTGGGACCTGTTTGTATCACTCATAATTCGCCTCTTTCCCAAATCGTTGCCTGCTACATACTCAACTCTGCAAGCAGTCTGATTAGAAACACATGATGGGACAACATTTTGCCAAGATGATGGTAAATCGCCATCTATGATTTCTGATAAATATAGGTCGCTTACTGAATTCCGCCGTTCTAATAGGGGCTTACAGGGTTCTCAAGTCGGTCTTTTACATATTACGCAACGCGCTCGAACACGCTTGTCTGGAAATTCTGCTGGTTTTTCTTTGGCGTAATGTGAGTATGCGTTTGTGCATCCGTCAGCGCAAAGACACCCGGCGCAAGCGCCTGAAGTTTTGCGGCAAGTGTGCGCGAAGAGTACCGCTGCACAGGAAGACCAGAGCACTTCTCTGGACCATCCTCAGCAAAGCTGGAGATGATTGCAGTGCCACCAACGGGAACAGCCTTAACCAACGCGTTTACATAGGCTTTCTGGTCTTCAATCTCCGTGAGGAAGTGGAAGACAGCCCGGTCATGCCAAACCTGATAGGTCTTCTCTGGTGTCCAGGTGGTAATGTCTGCGTTGATCCACTCCACATCATCAGCAACACCGCCAAGACGCTCTTTGCCAGCTTCCAGAACAACAGATGAGATATCGAGAAAGGCAAGCGCTCCATAGCCTGCAGCGTGCAGTATGCTTA
This sequence comes from Pseudovibrio sp. WM33, assembly GCF_001623165.1. Taxonomy (NCBI): domain Bacteria; kingdom Pseudomonadati; phylum Pseudomonadota; class Alphaproteobacteria; order Hyphomicrobiales; family Stappiaceae; genus Pseudovibrio; species Pseudovibrio sp. WM33. The sequence continues at coordinate 127,292 of NZ_LMCK01000039.1, forward strand.
TCAGTTTGGAGGTGCCACCACCCACATCAATGAATGCTTCGCCAAGTTTGAGATGCTGGGTGACGAGCTGACAAGACAGTGTTGGCTGGGTCTCATACCAGGTCAGGCACTCTTCTTCGCGAGCATCATAAACCGCATTCCAGTGCGCGACTTTCTCGTTCATCTCAGGCCTAGTTTATGCAACACGGCTTATATGGGAGTAGCCGGCTAAGAAAGCAATATATAATTTAGCTAATTCTAAATTACAATCAATGGATTGTGCGAGTGACCTTGCGTCCGGCTCTGGTCTGCTAGGAGTTTAAGCGATTTTGCAGTGTTCGTGCAGCTACGTTTTTACGATGCAGACAAGCCCATGTTGCCTGTTAAAGGCCTGTTCTGGTCTTTGGTTGATCCTAGTCTTCAACAGTTGCGCAAAGAACCAAGGATCAGCCAATGCCTGAGAGGAAGAAGCTGGGTAATAATCTGGACAAGGTTGAAGTACGGACCGTGGAATTTGAGTGTCACGGTGAAGTCTTGCATGGAGATCTCTACCTCCCGAAGAAAAGACCACCGCACGGCAAGCTTCCTGGAGTTGTGGTCACCGGAGCGTGGACTTCAGTGAAAGAGCAGATGGCAGGTCTCTACGCCTCTGAGCTCGCCATGCGTGGCTTTGTAGCGCTGGCTTTCGATTTTCGGGGTTGGGGTCTTTCTGCACATGATGGCAAAACCAAGTATCTGGAAGACCCTGTCCGCAAGACGGATGATATTCGCGCGGCTATTGATTTCATGGGACGATGCCCGGATGTGAATCCGGACAGGATTTGCGGATTGGGGATTTGTGCTTCAGCAGGGTACATGAGCGCTGCAACAGGTGGAAACCGGCACGTTCACTCACTGGCACTTGTTGCTCCATGGCTTCATAATTCGGAAATTATCTCAGAGGTTTACGGCGGTGTGGAAGGCGTCAGCAATTTGATGAAGGTGGGCCGCGATGCGCTGACCCATGATGAGCTGCGCTACATCGTAGCCGCGAGTAAAGTTGATGACACCGCACTGATGTTTGACGTGGAGTACTACACTGAGGAAGACCGCGGTCTAATCCCGGAGTTTGACAACAAGTTCAATCTGGCCTCGTGGGAAGCATGGCTGACGTTTGATGGTGTGCACACGGCGGACAAGCAAAATCAACCAACCCTGATTGTGCACAGTGAGGCTGCCGCGATCCCCAAAGGTGCCAAGGAGTTTGCGCGGCGTATGGGTGACCGGGCGACCACGTTGTGGTTTGAGGATGTCAGCCAGTTTGACTTTTATGACAAGACCCAACCCATTGATCGGGCTTTGGAAGCTGTCGCTGAACACTTCCTTTCCACGCTTTGAACAGGATCTTTGATGAGCGACCCGTCCGACCTTGAAACAGCAAAAGACACCGCCGCCATAACCACGGTGCTGGAAGGCGTTGTGAACTGTTTTGATCGGGGGGATTATGAGAGCCTTGGCCTGCTTTATAGCGACCACGTGGAGATGGATTACAGCTCGCTGCTTGGTGGCACAGCGCATAAGAAGACACGGGAACAACAGTTGATGGACTGGGCAGAGCTGCTGCCGGGGTTCGATCTGATGCGCCATTCTCTCAATGATTTCAATATCCGCATCGAGGAAGACATCGCCAACGCCTCGTGCTCGGTTGCGGGGCAGCTGTATGTTGGTGACAAGGTTTGGGAGGTCGAGGGCCTCTATCAGTTCCGCCTGCATAAGCGCAGTAATCACTGGCGTATCTTCAAGCATAGTTTTGTTCTGAAGAGTGAGAATGGCAATGGCGATATATTGGAGACAGCCAAGAGCAGAGCCAAAGCTCATCCACCTGCTTTCCTGAAACGACGCAAGGCGCAAGCTGCTGTCGTTAAATTCCTTAAAGCCTTGGAAAATAAGGATATGGAGGCGCTTGCCGATGTCTGGTCGGAAAAGGCAGTGCAAGATATGCCCTACTCGCCTGATGGCTTTCCGGATGTGGTGGAAGGCAAGGCCAACCTGATCAAGCACTACAGCGCGTGGCCGGAAAATGCCGGAGAAGCGGATTTCACCTCCAATCTGAAATTCTACCCGATGATGTCGCCTGAATGGGTCTTTGCGGAGTTTACGGGGGAGGTCGAGATTCTGACCACAGGACGGGAATACAACCAGATTTATGGCGGCTTGTTCCACGTACCTCATGGCAAAATTCAGTATTATCGCGAGTACTTTAATCCAGAACCCTTCCGCTTTGCCTACGACTTTGATGAGGGAAAAGACCCAGATCATTTTCTGATTGGTGAACCTTGATGGTAATATGAAAATGAATTACTTATTTAATTCCAAGTGAATGTTGGTGTGAACTGAACAGAGGTGCCAGATGGCCAGACGTGCGTTGATTACCGGTGGTAACAGGGGCATTGGGTATGCCATCGCGAAAGGACTGAAAAAAGAAGGCCTTGAGGTCATTATTGGCTCGCGGAATGCGGAGGCAGGCGCGGAGGCTGCCAAGCAGCTTGACTGCGGGCATGTGCATCTGGACGTGGCAGACTTGCGATCCATCGAGCAAGCCTTTGATGATATTGGAATTATTGATGTTTTGGTGAACAACGCGGGAGTGCTCTATGAAGAGCCAATGCTGGAAAACCCTGCACAGTTTGAACAAAGCATGCAGGTGATGGTGCATGGTCCCTATCACCTGATCCGTCGCGCTGCTCCAGCTATGATCGACAGGCAATACGGGCGCATTGTGAACATGAGCTCCAACTGGGGGGCTTTCACTGAAGGATTAGCTGGCCCCGGCGCTTATGGGGTGGCTAAAGCAGCGCTCAATGCCTTAACCCTTGCGCTTTCACGCGAACTGCCGTCCTGCGTAAAGATCAACTCCATGTGCCCTGGATGGGTCGCAACCCGAATGGGCGGCGAAACTGCGCCACGGACACCGGAGCAAGGTGCCGAAACTGGGATATGGCTGGCCACACTGCCAGAAGCCGGACCAAACGGCGGCTTCTTCAGCGACTATCACCCGATGGGGTGGTAGAAAACTACATTTGCCAAAGAGCTACCCTACTCCGCAGGCATAAGCTTCTTTGCCTCTGTCTCTCCTTGCTTGGACATAAGCTGTTCAAAGAATTGGATTGTTTTGACCAGGCCCTCGCGCAGCTCTGTGGTTGGGCGCCAGCCCAGATAATCCCGGGCGCGGGTGATGTCAGGTTTGCGCTGGAGCGGATCATCCTGAGGTAGAGGCTCCCTGATGATCCGGGATTTGGACCCGGTTAGCTCCAGCACAAGCTCTGCGAGTTGCTTGATGGTGAATTCCTTGGGATTGCCGATGTTGACCGGCATGGAAATGTGGTCTGGCGCGTTCATCAGTTTGATCATCCCGTCCACCAGATCATCGCGGTAACAGAAAGAACGGGTTTGCATGCCGTCGCCGTACAGTGTGATCGGCTTGGTCGTCAGTGCTTGCATGATGAAGTTGGAAACCACGCGCCCGTCATTAGGGTGCATGCGTGGGCCATAGGTGTTGAAGATCCGCATAACCCTAATGTTGATGTTGTTCTGGCGGTGGTAGTCGTAAAACAGCGTCTCTGCGCAGCGTTTTCCCTCGTCATAACAAGAGCGTACTCCAATGGGGTTCACGTTGCCCCAGTACTCTTCTGGTTGCGGGTGAACCTGCGGGTCGCCATATATTTCTGAAGTGGAAGCTTGCAGGATCTTAGCCTTAATCCGCTTTGCCAGCCCCAGCATATTGATGGCACCGAGCACGCTGGTCTTGGTGGTCTGCACAGGGTCAAACTGATAGTGAACGGGAGAAGCCGGACACGCCAGATTATAAATTTCATCGACCTCAACAAACAGTGGCTGGCACACATCGTGTCGTAAAAGCTCAAACCGTTTGTGGTCCAGCAGGTGTTCCACATTCATGCGGGTGCCAGTGAAGAAGTTATCGAGGCACAGCACTTCGTGGCCCGCCTCCAAAAGTGTCTCACTGAGATAAGAGCCCAGAAAGCCTGAACCTCCTGTCACAAGAATTCTGCGCCGATCATCAAGTGAGAACATGAGGCCAATCCGCAATACCGCCAAAGATTGGAAAAGCCTATCAGCCTGCCTTCTGACGTAAATATTGAAAAACCTCTCCCGAAAATTGGGCCCCGATAAATTGCAATGTTTTCAACGGTATGAAAGCTCACAGGTGTTTGTTGAGCAAAATTCAAATAAATGTGCTGGTTGAAGGTTTGCTCACAGCGGCATGGCTGTTAGCATTACCCGTAGATCTTCTCACGCCTCGCGCGGCTTCTCTGTTCCCCAAATTTGAGAGGTTCACGCCAACAGCTTGTTGCAGGGCCTTAATGTCTTCCTCCCTTTCAGCTAGTGCGACCAGCGCTGGTATTCTTTCTGCTTTTGTTGGGTTTGCCAGTTCATTTGCCATTGTGTTGCATGGATTGAGCGGTGTTGGTGCAAGCGCGGAACAAGCCACCTCTGGCCTTATGGCACTTGCCATCGCCATGGGGATTTGCGGTATCGGCTTCAGCTTGTGGAAGCGTGTTCCCATTTCCGTCGCCTGGTCCACACCCAGTGCCGCGTTGTTGGCGACCTCCGGTCTTCCAGAAGGCGGATTTGCAGCAGCTGTCGGTGCTTTTGTGTTTGCAGGTGTACTTGTGGTCATAACTGGGCTTTGGAAGCCCCTGGGCCGCATTGTTGGCCTGATCCCGGTTACTCTGGCCCAAGCCATACTGGCAGGTGTCATTCTGCCGCTATGTCTCGTTCCCTTTGAGGCGGTGGCTGAGATCCCAGCTCTAGCTTTGCCTGTTGTATTGGCATGGTTTGTTGCGGGACAGATCAACAAGTTACTGGCCGTTCCTGCGGCGCTTTTAGCGTTCCTTGTTGTGCTTTATTTCCATGCAGATACCTCCAGCCTTAGCTGGCTGAAACTGGTGCAAGCTCCCGTGTTCGTCATGCCGGAGTTCTCACTCTCTGCTTTGATTGGGATTGGAATACCGATCTACATCGTGACGATGGCCTCCCAGAATATTCCGGGTGTCTCGATCCTGCGTTCCTTTGGGTATCAACCTGTTCCCGGACCACTGTTCAGTTGGACAGGCGTTGGTTCAGTCCTCAGCGCACCATTTGGTGGGCACGGGATCAGCCTTGCTGCCATCACAGCTGCCATATGTGCCAATGAAGATGCTCACAAAGACCCTGCAAAGCGGTATTGGGCCGCAGTGATTGCAGGAGTTGTCTATATCATCTTCGGCATCTTTTCTGCCGGGTTTGTCGGTGTGGTTGAACTGGCACCGCGCATTTTGATTGGCGGAGTTGCCGGACTGGCGTTGATTGGAACACTCACCGTCTCGGTTCAGGGCATGCTGAAAGACGTGCCAAGTCGTGAGCCCGCCATTCTGACCTTCCTGATCACTGCGTCCGGCCTATCCTTCTTTGGCATTGGGGCAGCATTCTGGGGGCTTCTGGTCGGTATGGGGCTAATGTTCTGGATGGACTGGAAGCAGAAAGGCCTGCAGAGTGAACAGGCTACAGACAAAGCCTAGGATTACTCAGGGAACTTATCAAACTTCGTGACGTCTTCCAGATGATCATCCCAGCTCGCCTTGCTGGCCATGAAGATGTGCGCAGTCGGCTGGGTATCGACAGGCGTGTCCAGTGACCCGGCAGGCACAACGAGGAAGTTGTTTTCGCGGTCATGTGTCGGCACTGGAGAGCCGCATTCTTCGCAAAAGCTTCTGCGGTGCTGGGTGGACGTCACATTGTAGGACTTTATGGAATTCTCTCCACTGGTACAGGCGAAGTCTGCATCAAAGGAAAAGAGATTGGAGCCGTGAACGGAACCGCTTCCTTTGCGACAATAGCTGCAGTGGCAGAAATAAAACTTCTTGAACGTGGCTTGAATCTGAAATTGAACGGTCCCGCACAGGCAGGAGCCTTTATGAGTTTCGCGCATAATGATGGCCTTGAAGGGCAGATATAATTAGTTGGAGTCGCAATGTGGCAGCGTCAATCTTCAAATGCAAAACATAAAAAAACGGCGGAGCATTTGCCCCGCCGTCTGTTGTATCTAGGATACAAATTCTTTTAGGCTTTTGCCTCAAACGCACGACGTTCTGCGATGCGTTTGCGTTCCGCAATAGGGTCAGGGATCGGCACCGCATTGATCAGCTCTTTGGTGTAAGGACTCTGCGGATTGTGGATCACGTCGTGTGCTTCGCCGATCTCAGCGATGTCACCAAACTCAAGAACCATGATGCGGTTACTGATGTGCTTCACCACGCTCAGATCGTGCGCAATGAACAGCAGAGACAGACCAAGCTCTTTCTGCAGATCCATCAGCAAGTTCACCACCTGTGCCTGAACAGATACGTCGAGCGCAGAAACAGGCTCGTCGCAGATGATCAGCTTTGGATTTGTGATTAAGGCACGCGCAATACCGATACGCTGACACTGTCCGCCAGAGAACTCGTGCGGATAGCGGTTGATCATCCGTGCGGACAGACCAACTTTCTCCATGAGCTCACGCACTTGCTTCTTCACTTCATCCTTGGATGTGTTCGGATAATGCGTTTTCAGCGGTTCCGCGATGATCTGGCCAGCAGTCAGGCGCGGGTTAAGCGATGCGAGAGGATCCTGAAAGATCATCTGGATTTCCTTGCGGGTCACCAGAAGGTCTTTCTCGTTCATCTTCATCAGGTCGCGGCCCTGCCAGAACACTTCGCCGCCCTGAGATGGGATCATACGAATGATCGCACGGGCAAGAGTGGACTTACCACAGCCGGATTCACCCACGATGCCAAGGGTTTCCCCTTCTGCCAGATCAAAGGAAACACCTTTAACCGCGCGCAGAATGTCTGGCTGATGCCAAGGCAAAGCATTTTGCTTTTTGATCTTGAATTCCACCCGCATGTCGCGAACGGATAAGATTGGCTCTTTCGTGCTCAAAATCAGCCCTCCGCCATTTGGGTTTCAAAGCTGCGGTCCAGCGTAACCAGACGTTCTTCGTCCTGATCCAGACGTGGAACGGCGCTTAGCAGACCTTGCGTGTATGGATGGCTCGGCTTGCCGAAGATATCGACGGTAGAGCCCTGCTCCATCACCTCACCCTTGTACATCACCATGGTGCGCTCACAGGAGCCTGCGACGATGCCGAGGTTATGGGTGATGAGAACAATCGCCATGTGGAACTCTTCCTGAAGTTCCACCAGCAGATCCATGATACGTGCCTGAACGGTCACATCCAGTGCGGTTGTCGGCTCATCTGCAATCAGCAGCTTTGGACGACACAGCAAAGACATTGCGATCATCACACGCTGACGCATACCGCCGGAGAACTCATGCGGGTAAAGATGAATGCGGTTTTTCGCATTCGGGATCTTCACCGCTTCGAGCATCCGCACACATTCAGCAATCGCATCTTTCTTCTTCATGCGCTTGCCGTCTGGCGAGTTGTAAATGAGCGTCTCAGCCATCTGGTCCGAGATGCGCAAATACGGGTTCAGGGAGGTCATTGGGTCCTGAAAGATCATCGCGATCTCATTGGAGCGAAGCTTGTTCATTCCCTCATGAGAAAGCCCGATGATCTCCTGACCCTGATACTTAATCGACCCGGAGACCTGCGCGTTGTGAGGCAGAAGCCCCATGGTCGCGAAGGCCGTCTGGCTTTTACCAGAGCCGGATTCACCCACGATCGCGAGGGTCTCGCCCTTGTCGATCTGTAGGTTTACGTTTCTTACGGCTTCTACTACTCCGTCCGGAGTGTCGTAGGTGATCCGTAGATTTTGGATATCCAAGAGTGCCACGATTTCACCTCCTACCGGTCTTTAGGGTCAAGCGCATCGCGCAGACCGTCGCCGATAAAGAAAAAGCTGAACAGAGTGATGATGAAGAAGAACATTGGGAATGCCAGCTGCCACAACGTGCCATATTGCATTGCTCCAGCGCCCTCAGCAATCATCGCACCCCAGCTGGTGTTAGGCTCCTGAACACCCAGACCAAGGAACGAAATGAAGCTCTCGGTCAGGATCATCTGTGGGACCAGTAGGGTTGAGTACACAACCACAACACCCAACAGGTTCGGGACGATATGGCGAAGGATGATCGTGATTGGTTTTACGCCAGTCGCGATTGCAGCTTCAACAAACTCTTTGTTCTTCAACGTCAGCGTCTGTCCACGTGCGATACGAGACATATCGAGCCAGGAAATCAAGCCGATACCCACGAATAGCATGAAGATTGAACGTCCGAAGACAACCAGCAGCAGGATCAGAACGAACATGTAAGGAATTGACTGCAGAATATCGACGATACGCATCATCACGTTGTCGACTTTACCGCCGGTGTAGCCCGCAATTGCACCGTACAATGTACCAACGACCACAGCAATCAAGGCACCAACGATACCCACCATCAGTGAGACCTGTGTTCCTTGGACCACGCGAGCGAACAGATCGCGCCCGAGTTGATCTGTACCAAAATAGTGACCGTTTTCTATGCTTGGCGCACCGAGCTCAGCGATCTGTCCCAGAATGCCCCAATCGATCTCTTCGTTGGACCAGGCAGTAATCATGTGACCGAAGATTGAGAACAACAACACGGCGCACAAAATAATCAGGCTGACTACTGCAGCCTTGTTTTTGAGAAAGCGGCGGCGGGCATCCGCAAAGAGAGAACGCCCTTGCACTTCTTCTTGAACAGCCAGATTGTCTGCCAACTGCTCCATTTTTTGAACATCTACCATCATGTGCTCAGCCCTCAGTATCTAATCTTCGGGTCGACCCAAGCGTACAGGATATCGACAATGAGATTGAAGAGAATGGTGAGACCACCGATGAGGATCGTGATGCCCATCATCACAGCGTAATCTCGGTTGAGTGCTGAGTTCACGTAGAACTGCCCGATACCACCGGTTGAGAAGTACATGTCGATGATAACGGAACCTGTGATCATGGAGACGAACGCAGGGCCGAGATAAGACATGACTGGCAGCAATGTAGGCTTAAGCGCGTGCTTAAAGATAATAACTTTATACGGCAGGCCTTTAGCCATTGCTGTGCGGATAAAGTTGGTATGCAACACTTCCAGCATGGAGGACCGCGTCAAACGCGCGACTGATGCCATGTAGCTGGTCGAAAGTGCGATCACCGGAAGGATCAGGTGGTTCCACTGTCCGTTGTTCCAGCCGCCACCAGGCAACCAGCCCAGCCACAGAGTGAACACGAGGACGAGGATAGGTGCCATAACAAAGTTAGGTAGCACTTGTGCACCGATAGAAACACCAACGGCAAAGTAATCAAGCCAGCTGTTCTGTTTGAGCGCTGCTGCGATACCTAGCGCGCCTCCAACAATGACTGCGACTGCAAACGACAGGAAGCCGTAAGTCAGTGTGACTGGGAAACCGTGTGCGATAATGTCATTTACACTTCGGTCCTTGTACTTAAAGGATGGGCCGAAGTCGAATTCTGTAATGATTCCACCAATATAATTGATGATTTGAACGTATATTGGATTATTCAGGCCATACTTGGCCTCAATATTAGCAAGAACCGCAGGAGGGAGCGGACGCTCGGATGTGAATGGGCCACCGGGAGCCGCATGCATGAGCAGGAATGAGATTATTATGAGCAGCAGCAATGTTGGTATTGCGATGGCTACTCTTCGTAGGATGTAGCTGAGCATTGTTATTAGTGTCTCGTATGAAGAACGGGTGTTTCAGCAACAAAAACATGCAAAAACACCGATGTTAGAAACACCGGTGCTCTTGATTGCTGGTTTACTTTGCAACTTTGTAAAGATTCTTCGCATACCAGTTTTGTTCAGCGTTTTTGATTGGCCAGTTCTTCAACTGAGCGTTCATCATGAACGTATTGGTGTAGTGATAGATCGGAATAACAGGCATTTCTGCAGCCATGATCTCCTCAATACGTGTGTAATTAGCCTGTGGCTGCGTAGAGGATTTTGCATCTGCCAACAACTTGTCAACTTCGGCATTGTTGAATTTGCCGTCGTTGTAGCCAGACCCGGAATCCATCAGATCCAGGAAGGTCGACGCTTCGTTGTAGTCACCGCACCATGCACCACGAGCAAGCTCAAAGTTCTGGTTACCACGCTCATTCAGGAACGTTTTCCATTCCATGTTGTTCATGTTGACTTTAACACCGAGCTTCTGCTTCCACATCTGGGTCATCGCGATCGCGATTTTCTTATGGGCTTCAGAAGTATTGTAGACCATGTCGAACTCAAGCGGATTGTCTTTGGTGTAACCAGCTGCCGCAAGCAATTCCATCGCCTTTGCGTCACGCTCAGCTTGAGACCAGTCAGCAAAGTCCACCTTTGGAACTTCGAAGCCAGCAGTTACAGCAGGCGTAAAGGTGTAGGCTGGGAACTGGCCGCCCTGTATAACAGCGTCGGTGATCACACGGCGATCAATTGCGTATGCCAGAGCCTTACGAACCCGAACGTCTTTGAACTCTTCAGGACCTGAATCGGAAACATTGAACGTGTAGTAGTAAGAACAAAGGCGCGGGAAGACAACCGCCTGATCAGGGTATTCTTTTTTCAGACGTGGGAACTGACCAGCAGGTGCTTCTGTACGATCGGTTTCACCAGCAAGATAACGGGTCAATGCAACGTTTTCATCATTCATAACAAGGGCTTCAACCTTGTCGATAATGGTACTTTCATTATCCCAGTAATTGGTGTTGCGCACCATGCTGACAGTTTCCTGCGGAACGTGTGTTTCCAGTTTGTATGCGCCGTTGGATACGATGTTGCCCGGCTTGATCCACTCAGCTCCATGTGCTTCCACAGCCCACTTTGGTGAAGGGAAAGTTGTTGCATGTGTTGTCATTAAAGCGAAGTAAGGCAAAGGCTGTGTCAGTCTGACTTCCAATGTATGGTCATCAATCGCTTTCACACCAAGCTTGGAAACTTCCATATCTCCGGCAATGATTGCTTCTGCGTTTTCCAGAGACATGAGCTCCATGTACCAAGCATATGGAGAGGCATTCGCGGGATCAGCTGCACGTTGCCAGCCAAACACGAAGTCTCCTGCTGTTACAGGCTTACCATCAGACCATTTCGCATTGTCACGCAGCTTGAAAGTATAAGTCAGGTTGTCATCAGAAACGGTGTGGCTTAGAGCAACACCTGGAACTAGATTGCCAAGGTTGTCCTGGTTGTACAGACCTTCAAAAAGGTTGCGAACGAGTTCAGAACCAGAGACGTCCTCTACAATAGCCGGATCGACAGAAGAGTGCTCATCAAGAACGCGGTATGTAAATGTCTGGTCGTCGGCGAGTTTCTCGCCTGTTTCTGGATGAACACCCGCAGCAAATGCAGATGTAGATAGCAATGCGGTGCCGACCACGCTCGCCAAAAGAGAGCTTTTGCTGAATTTCATCTAGGAATCTCCTCACTACATCGGTCGCCTGTTCCCCAACAGCGCCGATTTGAATACATTATCTCAATAGGAATTGGAGTTCACCTCAACTGAAGGGCAAACCCAAAAAATTGCATATTTTCCTGAGAGCAACGCAAAATAGAAATTATTTCGCCCATTAGCAGCTCCCCACGAGTGGCTTTATGCTCAGTTCCCCTCACTGCTGGCAGATACGCATTTCCCGGTACGCACTCTAACGTAGTTTCTCTCTTATTCAATTGTATTCTTCGCAAGAAATGCTCGCTGCATCATATCCTGGGGGAAATGTAGCTAGATCGTTTGGCTAGGAAGCTTGCACAATCCTAGGCTTTGCAAGCTTTTTAAGTAGTTTTGCGTCCAATAAAATTTCCAAGGAAAAACATCTGAATCATTCGGAGTCACTATTAACCAAATTTGAGAGTAATTAGTTAGGTATTCATAACCCATACTCTTTGTAGGGCAGAGTCTTCGGGTGGGGCATATGGAAGATATTCAGAGACTTCAGAGGTCGGGGGAACCTGAATTACAACTCCCGCTTATATTAGATCTTGATCACACGCTGATACGAACGGACTGCTTTTATGAAGCACTCATTCTGTTCCTCAAATCAAACCCTTTGAATTTATTCGTTGTTTTTTATTGGCTCTTTCGCGGGCGCGCCTATGTAAAACAGCAACTGGCCATTCGCGTAGATTTAAAAATCGATAATCTACCATTGAACGAAGATGTTGTTGCCTATGCTCGTGCAGAAGCTGGTAAAGGACGTGACGTTCATATGGCGACTGCCGCTGATGAAGTTCTGGCTATCGCAGTTGCCAGTCGGCTCGGCTTTGTTAATGAAGTTCACGCCAGCAACGGCAAGATCAATCTGAAATCAGGCAACAAAGCGAGTTATCTGCAACAAAGGTTTCCGGATGGTTTTGCGTATGCTGGTGATAGTATTTCCGATCTGCCTGTCTTTAAAAGCGCTGTCCGCTCCTTAATCGTCCACCCTTCCGACAGTTTATCTCAAAAAGCGATGCGATGTGGGGAGGTAGAAAAGACCTTTGCAAGACCTGATGGTTTTTTTCGGCCTCTCCTGAAGAGTTTACGCCTCCACCAGTGGGCAAAGAACACACTGCTCTTTGTGCCTCTTATTCTGGGTGGTCAGGCTTTGAACCCTGAAGCATGGGCGAGTGCGGTACTGGGCTTTGTGGCTCTCGGCATTCTTGCAAGCTCCACTTATTTGTTGAATGACCTTTGGGATCTTGAAGCAGATCGTCAGCATTGGAGCAAGAAGGCAAGGCCGTTGGCATCGGGCAAGCTGAAGATTGCCCATGCAATGCTGGCTATCCCTTTGGGGTTTGCCCTGAGCTTTGCTATCGCGGCGATGTTAGGGCCCTTCGTCGTACCGGGGCTTTTCGCTTATTTGGTAACAACGGTTGCCTATTCCTTTTATTTGAAGCGCGTACCATTGCTCGACACCGCTGTTCTGGCCGTGTTGTTCACAATGCGTCTTGGGGTTGGTGTAACGCTGGTTGATGTGCCGCCCTCCCCATGGCTCTTTGTCTTTTCCATGTACTTATTCCTCTCGCTGTCGTTGGCAAAACGCCATACGGAGCTTGGCCGTCATGTGGAGGCTGGCACAAATGGAGAGATGTCGGGCCGTGGATATCGCAACAGAGATTTGCCCGTTCTCCTTGCGCTGGGGTCGGCGAGTGGATTGGCTGCAACGCTGGTTATGGTGTTTTACCTGACCAATGAAGCATTCAATGCAGACTTTTACTCCGCATCAATGCTTTTGTGGGGAATGCCACCCATCCTGTTCCTTTGGCTTGGCCGGGTCTGGTTAAAATGCCAGAGGTTGGAACTGAACGATGATCCCGTTGTCTTCGCATTGAAGGATAAGCAGAGCCTTGTGCTTGGCGGTGTTCTTGCCATCCTGTTTGTGTTCGCTTGGTTCGGAGGTTATTTGGTCTGATGGTTGCCGCTCGCCTTGCTGCGCTGAAATCTTCTTATGACACCAGCCCAGAGTTCAGGCAGATTGTCCGATTTCTGTTTGCTGGTGGCTTTGCTGCCTTTGTAAACTGGCTTTTGCGGATTGCACTGTCTGTATTCATGCCGTTTTGGCTGGCGGTGTTGCTGGCCTATTTCATCGGAATGAGTGTCGGATACACCCTCTATAAGCATTTTGTATTTGTAGGGGCGCAGAAGTCCGAGAGCATCAGACGGCAGATACTGATCTTTCTTGGAGTGAATCTCTTCTCAGCTCTTATCGTGCTTGGGCTGTCTGTTGGCTTAAACGCAATGCTCATGACAACCCTTCCGCTCTTTATCGCGCAAGCACTCGCACATGGCGTCGCCATCGCTGTTGGAGCGGTGACGAACTATATGGGTCATAAGGTGATCACTTTCCGCAAAGCCCGATAGAACCTGGCTCAACCGTTTGCCGCAAAAGCAAGCGCTTGCATGGCGACGTTGAGAGACAGGGCTTGCATCACAAGCATCGCGAAGATCCCCATGTTGTCTTGTCGCACGGTGCGCACAACGAAGAGCATCATGAGCGGGAGCCAGTCTAGCACGTAGCGCTGCACGGAATACTGAGAAAAGCCGTTGGAGTGGTAGAACAGTGTCACTCCTGCGATGAGAGCGATTGTTAGCCCTGCAAAAAGGTATTCCCGGTTCCATTTGGCGAGGAAGAAGTAAAGCAAGAAGGGAGCGCCGATGAAGAGCGCTATGCCCTTGTCGCCAAAGCCGCTCATCTGCGTCAGGTATTTGCCTGAAAACTCTACATCCGGCCCTTGCACGAAGAAGTAGATCAGGTTGAAGAGCAGATAATCCCGATGGAACAAGCCCAGCTCTTGAACACGATCCTCAATCCATGACGCAGATGGATCACCCAGAGCGTCCCATTCTGGTGGGAAGATGTACGCATACCCAGTTTGCATAGGATCGCCGAAGCGGGCGTAATTGTAAGCAAAGTAGATGCCTATTGCGATTGCAGGAAAGATTGCGAGTTTGAGCAGGCACCCAATACTCTCAGCATTGATTGCAAAGATGGTCCTGTCCGGTGGCGTCATCAGAACAAAAAAGAACGGCATGTAAAGAATGATCATCTGCCGGGTGAGAAATGCGAGGCCGATAAACAATCCCACAAGCCAAGCATTTCTCTTGATGAGCGCTGACCAGAGTGCCAGTGACGTCAACATTGCAGCAACGGCTTGCGCAAAGAACCAGACACCATCGGCGCGGAGCACGGTGTATTGCAGCGGTGTTGCAAAAAGAAACGCTGCGACAAGCAATAGAGCCAGTCGGTAGTCCGTCTGGTAGTTGCGCGTAATTTGCCACCACACCAAACCGGTAATGAGGAAGCAAATCAGTCCCAGAGCAATAAAATGATGAAACCCTACACCAAACAGTGCCACAAATGGCAGAGCGATTAAGGCTGGTATAGGGGGGAATATGACAAAGATCTTGTCTTCGAAAAGCGCACAGTCCAGATCAAAGCAGCGCGAAGCCTCAAAGCGGCCTCGCAAAAAAGCCTCTGCAAGTAAGGCGTAAGAGTTGGTTTCTGGCTGCTCCCCAATCATGCGGAAAATAATGACTGCCAGAAGAATGGAAACCAGACCAGCAAGAATTGTTGTGAGGAGTGCGCCTCTAAAACGGTCAATCGAAATCATAATACCCCCAAATATGGGAGAGTAATAACATCACGAATCCTAGTGTCTTCTTAAAGATCCGTAAGGGGATCAAAATTGACGCGAGGCTCTCGCACAAGTAACCGCACTAAAGACATTCTCGGTGCTAACTCCTCAAGGAACGTCATTGATTACAATTCATCTCATTTCTTGATTTCACGTTTGTTGCCTGATAGGTGAAAGATATTGCTCCCACAGACTTTGCCGCAATCGCGGTAGATCCATGGTGTTGGGTTTTTAAAAATAAACCCGCAAAACTGCCAGGATTGAAACAGGAATATCCAGATGTCGGACTCTCCGAAAACCGCAGGTGCGAGCCTGGGAACGGTTGAATTTGTTGCCCTCATGGCTACGTTGACCAGCTTGACTGCGCTTTCGATTGACGCCGTGCTGCCAGCGTTTTCAGTCATCGGCAAAGATTTGAATGTCGGAAATTCCAACAACGTCCAGCTCATCATTTCTGCGCTGTTTCTTGGATTAAGCCTGGGGCAGTTTGTTTTTGGCCCCGTCTCTGATCGCTTTGGCAGAAAGCCTGCGGTTTATGCGGGGTCTGTTGTTTTCGCAATTGGTGCCGTGCTCGCAGCCACGGCGACATCACTGCCAATGATGATTTTCGGACGTCTGCTTCAAGGTGTCGGAGCCAGTGCTCACCGCACAGTTGTTATGGCGATTGTTCGTGACAAATATGTCGGCGCGGAAATGGCGCGCATCCTGTCGTTTGTAACAGCAGTGTTTATTATTGTGCCCACATTAGCGCCGTTGATTGGTCAAGGCATCCTGTTTGCTGCGGGATGGCGGGCGATCTTTGTCATCATGCTGATTATGGCGTCTGTTGGCTGCATCTGGCTGGCAATGCGTCAGCCGGAAACACTGAAACCGGAAAATCGCCGGGTAATCACGCCCAGGGTGCTTTGGGAAGGTCTTGAAGAAGTCGTAAGCCATAAGGCGACGCTGTATTACACCGCGGCTTCAGGCTTTGTTTTTGGTACGATGATGACATATCTGAGCACTGCTCAGCCGATGTTTGCAGATATTTTCAACGTCCACGAAACATTCCCGCTCTATTTCTCCGGAATTGCCGTCGTGTTTGGCATGGCGTCCATCGTCAATGGCCGTATTGTCAGACGTATCGGCTTGCAGAACATGTGCCGTGCTGCGCTGACAATTCAGATTGTCACCAGCCTCAGCTTTGCGATGTATCTGCTCCTCATTGATACCACGCCTGATTTGTGGTTGTTCATGACTTATCTTTCGCTGGCGTTCTTTTGTCAGCCGATGTTGAACGGAAATCTGAACGCCATGTCCATGGAACCACTCGGGCATATCGCTGGCCTGGCTGCAACATTGGTTGGCGCGACCACCACGTTTATTGCGCTCATCCTCTCTGTGATTGTTGGCCGTTTCTACGATCAAACCTTGCTGCCATTGTCCTTTGCGTTCTGTGTTTTTGGCGGAATCGCACTTGTGCTGGTGGTTATTGGCGCAAGGGTGCAGAAAGCAGAAAAGATCGCGTTGTCATACACGACCTCAGCTGAAGCCAGCGCCTAAGCGCTGCTAATATGTTCAAATGACAGGGACTACTGTTTCTTCGGAAGTGTCCTGACCCAGGAGACTGTCGGCATTTCTACGCCCGCACCGGGGTACCAGTCATCGCGAACTTCCTCGTGGCCTTCCTTTGTGCACACGATTTGCGCGTCTTTGTATTCCTTTGGAATGACGAGTTGGCCGGGGCTTTTCACGTGCAGGTTTTCAGCAAACCCATCCAAGATGCATTGCGCGCCAGATGGCTTGGTTTCAATAGAAACAACATAAGCATCAGAAGGAGGGTTCGACGGATCGGGTCCAAAAACATTGGATTGGCATCCGGCGAGGAGCACTGCAGATGCAATGATAGCTCCGAGGGAAGCCCCTTTAGAGCTGAGGGGGCTGAACTGACCGGCGTCTGATGCTTTGGCGAACCGCACGCGAATCTCCTGAGAAACTGGATTTCGCTTGGAAGCTACGCCTATTCATAGAGAAGGGTGAATCCCTCAATTCACCCCCACTAATATTGCAGGTCAGCGATGCCTTCGCCTGTTATTTGTCTGACCACACAGCAAGCTCGTTGTTGTTCGGGTCAAGAAAATGGAACCGGCGCCCACCCGGGAAGGTGAAGATCTCTCGGTAGATTTTTGCGCCGTTTTTCACCAGTGTGTCCTGCAGAGCTTCCAAATCTTCGGCATAAAGCACCACAAGCGCCGCACCGCTTGCGGTGGAGGACGACAGGTCTGCCTTGAAGAAACCGCCATTGAAGTCACCATCATTGAAGGCAGCGTAGTCAGGGCCGTAGTCCTCGAAAGTCCAACCGAGTGCATTGGTGTAAAACGCCTTTACGGCTTCCAGATCAACAGCTGGCAATTCGATGTAATTGATTTTTCCAGATTTCATAATTTCAAATCCCTAGGGAAAACAGGGGGCTCTTTCCAAAAGGCCTCCCGCAAATCTCCAATATTGCAACAAAACTAGTTTGGTGAGATAGATAACTCAGTCCTATCGTTATGGTTGCAAGCAAGATATTCAAATGAAGATTTTTGGTTTTCCCCTTCGTACAATTGCAGCTCTTGCTCTGGGAGTTGTTGCTTTTCTTGGTGCTACGCCGGGCTTTGCTCAATCAGCCCCCAAAGGCGATGCGGCTGTTGCCAGCAGTCCCAAGGTCACCACGCAGCAACACGGAGACTGGATGCTGGAGTGTTATGACCCCGCCGTGAATGGCATGAGCTGCCAGATTAAACAGCGTGTGGTTCATAATGAAAGTGGCCAGAATATTCTGCTGATGACACTCACCTACAGTCCAAAAGAAAAGAGCGATATGGTGCAATATGTATTGCCGCTCGATTTTCTGTTGGCTCCGGGTGTTAGTGTGAACATTGGTGATTTTCAGGCGGTTGCGCGGGTCAATCGCTGTATGGCGCAAGGCTGTGTGATTGAAGGCAAAACCGAAGAGGCCTTCATCAACGCGATGAAAGCTGCAAAAGATCAAGGACGATTTGTGATGATGTCCAGAGTAGGCAAAAAGGTTGGCATCAACTTTTCAGCCACCGGCTTTACAAAAGCCTACAATGAGATGCGAGCGCAGAACTCAAAGTAAACTCGTGGTCACTGCGCAGCAATGCAGTTCCATTCACCACGAAGACCCAACACAGCTGTAGCACCGGCAACGGTGCAATGTGAGACTTCAGTGTTGGCAAGATGCAGCTTTGAAGCCGGGTTCGGATTTGCAAGATAGGCAAGGCCAATTGCAGCTGTAAGAGCAAGCGCGGATGCGGCAACAGAGAATACCACTCCAATGCTCTGCTTGGGGTTTGATAAGTGTTGCATAGAGGTCGTCATGTGAGGTTTCTGTTCTTTCAAATCCAGGAATTTATGGCAGTGACACGCCGTCTGTCTTTTCTGCAATGTAGAACAGCTCTGCAAACCGCATGTGAGCAAGATCCCCTAGTTTGCGGCGGTTATTCAAGGGATTCACACTGTTTTTTGTGATTATGTGTGACGTGAAATCCTCTGTTCTCCCTTAAGTTGAAGTGCCTTTGCTGTATTACACCTCTCGCCCTCTTGGAAGCTCCGTAATTTTTCTCTAATCCGTTTCCTAGTGTTTTATGTGTTGGGAGGCACGGTCCCGTGGCGAAGTCCAGTAGCAATCCATTGATAACCGGCAGTGGTCTGTGGCAGCAGTCGCCTGAGCGTGTGTTGTTTGAAAACCTGTCCTTCGGGCTGAATGCAGGCGACCGGATTGGGCTGGTAGGCCACAACGGGTGCGGTAAGTCGACGTTTCTCAACATCCTTGCTGGTCGCGGTGTGCCTAGCGAGGGCAGCATCTCGGTCTCCCGTGCTGCTGTCGTTTCCTGTGTTGAGCAGCATCTTCCCAAACAACTGATGGAACTGACGCTGGCTGAGGCGGTTCGTGAAGCATTGCCAAAGGATAAGCGCGACTGGATGGACTGGAAGGTGGATGTGATGCTGCCGGAAATGGGGTTCGAGCCTCACCAGTCCACAGTGCTTTGTAAGGATCTCAGTGGTGGTCAGATGACACGCCTCATGCTGGCACGTGCTTTGATGACAGAGCCGAACCTGTTGCTGCTGGATGAGCCAAGCAACCACTTGGACCTGCCAACAATCATGTGGCTCGAAAGCTTCCTGAAATCGTGGAAGGGCAGCTTTCTAATGATCTCACATGATGCAACATTGCTCGATTCCGTCACCAATCGCACATGGATTCTTCAGGATCGCAAACTAAATGCCTTTGACCTGCCCTGCACGAAGGCTCTGGCAGAACATGAAGTTTTGACCCAAGCACGTATCGCACGACGTGACTCTGAGGAAAAAGAGATCAAGCGCGTTGAGGCCAGTGCCAAACGCCTCGCGGATTGGGGGCGAACGTTCGACAACGAGGACCTGTCACGCAAAGCCAAGTCCATGGAAAAGATGGTTGACCGCATGAAGGACGACCAGACTGATGCCGTCGAGGCTTATCCATGG
The DNA here is from genome assembly GCF_001623165.1 of Pseudovibrio sp. WM33. NCBI lineage: Bacteria > Pseudomonadati > Pseudomonadota > Alphaproteobacteria > Hyphomicrobiales > Stappiaceae > Pseudovibrio > Pseudovibrio sp. WM33. Next base: position 146,897 of record NZ_LMCK01000039.1, read on the forward strand.
AACCTTTCCATTGCTGGAGAGCAAATTCAGGCCGACCGGCTGGTTCAGTTGAACGACCTGAACGTGACGCCGCCTGTGGCGGATGTGTTCCTATACAACGTCGATGACATTGCTGTGCGGCCCGGTGACCGGATTGCGGTTATGGGCGCGAACGGGACGGGTAAATCCAGCCTGTTGCGCTGCTGCTGGGAGAAGCGGGCGAGCGATGCAGGCGACGTGCGAGTCCATCCGCGATGCCGGATTGCGTTTTATGATCAGACACTTCAACAGCTTCCAGGGGAAGCTAATCTGGTTGAGGGGATGGTGTCAGTCGGAGAGGCTCTTGGGGTGGATCTGCGAGTTCCTGATTGCGAGAAGACCATTATTGCGGCTGGGTTCAAATACAATCAACTATCGCAGAAAGTCTCTCAATTGAGCGGCGGTGAGCGTGCGCGTTTGTTGCTTGTCTCTCTGTCTCAGGTGCAGGCCAACCTGATGATGCTTGATGAGCCGACCAACCATCTGGATCTTTACGGGCGTAATGAGCTTTCAAACCAACTTCAGTCGTTTAACGGTTCTTTCTTGTTGGTTTCGCACGACAGGCATCTGGTGGAAGCGACGTGTAACCGGTTCTGGGTCGTGCAAAATGGGCGTCTGCAGGAAGTAAACGATGTGGATGCCGCGTATGCGTTGATCGCAGGAGTTCAGGTGAAAGCCGTCAAAGCTGCTGCCATTGAGCAACCTGCTGTTGAGACGACGATTGAGGATACGGCACCTGAAACAGATCATTCCGGGGAAGATGAACTGCTAGAGCGGTTGATTGAGTTGGAAACGCTGATGGAAGCGGATCTGTCGCGGCGACCTAACCGGCAGTCCCCTCACTTACAAGTGCAATGGAAAGATGAGATTGCTCAAATTCACGAGCGGCTTGAGTTGAACGGCTAAACCGGATCTTTCTCCAGATCAGCAAGTGCCGCACGGAGCTGTGCCTGATGCGTCTCTTTGAGCACGTCGAAAGCTTCTTTTCCGTACATGCCCTTGAGTGTGGTCTGTGAGATAGCAAAATGTTGGATCGATCCGATGTGCCGGTAAATCCAACAAAAGAGCTCAGCATCTGAGGCTTTTGACCATCGCTTCGTCTTGTGAGCCAGCGCGCCCAGAGCATCCAGAAATGGTTTCATTGGCCAGTTTTCGGAGGTGGTCTGGGCATCCAGCAGAGCTCGGGCGACCAGCTGCGTGTCCTCCACATTGCAAAGTGCATCCTCTGAGAGCTGGAGGAAGAATGTGCGTAACTTGGTTTCTGGCGTAGTCCCCTCGACGTTTTCGATTGAGCGCAGCAGCCGATCAGAAAGCGCGCTCAGCACCTCCTCATAAAGCCGAGCCTTTGAGCCAAAGAAATGAAGCAGTGCCTGTTTGGTCACGCCAAGCCTGTCTGCGATGCCTGCGAGGCTCGCGGCGTGATAGCCCTTCTGTGCGAAGACCGCGCTTGCCGTTGTGATGTAACGTGTTCTGGGGCTTTCTGCGTGCTGATCCAAATCCTGCTCCCTTTCCATCTGTATAGGATAAACTTGACAACTTACCAAGTGGTAAGTTTATACTTACCGATCGGTAAGTGGAGGGTTTGCCATGACACGGGATGAAGAAATTAGCTTGATTGCTGAGTTGCTTGGTTTGGATGCCAGAAATGAAAAGTTTCTGGATGAAAAAGTCACGCACTCCCCGGTGATGCGTTACAACTGTTCTGATCGCTTTGCTCAGGAAATGACCGCTTTGTTTCGCAGCAAGCCTGTCGCCGCTGCGCAATCAGCAGAACTGTCAGAAGCAAACGCTTTCCTTAGTCGATCCGTTTCCGGACTGCCTGTTCTGCTGACCAGAGATGCCAAGGGCAAAGCTCATGCGTTTCTCAACGTGTGCCGCCACCGTGGTGCTAAGCTGGTGAGAGATGAAACTGGCTGTAAACAAAGGTTTTCCTGCCCGTACCATGCATGGACATGGTCCAACCAAGGCGACTTGGTAGCGGTGCCGCAGGAGCAACAAGGCTTTCCGGATCTGGATCGCTCTCAATATGGCCTAAAGGAACTTCCAGTTCTGGAAGCCCATGGTTTTATTTGGATTATCGCTGATCCGAATGCCACAAATGTGCAGGAAATCCAGCAGAGCCTCGCTCCGCTCTCTGATGACCTGTCTTGGCTGGGGCTTGCAGATCACCGGATTGCGGTTGAAGAAACCTTTGAAATTGCTGCCAATTGGAAGCCGCTGATTGAAGGCGGGATCGAGGCCTATCATTTCCGCGTAGCCCATCGCAAAACAATTGGCCCGTATTTCCCGGAGAACCTGTCCAGTTATCAGATGTTGGGAGGGAACATGCGGTCCGTGTTGCCGCGCATCACTCTGTTTGAACTGAGAGATAAACCTCAGGAAGAATGGAGACTTCGTGAGCACGCCAACATCATCTATTCTGTCTTGCCGGGAACGCAGCTGCTTGTTCAGCAAGACCATATCGTTTGGGTGCATTGTGAACCGCTGGCCGTTGACCGTACGCGGGTGCGATTGGCGACACTGGTCCCGAATTCTATGCCGCAAACTGATGAAATGCAGAAGCATTGGGTCCGCAATCAGGCGATCACCTCAACGACTCTAACTGAGGATTTTGAGTTAGGCGAAGAGATTCAGCAAGGGTTTGCCTCCGGCGCCAACACGCATCTGACTTTCGGTCGTTTTGAGGGGGCACTTGATCGCTTTAATCAAGTGCTTGAAGAGGCAATGAAGGTGACGGAAGAGGCATAGATTGCAAAGTGCAGACAAAAGAAAAGCCCGCTGAATGAACAGCGGGCTTCTCGCAAAATTCTGAAGCAAAAGGCTTAGCCAACGAATGCGCGCTCAACCACGAATGTGGATGGGGCTGCGTTGGAACCTTCTTCAAGGCCATGCTTTTCAAGGATCGCCTTGGTGTCGTTGATCATTTCCATAGAACCACAGATCATGCCGCGGTCAATCGCAGAATCCAGCTTCGGCACGCCAAGGTCTTCAAAAAGCTTGCCATTTTCGATCAGAGTGGTGATGCGTTCCTGACAAGGATATGGCTCACGGGTCGCCGCTGTGTGCAGGCGCAGTTTACCAGCTGCGAACTCTCCAACGAGTGGATCGTTCTTCACTTCCTCAACCAGTTCCTTCGCGTAGGTGAGTTCATTCACTTCGCGGCAAGTCTGGGTCAGAATAACTTCCTCAAACTTCTCATAGGTTTCTGGATCACGGATCAAGGATGCGAACGGAGCAACACCAGTACCGGTAGAGAACATGTAAAGACGACGGCCTGGTATCAGGGCGTCATTTACGAGCGTGCCGGTCGGCTTCTTACGCATAAGAACGGTGTCGCCTGGCTGAATCTTCTGCAGATGTTCAGTCAGCGGACCGTCCTGAACTTTAATGGAGAAGAACTCCAGCTCTTCGTCCCAGGATGGGCTTGCGATGGAGTAAGCGCGGAAAACCGGCTTCTCAGCATTTGGCAGGCCGATCATAACAAACTCGCCAGAACGGAAACGGAAAGAGCTTGGGCGCGTGATGCGGAATTTAAACAGACGGTCAGTGTAGTGTTTAACGGACACTACTTTTTCAGCAAATACGTTTGCTGGAATAGGAAATTCGGTCTTGGCTTCCTGATCAAGCACAGGAGCTGGGGCCAACGCTGCGTCGGTCATTTGCAATCCTTAGATTGTTTTGATTAGGCCATAGCCCGATACTTGGCCAATTGTTGCCTCCGCTTTATCCGAGCCAAGGCCCGAAAAGCAACCATTTTATAAGTAAAATTTCAGAAATTTACTCGTGAAAGTGACTAAATCACCGTCGGAGCTCAAAGAACTGTCAGTTTCTGAAAGAAAGCGTGTAAGATGAGCTGACATGAGAATTCAGCAATAGGTGGAACTACTCAAAGCAAGTCGCTAGTAAAGATGACTTGAGTTTGTTCATGAATCAGCTTTGCGTGCCTGCTCTAAGGTCAAGATAGCAAGATATGTTCAGCCCCTCTGTGTTGTAAGGGTGGAAATGATGACAGGCAGAGGAAACGGGACGTGAAAGTGGAGCAGAACAAGGCAGCCTATGAGAAGCGAATGCTGCGTGTTCTTGAATATATCTATGAAAATCTGGATGGAGATCTAAGCCTTGATGCTTTGGCTGATGTCGCCTGCATGTCGCGCTTTCACTGGCATCGTGTTTTCCAGAGCATGCGCGGTGAAACGCTGGCGAGCTCAATACGTCGCATTCGGTTGAACAGGGCTGCGTTAGATCTTATCCAGACAAAACAAGCTGTTACCGAGATTGCGGAGAGATATGGTTACCCGAGTGCACAGAGTTTTTCTCGTGCGTTTAAGGGAGAGTATGGCGTTGCACCCGGCCAGTTCCGTGAAAATAAAAGCGCGGCTCCTGAGATTGCCTCCGAGAAAAACAGTATCTTTTCAATGCATCCAGTTGAAATTAGAGATGTGCCTGAAAAGAGCTTGCAGGTCCTTTGCCATCGCGGTTCCTATTCTGACATGGGAGTTGTGTATAGCAAATTGGCGGCAATGCTGTCTTCTCGTGGTGTGATCCGTAAATGTGGGCCGTTTGTTGGCATTTATTATGACGATCCTTCAATCGTCCCACCAGATGAATTACGCTCACGTGTGGGTGCAGTTGTTCCACCGCAGTTTGAAAATACTGAGGGACTTGAAGCACATAGTATTCCAGCTGGACGCTGTGCTGTGCTGCGTCATCAGGGGCCGTATGCAGGTTTGCAGGCGGCTTTCTGTTACCTTTATGGGGTGTGGCTGCCGAACTCAGGTGAAGAGGCCGCGGACCACCCGTGTTATGAGGTGTTTTGGAACAGCCCAACCAACACCGCTCCTGAAGATCTCGTTGTCGAGATCTATTTACCGCTGCAATAACAATATCTTATAGAAGCATACGCCCGTCTTCAATTCTGTAGGATATTGTCCTCTTCCTGGGTTTCCTGCTTCTCATTGATGTTGCCATCCTTGTTGATTTCCTTGATGCAAGCCTCCTGATCGGCAGCAGACATGTTGGTGAAACCAAAATTCGGCGGATACCCCAGTGGATCGGAGCCAGCGCCGCCTGTGCGGTATTTTTCTGCAATATCGGGACAATCAGAAACCGGGCTCACGATGTCGGGGTATTCGGACTTCAGAGGATTGGCGTTTTCGTTTGTGACCGGGTCGTCAGCAAAGTTGTTGATTTGCGCGGTGCCATAACCCGTTGAAAATGCGAATAAACCCAATGCTATAAGTGTTGTTATTGCTTTTGCTTGCATGTCAGTTGCACCCACCACTTGGAGAAAAGAAGGTCGGCTGCATTAAACAGGAAACCCGCAAAGGTTGTGTGAGCGATTATGTTTTAATTGCGTTTATTTGGGTAATACACCGCTCTTAAGTTGCCAGCGGCTCGCTTTACAAGCGCTTAACCTATGCGTAAGGTTTGGGTTCGCTCTGGAGGTTTTGACCTTTCACCGCGAATGGGGGGACGTCATGTTGAAGAAGATTGGCTGGGGTGTTCTGGCTGTTGTGTTGCTGTTGGCAGCGGGTGCTTTTTACTTCCGGCAAGACATTGCCGAGATCCGCGCCGTGATGGCTTATGCGGATGCATTCAAACCTGAGAACATCGATCAGAAATTCAGATCGCTTTACAAAGAGTATTCCAGTACCTCGGTAAAAGCGCCAAATGAGACCTATGAGTTGCCTCGGGCGCATCAGGCTTCGCCGATGCCAGCAACCTTTATGTACAAGGGCGAGGCAGCCTCTACGGCAGATTACATTCTGGATTCTCACACCACCGGCCTTGCCATCATGCACAATGGTAAGTTGATCCATGAGTACTATGATCGCGGCAACACCGCTGAAACCCATGCCATTCAGATGTCGGTGTCCAAATCCATGGCCTCCATTCTTGTTGGGGTAGCGCTGGATGAAGGGCTGATCGACAGTGTGGAAGATCAGGTCGTCAAGTATGTCCCGGAGCTCAAGGGAACGGCTTACGATGGGGTTCGTCTGAAAGACGTGCTGGAAATGTCGTCGGGTGTGCGTTGGAACGAGAACTACGCTGATCTGAATTCTGACATCGTCCAGTCCGTCGTTGCAATCCTGCTAGGCTCTCAGGATGAGTTCACCAAGGATGTGCCGCGTGAGCTGGAGCCGGGAACCTACAATCGCTACTCTTCCATTGATACGCATGTTGTGGGTTGGGTGCTGCGTGGAGCGACTGGCAAACCTTACAAAAAGTGGTTCAACGAAAAGCTCTGGTCCAAGATTGGCGCAGAATCCTCTGCAGAAATCATGGTGGATCAGGAAGGTGAACCGGTTGTCTTTGGCGGGGTGAATATTCGCCTGCGCGATATGCTGCGGGTTGGGATGGTGCTGGAGCGTGGCGGATTGAACCACAAAGGCGAGCGCATCGTGTCTGAAGAGTGGATCAACACATCAGTCACGCCGGATGAGCCGCGCTTGATGCCGGGCTATAACAATCCGGAGAGCCCTTCTCCGCTTGGTTATAAATACCAGTGGTGGCTGCCGCTGGAATCCGATCAGGGTGATTTCACCGCCATCGGCATTCACGGCCAGTTCCTTTACATCAACCCGGCTCGGAATGTGGTGATCGCTAAGACCTCGACCTATCCCTCTTATCAACGCGATAAGGAGATGGTGAAGATGAAGTCGATCGCGCTGTTTCAGGCAATTGCCCGTCACTTGAGCGACGTGCCAAACTCCTAAAGCGGAGTCTAATTGACAAGCGTTCGCTCCAAAGAAAAAGCCGGCTCTGCGGGAGAGCCGGCTTCTGCAAAAACTCGGTTGCTCTGCGTTATGCAGGCTGGCCTGTTGCTGCAAGTAGAACTTCGCGGATGTTGACGTTCTGTGGCTGCTGGTAAACGAACAGCACAGCGTTTGCCACGTCCTGCGGGTTAAGCACGCCGCCCATTTCTTTCTTCCACTGCTCGTAACCGTCAATGATTTCCTGAGAGGTGGTGTGAGACAGCAATTCAGTCTGCACAGCGCCTGGAGCAATGGTCATGACGCGTACATTGTCAGCTGCCACTTCTTCACGCAGGTTTTCGCTAATGGCGTGAACGGCAAACTTGGTGCCGCAGTAAGCTGCGTGGGCCGGGAAAGTTTTGCGGCCAGCGATGGAGCTGACGTTGATAATGGAGCCGCCCTTACGCGCTTTCATGCCTGGCAGAACAGCGTGGATGCCGTTTAGAACACCCTTCACGTTCAGGTCGATCATGCGGTCCCATTCGGCCGGATCCTGAACGGACAGATCACCCAGCAGCATGCAGCCAGCGTTGTTGACGATTGCGTCTGCTGGACCGAATTTTTCTTCTGCTTCCTTCACAGCTGCAATCAGCTGCTCACGGCTGGTTACGTCAACACCGCGGCACAGTGTGTTTGGAAGACCCAGAGCTTCCATCTGCTCAACCCGGCGGGCAAGAAGAAGAAGAGGATGACCAGCAGCGCTGAAAGATGTCGCGATCGCTGCGCCAATGCCTGAACTTGCGCCAGTGATAATGATAAGTGGCTTTGTCATTTTGTTTTCCTGCCTGGTTAGCTTTTTCTTGAGCAAGATGAACTTGCGTTGTGTTGCGGCGATTGTACAAAAATGATCACGCTGATAAACATGGGTAATCCAAAATGATTGTTAGGCTGAGATGAACAATATTTACTGGAATGGCCTGCGCTCGTTTCTAGCTGTGGCGGAACATGGCAGCTTTACCTTAGCGTCTGATGAAACGGGTCTTTCAAAAGCGAGTTTAAGCCAACAGGTGAGCCAGTTGGAGGAACAACTGGATGTGCAGCTGCTGTTTAGAACCACCCGCAAACTGCGCCTGACCGAGATTGGTGAGCGCTATTACGAAATGTGCCGCACTGGCGTGAAGCAGATTGAAGACGCATCTGATCTTGCCTCTCAGGCGACAGACAGCCTGACCGGCCCCATTCGTATGAATGCCGTGGGTGGTTTGATTGGTGAGGAACTTATTGCGCCGCTGGTGATTGAGTATCAGCACGCCAATCCGGGGATTGAAGTGAAGCTGGACTTTTCCAGCATTCGGGAAGATCTGCTGGAGACGGATTATGACCTTGTGTTGCGGATGGGGGATCTGGAAGACAGCACCTTGATCGCTCGTAAACTGCACACCATCACAACACGCTATGTGGCCTCCCCTTCTTTTGTGGCTGCGCACTCAAAAATCTGCCATCCCTCCGATCTGAAGGGCCTTCCTTTCATCTCTGGCAGTGTGCAGGAGTGGATTTTTACGCGCGGGCAGGAGCGCATTGTGGTGCAGGCGGAGAAAGGATTTCAGATCTCAAATGGCCGGGTTATGTGTCAGGCGGCTGCGGCGGGCCTGGGCATAGCGCGCCTTGCGGATGTTTACACCGATGCGCTGATCAAACGCGGCGAGCTGACGGAAATGCTTTCTGGGTGGAAGCAGACAACACCGTTGTGGCTGGTGAGCCCGCCAACACGCCACCAACTGCATCGGGTGCGCGAATTGATGAATTACCTCACAGCCAACTTTAAAAACCGCTATGAGGCGGTGCTGGGTTAGCGGCGGTAGGTGCCAACAAAGCCATCTGGCACAACAGCGCCTGCGGGGCTGGAATTTGGAACAGTCACACCAACCGGTATGAAGACACGCTGGATGATGATCTTGTCACCATCTGGCGGTGGTGGGCCGGGAAGCACGGCGCCTTGTGTGGTTTTGTAGCCTTTCAGCTCGCAAATCAGGTTTCTGCTCTCAAATCCGGCAGGTACAACCATTGGGCCCGGCGTGTGCTTTACAAAGATAGATGACCGATACCCTTCCAGAAAACAGAAGGCACCATCAGGCGTGGTGTTGACCGTAATCAGCGTTGCCCCCTGCGGAATCTCGATGGTGGGCGAATAGGCCTGTGGCAGGCGCTCTTCATCAGAAACGCACCCTGCCAAGAGGGGAAGAGTGATTGCGAGAGTGCTTAAAGGGCGTTTGATTTGCAAGTCGTGAGCCTCTTCAGGTCGATCTGCAAAAGGTAACGGGCACATGCAAATGACGACACCCATAAGAATTGCTGAGGTTGTTTTGCTGATAACCTCAAAAATGGTGAGGAGCGGTGGTGGCCTCTCCGAAAGACAAGGAGTTATCCAACTCTGCATCCACTGAAGATTTTGCAAGCAGACACGCCATAATTCTCGATAATACTCGCAAGGAACACGCTGTTTTATGTGGGGTGAGTGACAGTGATTTTACTTAGAAGTCTTCAGCTTAAAGCAAGCAAAGTTTAGATGCTGAGTAAGGTTTTAATGGAAGCTTTTGGCTCTGCAGCGTGATGCACGGCGTTCGAAATATCAGATAGAGTGTTCAAAATGCACACGAACTTTGTAAGGCGGTTTAGGAATGCTCCGTTTATTTATGAACGAGAGGATTGTATTTCGGTGCATGCAAGTGTGCCGTTTCCTGTCCTATGTCTTTGCGGGTGAAGATAATCCAACGCTTTTGTGGGAAATCAGCAGTTTAGGCCGTGGATAGGTGGTGCTTTACGAAAGTATATTTTTTTTGATTATTGAAGTGGGTTAAGGAATACATCTTGTTGGTATGTTGATAGTCAGACAGGTAATTTCTTCATTTTCTCAGTTTAATTTTATTCTCGAATTGAACTTGGTTCACGCATTAATGATGGAAGTTGCGCATAAAACACTAAGGAAAATTCGACAGGTTTTGTACTCTTGCATCCACGAAATTAGGAAGTATCTATGAGAGAGTGAACCGAAAGGTGCACAAGGATACTTTGAGCCCATATAGCCGTTTTGCGCAGATTAACGGAACGAGAATGACAAAATTAGGTGAAGCCACGCTGAAGCTGTTGGAAAATAGCGCAGTACGAAAAGGTCTTGCTGAACTCCGCGTGGGGATCGAAAAAGAAGCTCTGCGTGTTGGCAGAGATGGCTTTATGTCATTGCGTGATCACCCGGAATCTCTGGGTAAAACGCTAACGCACAAATTTATCACGACAGATTTTTCTGAGGCTCAGGTGGAGTTCATCACACCTGCTGTGCACTCTGTTGCAGAAAGCCTTGATTTTCTGAAAGAACTACAAGCTTTTGCGGCGCGTAAAACGGATGCTGGTGAGTATTTGTGGAATGCGTCCATGCCGCCGGAAATCGCCGGTGATGAGACGATCCGCATTGCGGAGTATGGAAACTCGAATGCGGCGCAGATCAAAACGCTCTACCGCAAGGGATTGGCGCATCGCTATGGCAAGCGTATGCAGACGATCTCCGGGATTCACTACAACTTCTCAATCTCCGATGGTCTCTGGCAGGAGTTTCATGAGCAGTGTACCTCCGGCGGAAGCCTTCAGGACTTCCGCAGTGCAGGGTATCTCGGCCTGATCCGTAACCTGCAGCGTCATGGCTGGCTGGTGCTGTACCTGTTTGGTGCTTCTCCTGCCGTTGACAAAAGCTATCTGGCATCTCCGCACCCAACGCTCTCCATGCTGGGTGATGACACTTACTTCGGCGAATATGCAACGTCTCTGCGCATGAGCGATCTGGGTTACACCAGCGTCGTGCAGAGCGAGCTGGACATTCATTACAACTCTCTTTGCGACTACATTGAGGGCCTGCGCGGTGCTCTTGCAACGTCTGTGCGCCAATACGAGCAAATCGGTGTGGCGGAAGAAGGCGATTACAAGCAGATCAACACGCATCAGCTGCAGCTTGAAAATGAGCTGTACGGCTCTGCGCGGCCTAAGCGAAACACCAAGGAAGGCGAGCGCCCGATTGCTGCGCTGTGTCGCCGTGGTGTCGAATACATTGAGCTGCGCTCCCTCGACATCAATCCGCTCAATCCAATTGGGATTTGTGAACAGCAGGCTCATTTCCTCAATGCCTTCCTGACCCACATGACCCTTGCTCCATCTCCATGTATCTCCTCTGGAGAGCAGCAGGCGCTCAATGATCAGCAGCGCATGGTTGCCTGGCAGGGTCGTCTGCCAAACCTGATGCTACCAGCCTATGGCGATGGTGGTATGGAACTGCGTGAAGCGGGCCATCAGGTTCTTGATGACATGCGTCTGACAGCTCAAATCATGGATGAAGTGTACGGCGGTACAGGCCATACAGATGCTGTGAACGCACAAGCGGCCAAGCTGGACAATCCTGAGCTCACTCCATCCGCTCAAATTTTGAAAGGCGTGAAGCAGAAGGGCTCTTACACCGGCTTCATCGCTGATCTTTCCAAGAATCAGTCTGATCACCTGAAAGCGATGCCGCTGTCTGGTGAGCGTCTGAAGTTCCAGGACGCGATGGTCTCTCAGTCCCGCGCCGCTTATGAGCAGGTTGAAACGCAGGCGAGTAACCACAGCTTCGATCATTTCCTGGATTCGCAGAACAAAACGGAAGTTTTGCCACCAGAATGTCTGGACGGCCAGTAAAGCCTGACCCTGAACACGGAAGGCAAGGCTTGCTCCAAATCCTGCCCTACACATCTGACGACCACGACGTGCTCGCTGCGCTCTATGAGAGCGTGGCGAGCCGGACGTTTGCCTATGATTACACCAGCCTCGTAGATGCCAGCCAGTTTCAAAGCCTTGTTGAGGGGGAAGATGTCTGGGTCTTGAAGTATGCAGGAGAGCGTATCGGCTTCATTGGGTATTTCACGCCAGAGCACTTCCTGCATTCGCTGTACATAGACTACGCCCACCACAAACGAGGGTTCGGGCGACAGGCACTTCAGTTTTTGCTGGAAAATTATGGCTGCAAGCATGAGTTGAAAGTGCACCGCATTAATCAGCCTGCGTTGAAGTTTTACAGCGCGCTTGGGTATGAGGATATCACTGCACAGGCCGATGCTCATCAAACCTGGCAGCGTTTGCGCTCACCAGAGGCAATTCTGGATCACTCCCCGGCTATTGCGGTGGGAGACCAAGCCTCTCACCGACAATAATTTCAATATATCAAGCCATTAGAGCACGCTGCGTTCATTAACATTCACGCATCGCGCTCTAATATCTTTGGTGGAGCGAATTCTTGTCGTTTGATTGAAACCAACTAAACGGAACGCGCTCTAGGATGGCATGCAAAGAGCGGGTAGACGATCAACATGTGCTTTGATCGTTTGCTCGGCCAGTTCACCGTCCCCAGTGCGCACAGCATTGATCAGCTGAGTGTGATCATCCTGAACGCCTTCTGAAATAAACCCGGCACGGCGCATTGCAGCGCGGTAGCGGGTGCACTGGTCATGAAGCATATGCAGGAACCGGCTTGCCCAACTGGAGCCTGCTCCCGCAACCAACGTCATATGAAATACGCGGTTGGCTTCTTCCCATTCATTCCAGAAATCACGCCGTGACGCTTGCCATGTCCGCTCAATTTCCTGCAGTGCATGGTAGGCATCCAGCACGCTTTCGCGCCACTGAGCGTCGCCCTTTTCAACGGCGGTTCTTACCGTTGCGCTTTCAAGAAGGCGGCGCTGATCAATAATATCCTGAAACTCTTTTTGCGAAAGTTCTGGAATATAAAATCCCTTATGAGATTGGGTGGCAACCAGTCCTTGAGACACCAGACGGGAAAGTGCTTCGCGTACAGGTGTAGGCCCAACATCAAATGTGCTGCACATCTCGCGAATGCGCAATTTACTGCCCGGCTCAAGCTGGCCAGACAAAATTGCCGCCCGCAGGTGCGCGTAGGCCCTGTCAATGAGAGAGGCGGATGACGGGACGTTTTGTGCAATGACCGATGTTACGGCTCTTTCTAAGGTATCCTCTATTTTCAAAGTTATCTGCCTTACAATTATTATCTATGCAATTCGGCGTTTCTTTTCGTAGCTATGGAAACTATGTCATTTGTTTTCTTGTCCGACCAAGTTAAATTGCAAATATGAATTGGCCTTCTTATTACATCAATTGTAAAACAATATCTGAACTATAAAAGCAATGAAATTGCGTAGGAATGACATAACTTTCCAATAAAACAAGAGTATTTTATGGAAAATAATGTCGAATTATCGATTATTTTTACAAAAATGTGTATGTGCGGTCTTATTCACTGAGCATATGAATCAGACTTACTTAGAGTTTGATGAACAGAAATGGAGTTTATTCGCCATTTTAATAAAATATTCTCAACTATACTCTGTAGGCTCATTTCCTCGCGTATAAACGGCAGAAACTATTAGCAACGCTCTAAGTGGAAATCACTTATAGATCGCAAAATGTCTCCCCCCAATACGCGATGAATTGCTCAGCTTATCTCTGGTGTTTCAGAAAACTTATCCCCCCTGCCTCACGCAGTGTTACTGATCAGTGAGGAGGCGTGAGAATCAGGAGCTGGATGATTGAGTCGGAGCGAGCTGACGCATGAATATGTTTCTGGAGAAATGGATCGGTTGTTTTGTCGATTTTATGCACGCCTCGTTTTTGAGTTTTTGAAACAGCATAACTTATTGAAAATAATAGATATTATGTCTCTCGGAGAGGCGATGATCATAAGTGTTAATGAGGATTAACCAAAAAGGGATTGAACTGAACTACAGGTTGGTTACCCTTTCGACGCAAACACGGGCCATATGGGCGCACTTTCCGTTTGTAGATGACTAGAACCGTTTGAGGGCTAAGCGAAGTGGAATACGGCAACAACACTCTTTTGCGTGAGGAAACTCCGTCTGAGAAGATCTCCCGTTATTCGCAGCTCCTTTCTGGCCAGCTGCACCGGTTAAGACAAGAACTTTATCCGCCTGAAGCGCATAAATTGCTGCGCTCGTTCTCTTCTGTCGATGTTGCCCGTCTTATCGGTGTTTCTGAAAGCACCATTCGCCAGCTGGATCTGGACGGAGAAGGCCCGACGCCAACCCGTCTTGCCAATGGCCGCCGCAGTTACACGTTGCAGCAGATCAACGCGATCCGTGAAGTGCTTGCCGCCCGTAAAAAGGGCGATGAAGCCGTTAATATCCTGCCGCGCCGTCGCGACGGTGAAAAACTGCAGGTGATTGCATGCGCTAACTTTAAAGGCGGCTCCGCAAAAACCACCACCAGCACGCATCTTGCCCATTATCTGGCTCTGCGCGGCTACCGTGTGCTCGCGATTGATCTTGATCCGCAAGCCTCGCTTTCTGCGATGTTTGGTGTGCAGCCTGAGTTTGATGTTGAGCCAAACTGCACCTTGTTTGGTGCTCTGCGTTATGATGAAGGCCGCCGGACACTGGGTGACGTGATCCGCCCGACCTATTTTGACAATCTGGATCTGGTTCCGGCCAACCTTGAGCTGGCTGAGTTCGAACACATCGTTCCAACCGCGATCGCTTCTGGTGCGTCTACCGGCGAAAATATCTTCTTCCGCCGCATCCGCAACGTTCTGAACGAAGTTGATGATCGCTACGATGTTGTTGTGATCGATTGTCCGCCACAGCTTGGCTTCCTCACTCTGGGCGCGCTGTTTGCATCCACCGGATTGCTCATCACGCTGCACCCGCAGATGCTGGACCTTGCAAGCTGTAACCAGTTCCTCGGCATGAGTTCTGACCTGATGGCTGTGATTGAGAACAATGGCGGCGAAATGAATCTGGATTGGATGCGGTTCCTTGTGACCCGTCACAATCCAAATGACAGCCCGCAAACCCGTGTGGTTGGCTTGTTACGTGCCCTCTTTGGTGAGGATGTGCTGACATCGCCAGCTTTGGAATCCACCGCGGTTGCCAATGCGGGCCTTGAAAAGAAATCGCTTTACGAACTGGAACCGGGAGCCATTGGCCGCGAAACGCTTAAGCGTGCGCTTGAATCCATGGATTCGGTAAACCGTGAAATTGAAGATCTTCTCCGCAGCTCTTGGGGTCGAACACTATGAACAAAGCTAAGGACCGGAAAAACGCATTAGACACGCTGTTTTCAGGCGGCGGTATGGCAGGCATGGTTGCAGATGCAACAGCGCCGCGCCCCCGTTTGTCGTCCGGTGCTATTGGCGCAGCCGAGATCAACCTGATCAAGGACGAACGCGACAAACTGCGTGAAGAGTTGAAAACGCTGAACACGCAAATGGCGACCTCTGACAATGTGGTGGAACTGAACCCGGAACAGGTTCAACCCTCCTTTGTTGCGGACCGTATGGAAGTTGCGTTTGATCCGGCATTTGAGGCGCTCAAAGAGTCTATTGCTGAGACCGGACAGCAAGTGCCAATTCTGGTGCGTCCTGCGCCAGATGAAGATGGCATCTACCAGATTGCTTATGGCCACCGTCGTTGGAAAGCCTGCCGCGCTTTGGGCAAGCCCGTCCGCGGTGTCATAAAACCGCTCTCTGATGAAGAATTGCTGGTGGCTCAAGGCCAGGAAAATCACGAACGGAAAGACCTGAGTTTCATTGAAACCTGCCTGTTCGTTTTCCGCCTTGCGCAAGATTACCCGCAGACGCTTATTGTCAAAGCCATTGGCAAAGACAAGTCTCTCGTTTCCAAACTCCGCAAGCTGGCGGCAACCATGCCTGAGGAGTTTTTGCGTGTGATTGGGCCTGCCCCAAAAATCGGGCGGCCACGTTGGGAAGAGATGGCAAGTTTCTTCCACGAGGGCCAGCTGGCGCCAAACCACGAAAAAGCGATTGCCTCGCTGTTTGCGCTGGACTCATTCATAGAGCTGCACAGCGATGAGCGGTTTAGCGAAGTGTTGCAGCTGCTGCAGGAAACGCCAAGCGAGATGGAGGCAGGTTCTGCGTCCTCTTCTGGTGAGATTGCTGTTGCAGCTCATACCCGTGCCGCGAAATCTTCTGAATGGCTTGGAAACAAGCATGTGCTCGTCAAGCACACTGGCAAAGCAACCGTCTTCTCCGTTGATAGCAAAACGCAGAGTGACTTTGGCTCCTTCTTGCTGAAAGAGCTGCCGGGCTTGATTGCCAAATTTGAAGACACGAAGGGGGAGGATGCCTGATGGTGTAACCCCTGAATGACGAAAGGCCCTGCTGACGGCAATCAGCAAGGCCCCAAAATCGTCGCCCAAGAGAGTGAAGAGCACTCGTCGAGGACCATCTTTAGCACGATCATCCTACGACGAACGCGCGGTGCGAATCAAGTCAGCAATGCTTTCTTGAAACCCTTTATGGCGCATTTTTGCTTTTTCGGGCGCTCAATCCCCAATCTTACTTGGATAACACCTTGGGTCTTCCCTCGGTGAATGGGTTAGCTATGCAAAGCACCGGTGTTGCGTCCTTTCGCAAAATGACACCCGGCATGTTGGAAAGCCAGCGACTGGCAATGGCGAATGACATCGTCAAAACAACAAAAGCCGAGGTGGCGATCACCTTAAAAAAGGCGGCCCCTGCTCTGGGGATCGATGGTACCGCCTACCATATTCTCGATATTCTGATCGGCCTGACACGGGCAGATGACTGGAAACAGGACCGCCGTCCACTGGTCGCGATCTCCAATGACAAGTTGGCTGAATACGTGTGCCGCTCCACGCGCACCGTGATCCGTGCACTTAAGCGACTGGTTGAGGTGGGCATACTGGCATACCGCGACAGTTCAACAGGTCGTCGTTTTATCTACCGCAATGGCGCAAGTGGTGAGATTGACCGTGGATATGGTTTTGACTTTTCGCCAGCCCGTCAGCGTATCGACGAGATCAAACGGATTGGGGAAGAGTTTCAGGCACGTGTGCGGGCAGAGCAGGAAGCAAAGCGCACTGTTAATCGGTTGTCTCGCGCAATCGTTGACGCTTGCCGTACCGGACAAAGCGAAGGCGTGGATTGCACAGTGTTCCTGGAAGAACTCTCTGCCATTATGGAAACGCCAATGCTGCTTCTGGAGCGCGCAGATAAGATCTCAAAACTCTATGAACTGATTGTTGAAGAGCTTGCAGAAGAGAACGCGAGGGATGAGCAAACAGCCGCTGATTTCAATGAATATGCCCAAATGTCAAGCGACCATGACATTGATGTCACCCCTTATAATATTACAACCCATCAAACTCCTATAAATAGTAAAATACGGCAGCCATCTAACGATGGCTCCTTAAATAACAACTCCGCTTCTAACGAAGCTTCGAAGATTGCTCTTGAAAAAGATCAATCAAGCAAATTCTCTGCCAAATCCAACGCTCCAGCTCAATTGCAATCTCGGCAATCTGGTCAGTTAGATAACGGTTTAAGTGAGCATTTATCTGCTATTTCCATTGGTTTGATTGATAGCGCAACAACGGAAACCCAGGAAATGCTGGGCATGCAGTTCTCAAGCTGGTTTGAACTTGCGCAGTCTGGCGAGCAGCTTCGTTTAGCAATTGGCCTGTCCGAAGATGGCTGGAAACAAGCGGTTGTGACGCTGGGTGAAAAAATGGCGGCGGCGGTTCTGGTCGTGACGGTTGAAAAGACCCTGCGCGATCCTGAAGGGATTTCGCGGCCGGCGGGTTACTTCCGCGCCTGCGTTGACCGCGCCAAGGACGGAAAACTCGCCCTGCACAAGTCGCTTTATGGCCTGGCTCTGGGGTAAGGGTCTGCAATGCCGGTTTCTTGCGGATAGGGTAGATGGATCCGCAAGTGTGGTGTTGGTGTGCGCGCTTACTGACTGGGCGAGAAACAGGAGATTAACGCGAGTTCATATCGATCTGAACCATTCGAGTGCTTCTTGCTCGGTGGCGAGAATGAAGGGCTCTTTACCGTCCAAATAGGAATCCCATGTAACGGTATCCGCTGATGTTAGCATCGCCTTTAAATTGGAATATTCAGCCGCCTTGCTTGGATGAGCGATCAGGTAGTCACGAAATGCAAGGTGCCGCTCAATGTGGGGCGATCCTGTTTCATAGATATGAAGATGATGTGTTCGTTTCCCCGCCCCATCCATCTTTCGAAAATACCGTCTACCATCAATACCATACGCACCCATGATCTCATATCCGAGACCTTCGAATACGTCGCTCTTTGTATCGAGCGCATGCACATCAGATACAACACCTAATAAGTCAATGATTGGTTTGGCAAGGATACCCTCCACTGAGGTGCTGCCGATATGATGAAGTTCAATATCAATTCTGCCTAGCCCCTCCTTGATCAAAGAAGCCTCATGGCAGAAGTCATTTTTCCATTTGGGGTCATGGGGAACTACGTAATCAACCATGCTTTTGAGAGGTCCTTTGCCACGCCGTTGTTCAATTCACGCAATTGCCGGACTTTAGTAAACTCATTTCCGGTTTTCTCAGTTATCCATTTCGTAGTTTGCTTTGCTTGAGTGACGCCGAGAGGTGTAAGTGTCGAATTTGTCCAACCGCCCACAACACCTTCCAGCATGTGCGCACTTTCACCGTGTCTCAGAAGAATGAGTTCGTTCAGCATTGAATACCACCAGAGTTCCGGCACTTCCATGAAGAGAGAATGTGGAGTGTCAGGAGCTCAAAACTTCGCTGGTCTCTTCATTCTGAAGTGCAGGTAACTCGATCCGAAGATGTGGGCTTGCTTTGCGTGTTACGAACTCGGCATGGAGATATTCAAGAACGCGGCGCTGGCCGGGAAAGCTGAAGAGCTCCATGGCATCATCAAACGAAAACCATTGATAGGCATCGTGTTCTTCGTTGATGGTGATTGGCGTTTCGCTGGAAACAAAGCTCACGAACACTGGCAGTTTTTGGATGATGTTCTTTTCTGGAACATAAAATTCTTCACACAGATCAGCAGACCAGAGTTCGGTGAGGACCAAACCAGTTTCCTCTTTCACCTCTCGTAATGCTGCTTCCCAGCCGGTCTCATTTGGTTCAACCTTGCCTGCGACCTGACACCAGGCGCCGAGCAAAGTATCAGCGCGGCGCATAAGCAAGACTTGCGGCTCCTCTGCATTCAGGTCGAAAAGAAAAACGGAAACGCCGTTGCTGAGAACGGGAATATTGTTGGGGGTCATAAGTTGCTCATAAAATAACTGGTGCAATAGACCATGAGCATACTCAGAGAAGAACGAAAAACCAAGAGAGACGAACGGCAGGAGATCACTCCCCTGCCCTCACGCTTAAGTTTTGGAATGGGCTGTTGAAGCCGGGACCTGATCGTCTTTAGAGAACTGACCGCGTGTCCGGTTGGCATAAGAGACCAGTGCCAACATCACCGGCACCTCAACCAGTACACCAACGATGGTTGCCAAGGCAGCTCCGGAGGTGACGCCGAACAAGCTGATTGCCACAGCGACGGCCAGCTCAAAGAAGTTGGACGCACCAATCATTGCGCCGGGTGCTGCAACATTGTGAGGCTGACGCCACTTCCGCATCCAGAAGTAGGTGACGAAGAAAATCAGGACAGTTTGGATGAGAAGCGGAATCGCGATGAGAACGATGTCTGCTGGTGATGAAATGATGTTGTCCGCCTGAAGACCAAACAGCAAGAACACCGTGCCCACCAGACCTGCAATCGAGAATGGTTTCATCCCTGCACTGAATGAAGAAAGGTGCTCTTTGTCTTTGAGACCGAGCCGGGTCAACCACCCTGCCCCCAATGGCAACGCAACAAATAGTGCGGTTGAAACCAGCAGTACATCCCATGGGACAATGATGTTTGAGACATCCAGCAAAAACGCCGCGATTGGCGCGAAAGCGAAGATCATAATCAAGTCATTGGTTGCAACCTGTGCCACCGTATAACTTGCATTGCCCTTTGTTAGATAAGACCAGACAAACACCATTGCAGTACATGGAGCAACGCCAAGCAAGATCATGCCTGCGATGTATTGATCCGCCAGATCTGCTGGAATGAACGGCGCAAAGATATGGCGCATGAACAGCACGGCCAGAGCTGCCATGGTGAAGGGTTTCACCAGCCAGTTCATAGCTAGTGTTACGATGAGTCCCTTAGGTTTCACAAAGCAATTGCGAACCTCGGTGAACTCGACCTGCACCATCATTGGATAGATCATAAGCCAGATCAGAACCGCGATGACCAGATTGATCCCGCCGACCTGCAAGTCACCGATGATCTGAAAAAGGCCAGGTTGAAGGAGGCCGGCCCCTACCCCCAGTGCCATTGCAAGACCTACCCAGACTGAGAGGTAGCGTTCAAAATTTCCCATGATTTCTCCTGCCTATCGTCGATAGACGATGAATTTCGACAAATTTTAGAGCTTGAAGCTGCTCTCAAAGAGGAAGTTGAAGTTCTTCAACTCAGACCGATTGACTGAATAACAAATGCGCGGGCGCTGTACTTCCGCCAGTATGAAGCCTGCATCCTTTAAGATCCGAAGATGCTCGGATACAGTGGATTGCGCCAGACCGATAGAGTTCACGAGATCACCACCGACGCAGCCGGGTTGAGCCGCCATAATCTTCAGTAAGCGGACACGCGCTGGATGTGCCAGGGCTTTGGCCTGGACGGCGAGCTTTTCTTCTTCTGCTTCATTTAAAGAGGCAGGTGCAAATTCCGTAACGCAGGTGTTTTCTGTCATCGTTGATTCCGTATATCGTCGATACACGATATACTCCTCTCCTCATTCACTGGCAAGGCCTTTCTGTGTTGACAGCTGTCAACTTTTTTGAAGCTGAGTTGACAGCTGAAACTCCCCTCCCCTGCTCAGACTATCGTGCTGCGGAGTGATACTCTGGGTTGGGCTGCATGCCTGTTGCAGAGGCCATGCGGTTGGACATGGAGAAAAAGGCCGCGACTTCGCAAATGTCCCAGATATCTTCTTCCGAGAACCCAACATCCCGAAGGCCTTGCCGGTCACCCTCAACAATCTCAGAGGACGTCTTCGCAATCTTTGTAGAAAAGTCGAGCATCACGCGCTGCTTGTCAGTCAAATCGGCATAGCGATAGTTCATCACCATAGCTTCACCCAGTTCCGGCTTGTTGGAATACTCCCGAACAGCAGCGCCATGGGCAACCTGACAATACCAGCAGGAATTGATCGACGAAACGGTGACGGCGATCATCTCTCGTTCCAGTTTGGAAATGCCAGAATCCCCAAGCATGAGCTCGTTGTACATCTGAGAAAACGCCCTGAGCTTCTCTGGTCGATGTGCAAAGGCAATCAGTACGTTCGGGATCAATCCGAGTTTGCTCTGACATTTCCCAAAAAGCTCCTGAATATCATCAGGTAATGGATCTGGCAGGCTGAGATTCAAGGCCGTTGGATGTGTAAGGCTTGTGCTCTCTATTTTCTGAAAATCGGTTGTAGTCATATATGGACCCTCCTCCATTTCAGCAGCTTACCCGCGATTGAAGGGACTGTCCTCACTACATAAGGAGAGCAAAGAAAAGCCCGCCTTTGGGAAGAAGCGGACTTAGTTGGAGGCTTGCTTGGGATTTAAGCGTGGGCGGAGAGCTTAAGCTCTTTTCGTTTATTGGTGACGTGCACATATCTGTAGAGCTCTAGGAGTAGAAGCGGTGTGAAATGCACCAGTGCTGGTCCAACTTTATAGTCTACCAGGACCCAATGGGCGAACACGAGGACTGCTGCTGCGTAGACAAGTTTTTGCAGATTCTTCCATCTAGACCCGAGCTGGGCGATGAACCAATCGTTGCTGGTAACTGTGAGCGGTATGAAAATGAGAGAAGCCAGCCATCCAGTCCAGATTCCGATTTTGACGAGGTCTTGCAAGATAGGGCCAAGGGATCCCTTATCCAGCAAGTAGATAGCAACGTGCAGCGCTGAATAGCAGGCCGCAGCTACGCCGATATAGCGCCGCCGTTCCATCAACCAACGCACCCAGCGTCGACCGTTTGTCAGGAACATCAGTGGTGTGATCATGAGGCTTATGATCAGAAAACGAGCGGCAAACTCTCCAGTTGGATGGAGAAGGTGCTCCAACTTGTCGCTTTCACGGAGAAGCTCTCCGATGATAGCTAACCCCGGGAGCGCAAGGATAAACCAGAAGGTAAATGGTGAGTTCCAAAATGCTCGAAGGTAAGACATGGTCGCCCGGATGAGTTTGCACTGAGTTGTAAGGTGCACACTGCTGATTTCTCAGTGTTGGGGTACGTGGGAAGTCAGCAGTGTGCGGCCGATTGCGACTGCGGTGTTCGCGTTCAACCTTGTCCAAACACTGGATCAGCTCTGACTTTTCCGCAAGAAATCAGATGTAACAAAATGTCTTGGGACTTGGTTGAGTTAGAGATCTAGCTGCTTCGTGGTGTCGGTTAAGTTATGGCCCAACCTATTGGAGGCATTAGATAATTTATGAAGCCCCGGCAATGACTCTCAAATTGTCCTTTCTGCATATGTTTATTGAAAGGCTTCCTCTATTACACTTTAACAAGAGTTGCGTTGTTTTTGATGCAAACGTGGTTGCAAACAGCAACAGTAGCTGACTGTGCTCTGAAAAAAGCTCTGCCGGAAACCTGTGACAGATTGTTGAGTGAGTTGTGTGCTGTGTATGTTGGCTGGGACTGAATGAAGGGAAAGCTGGGGCCTAAAGCATCTGATTGATACTCGGTTTTATCGGCTTTGAGCGAGATGTGCAGGTTTTAGATCTACCAAACGGATGGTTCTTCAGAGATGAATACGCGTGAGTTGCCAACTGACAACATTTGTCTGGAAGGGATATCGGCACTCAGGTTGCATGAAAGGAGTGCCGATGTTTAGCGGGATGTTACAGGTTTAAACGCAAGACCTGAGATCGCTTCTGGAACTCTTCCTCATCTATTTCACCAGTCGCAAAACGTCTGCTGAGTATGTCTAGCGCTTCGGAAGTTTGGGACTTTGGCTCTTCAGGTTCAGCCTTGCGGGCGCTGTTTATACCTCCGAAATAACCGTAGGACCGGGCGATTAAAAAGCCGATTACGAGCAAGAGAATAAGAGTGATTGGGAATGGGAAAAAGTGAAATCCGTGCATTCCTGCTTGATGAAACATAGTGATCTCCTTGGGATATTTATTAGATATCTCTAGAATGGAGAGTACCGGCACGGCTTTCAAATTACATTTGTAATCAACTGTCTTAATCGCTTCACCTGCGGATAACGGTTACACTTTTATAAAAGTGGACAGCTGTCAACTTTTCGAATTGGTGAGAGTTTTCCAATTTACGTCGAAACTATCCACCGAATGAAATAGGATGGAAGGCGTGGCTCAGGTAGCATGCAGACAGGAAAAGAGGTGCCAGAATGATCAAAAAACTCCCAGAAAGTTCGGAGAACATCCTCGGTTTTGAGGTGGATGGAAAGGTCGATCTTAACGAAGAAATGGAGCTGATTTCGCAGGTTGAGAACGTCCTCGACAAACATGCGAATGTCAGGGTGCTGGTGATTTTGAATGACCGAGCGAAGTGGGGCATCGAGGCTGGCTACGAAGATTTGAAGTGGGCGATGACCCACATCAAGAGTTTTCATCGCATCGCAATCGTCTCTGATCGGAAGATTTGGGAGTGGCTCGTCGCGATTGATAGTCCGTTTGCGGCCATGCTTGGCATAGGTGAAAAGCACTTCGATATGGCAAATCTCGACAAGGCCTGGGAATGGGTCAGAGAATAATTAGAGCCCTTCGGGAGGTGAGGATAGAGCGTTGATAGAGACCTATCGCGGTGTAGTTTACCCCTATCAGTTGGACCATATGGGACACATGAATGTTCAGTGGTACACCGAGAAGTTCGATGAGGCCAACTGGCATCTGTTCTCACAAGCCGGGCTAAGCGCGACCTATTTTCGAGAGTACAACAGGGGTATGGCTGCAGTTCAGCAAGCCACGAAATACCATGCCGAAGCGCTGGCGGGAGACCTGCTTGTGTGTCGATCAGGGGTGACGGACATTCATGAAAAGACGCTCTATATCCTCCATGAAATGCATAATGCTGAAACGCAAAAATTGATTGCGACCACTGAACTGGTATGCGCGCATCTGGATAGGGAAGCTCGCCATGCGTGCCCGTTTCCGCCAGACGTGCGGGCGGCGGTAAAGGCGCTGCTCATAGAGGGTAACTAAGTCCTCCATCGTGTTTCAGGAAGGCTATTCTGGTCCTAAATCGCGTTCTAGGTCGCAGGCAATCCGCCAAACTCCCATGGTCCAACAGACAAACCATGGAGTTATCAAATGGCAACAAAGCACGGCATCAAAGCCCTCATCGCGATTGGCGTAATAGCGATTGCGGCTTACGCGACATTCTCATCAGGCATGGAAACCTCTGAGACTCTCAGCCCTGAAGGGGTGCATTCAATCGAGATCTCAGGAAGCAATCTGGGTCTGCGCATCGTCGGAGGTAATAGCAGTTCAAGCGACATCAAGCTTGATACAAGCGATGCAAGAGGCTGCTCTCTAACCGCTACAACATCCAAAAATGAAGATGGTCTTATGACCATTAAGTTTGAAAGACGTGGGTCCTGGAGGCTTGGGTGGTGCGACCCCGCAGCGACGCTCAGGCTGCCGAATTCGATGAACATCAGCGTACATATGGACAGATTAGCGGGCGACTTTGTGGGGCAGTTTAAGGACTTCGCTATCACCTCAGAGAAGTCTGTCATCTATTTCGACGGGAGTGTTTCGCGCTTCGATTTGGTTGGAGAGATGGCTGCGGTCTATCTGAAATTTGATGCAGATGTTCCAAAGGAAAACATCCGCATCAATGTTGAGAAGCTCGTGTCCAGCATCAATTTGGCGAAGGGGTGGAAGCACGCCACGAGCATTCTGCTAGAGATCTTTTAGGCCGTCTCCACACTCTGCGCGATACGGCTCTCCTTCCGCCATACACTCGGGCTCTTGCCTGTGACACGTTGGAACTCGCGATTGAAGTTGGACTTCGTTGTAAAGCCAACATCGTAAATGATCGTGGTTATGGGCTTGTCTGTTGTCTCTAACAGCAGACAGGCTTCAGCCACTCGGAACCCATTGGTGTATTGCGGCAGGTTGATCTCACGCACTGTGTTGACAGCTGTCGAAATCTGGCGAGCCGGGACACGGAGTTTGCGAGCCAACCTATCGAGGGAGAGGTTTTCATCCCGGTACAGATGCTCGTTCTGCATGAGTTGATCGAGAGCTTCGACCAGCACAATCTGTTCTTCAGAGGCTGATGCGGTCGTTGTTTCAGGTTCTGGCAACTGCGGTGTAGCCGCAGGTTTGCGAGTAAACAGAACAGCGATTGTGACCAGTGCAAGCAGCATGAAGAGGTTTGCAGTGCCAACGATGGTTGCTGCATTGGTCCCTTTGTTCACGGCAAAGTCCGCCGCTACGACGAGATCAACAAGTGCGGAGGTTGAGAAAATAGCGCCTGCGATCAGCTGTGTCTGGCGTGCCGGGAGCATTTGATCGATGGGCAGATGACTGGCCCATTCCCACTGCCTGGTCGTTGCAGACCGGAAGAACAACAGTCCGTAACCGAGATAGACAACGACACTTGTAAGATCAATCAGCACCGGGGCGTTGAAGCCGGGAGCCAGAGTGAGAGAGCTAAGAGTTGCAGCTGTCGCGCCAATCGTCCAGCCGACAGCCTTCTTCGAAAGGCGATCAGTGAGTTGAAGGAATGAGAGCCAGGTCGCGGGCGGCAATAACAACGCCAGTCCTATGAGCGACCAGAGGGGGAGCCCACCCATCCCCCATTTGATACCGAGTAGGACAGATTGAATTGCATAAAGGCTGATAGTCGCCACGAGCAGCGACGGTATCTTTCGTCCATACCCGACCATGAGGCGTAACAGGATGAAACACAAAAACAGGGCAGTAAAAAAGGGAAGGGGTAAGCTCGGCAACGCGCCAACTCCAATTGCGGACAATGCTCTATATCTAGTCTGTCTGCGTGGCGAGTAAAAGAGCGTGTTGCACTTCTTTTAGCGGCAGAGCTTTCTGGCAACATTCAGCACGAACATCCAGAGGATAGCTTGAGCCCAGACGATGCCGATCAAGTCCCAGCTGATAGCGGGAACAAGGAAACCGGATCGACAGATGACAACTGCGAGTAACTGCGTGGTGATAATTGCCATCAGCAATTTAGCCGAAGGGCGTGGCGCCTGCCAGAACCAGTGATCATGCCGGCAGACAAACAAGAGCAAATGCCCGGCGACAACCAGCTGCAGGAACATGACGCTCTGCAACTCCGCAGCAGGTACTTCCAGCCAATGCCGGGCGGCCATCATCAGGGCGAAGTTCTCGACAACTGAAATGAGCCCAAGCACCGTTGCTGTGCGCAGCATGTTTCCAAGCTGCCATTCCATTGGGGCTGGTGCGGCCTCTGTGTTGTCGTAGGCGATGGTGATGATTGGGATGTCGTCCAGCAATGCGAGCATCACAATCATGATGGCGGTCAGGGGCACCTCTTCCAACAGCAACACACTGGCTGAGACGAACACCATCAGGTTGATTGTCATAGCCACGCGGTAGTCAACGTAACTGATCATCCGCGCGAAGATTTTTCGAGCCTCTATCACTGCATCCGTGATGACGGACAGACCGGGCAACGTCAGGATCAGATCAGCGGCAGATCGGGCGGCGTCTGTTGCACCTGAAACGGCAATACCCACATCTGCCTGCTTCAATGCCGGGGCATCATTCACGCCGTCACCTGTCATGGCGACGTAGTCTCCGGACTGTTGAAGCGCTTTGACGATGCCGTATTTGTGCTCGGGAAAGACACGGGCGAAGCCATCTGCGTTGACGATCTCTTCGCGGATGTTGGCTGGTAGGTTGTCCATGTCCTTTGTCTCAGAGAACACCTGACTGGCGCTTTCAAGCGAGGTGCCCAGCCCCAGTTGTCCGGCAATCTCTCTGCCGATGGCAATATCATCACCTGTCACCATCTTCACGGTGATTCCGGCATTCTGGGTTTCTTCAATCACAGCTTTGGAATCGTCGCGGGGCGGATCAAAAAGAGAGAGGATCCCAAGCAGGCGTAACTCATGGTTCTCGTTGGTCTTGGCAATGCCGAGTGCGCGCAAGCCTTTGACGGCAAACTCGTGCACGGCACTGCTGGCAGCGGCCTTCTCCTCCGGTGCATTTGCGCAAAGATCAATGACCACTTGCGGTGCACCCTTGATGACCTTGAACGCTCCGCTTGGACCAGAGACGCCCGCTTCTGTTCGTTTGCTCACGGGATCAAACGGCGTGAATGTGTTTTGCTTGTAGAGCTCCAAAACGCCTCGTTCAGCCTTGCTGACAATCAGGTGATCAATGACGTCTTTTTCTATTGTACTGGATGCGAGGGCCGCCATGACGACGAGCTCTTTTTCACTCTTCGCGTCAAACAGAATTGGTTCGCCAAGCGTGAGTTCGTTTTTGGTGAGCGTTCCGGTCTTGTCGGAGCACAACACATTCACCCCCGCCAGCTCTTCAATCGCCTGAAGGTGCGAAACGATGGCTTTCTTTCTGGAAAGTGTGAGTGCACCCAGAGCCATGGTGACAGATAGAACTGCGGGCATCGCAACCGGGATTGAGGCGATCACCAGCACAAGCACCAGTTCAATGATGCCCAGAATGCTCTGCTGCAGATAAAGCTGTTTGACGATGATGAGCGCAGCAAGCAAGGCCGTGCCGAGAATGAGAAATTTGCCAATGCCCAGAACGCTTTTCTGGAAATGAGAAATGTTGCCCGCGGACTGAACCAGCTTTGCCGTGTTACCAAAGAATGTGTTGCCACCCGTCGCAGCCACAAGTGCCTGCATGGTGCCCTGTTTAATGATTGAACCGGAATACGCGACATCACCGATCTGCTTATCGACCGGGAGAGACTCGCCCGTCAGGGCTGCCTGGTCGACGGCAAGGTATGGTCCGCGTTCCAAAATACAGTCTGCCGGGATGATGTCTCCGTTTTCCAGATTGATGATGTCACCGGGAACGATTTCCTCAGCAGGAATGTCAGCCCACTTCCCGTCTCGTTTCACACGGGCTTTGAGCGCCATGGATGATTTCAGCGCCGCCAGCGCATCAGCTGCTTTGCTGCTTTGAACAAACTCAATGCCTGAGTTGAGGATCAGCATAAACAGGATGATCGTGAAGTCAGCCCAGTGCTGGATGATGGCTGACAGGATCGCCGCAATTTCGATGAGCCACGGGATAGGCCCCCAGAAAGTCAAAAGCAGCTGAGCCAGTTTGCTGGTCTTCTTTTCTTCCAGCGCGTTGGGGCCATATTGCTTCAGCCGGTTGGATGCGGTTGATCCCGTCAGTCCTTCCGGTGAGCTTTCCAGGCGTTTGAATTCATCAGCTAAGCTGGGCTTATCCTGTTCAGCCATCCGGTCTTTCCATGGATTGAGCACTCATCATGGGAATATCTTCGCTGTTGCATGTAAACGGATGGTGAGAACAAGGAGAGGTTCCATGAACCGTGGTTTCCTGATTGCGAAGCGGCTTGCTCAAATTATTCAGGTTTGCTGAGAGGGGAGGGGGCTTGCGCCTAGCGTTGTGGTTGCGCTCACTGTGTTTCCGTAACATACTCACGGGTATGTTTTGATTTGGGAGGGAAATCATGCGTGCTGTTGTCTGCTCAGAATACGGACCACCAGAAGCTCTGCGTGTGGAAGATGTTGAACGCAAGGAACCGAGGAAAGGACAAGTGCGGATTGCGGTGGAAGCTGCTGGCGTCAACTTTCCAGATACGCTGGTGATTGCGGGTAAGTATCAGATCAAGCCGCCAATGCCGTTTGTTCCAGGCGGTGAAGTTGCGGGTAGAATTGAGGCTGTAGGGGAGGGCGTCACTCAGTTTGCACCGGGTGATCCCGTGATGGCCCTTCTGCTGCAACAAGGCGGATACGCGGAGGAGGTTGTGGTTGAGGCTTCAGCTGTGATGAAGCGGCCAGAAGCGATGGCTGCTCATGTTGCCGCCGGCTTTACGATGACTTACGGCACGTCCATGCATGCCTTAAAGCAACGTGCGCAGTTGCAACCGGGCGAAACACTGCTGGTGCTGGGCGCTGGCGGTGGTGTCGGGCTCACGGCTGTTGAACTGGGCAAGGTCATGGGCGCCAAGGTGATCGCCGCTGCCAGTTCCGCTGAAAAGCTGGAAGCTGCGCGGAAAGCGGGTGCAGATGAGTTGATCAACTATTCCACGCAGGATCTGAGAGAGCGTCTTAAGGAGATCACGGGCAAGGCTGGCGTTGATGTTGTGTATGATCCGGTTGGCGGAGAGCTTTTCGAACAGGCACTCCGCTCAACAGCCTGGAATGGTCGCGCATTGGTTGTAGGCTTTGCTGCTGGCGATATCCCATCAATCCCCACCAACCTGCCTCTGCTGAAGGGCTGTGCCGTTATGGGCGTGTTCTGGGGTGCGTTCCGCATGAGGGAGCCGGATAAGGACCTGAATAACTTCTCAGAGCTGTTTAAATGGTTCCAGGAAGGCAAAATCAACCCAACTGTTAGTAAGAGCTATTCTCTGGAAGAAGCTCCTCAGGCGCTTCGAGACCTCATGGAGCGGCGTGTGATAGGCAAGGTTGTTCTGGAAACCGGGAGGGAATGAAGATGCAACCCAGATTTGCAGGTCAGGCAGCCCTGATTACGGGCGCAGGCAGCGGCATTGGCCGCGCGACCGCGATCCGACTGGCGGAAGAAGGAGCTGCGATCGCTCTGGTGGACCTGAATGAGGACGGCCTTGATGAAACCGCGGGGCTGTTGCCAGAAGGTTGCCGTGCGCGGGTCTATGTCGTTGATGTTGCGAATGAAGAAGCGGTTGAGAGCTGTGTGGATGCGGTTGAGAACACCTTTGGCGGTATAAGCGTTCTTTGCAACAATGCCGGGGTCATCTGCGAAGGCTCGTGGGGCGGAAGCCATGAGGACTTCAGCGACTGGCTCAAGGTTTATGAGGTGAATGTACTCGGCGCAATGCTATTCACCAAGTACACCCGCGAACAGCTCAAGGCTTCAGGTCAAGGTTCTATTGTGAATACTGCATCCGTTGCTGGAATCAGAGCCGGCGCTGGCGGCAATGCCTATAGCGCGTCCAAAGCTGCGCTCATCAATTTTACAAAAACATCCGCCTGTGATTTTGGCGAGCATGGTGTGCGTGTGAATGCGGTTTGTCCGGGGCTCATTGAGACCGGCATGACAAAACCTGTGTTTGATCACGCCCGCAGTGTTGGCAAAGAAGACAGGCTCGGCTCAAGAGCGGAACTGCGTCGGCACGGTGATCCTACTGAAGTTGCAGCAACAATCGCTTTCCTTGCCAGCCGCGATGCCAGCTTCATCACTGGCCAGGCCCTCGCAGTTGATGGTGGAAACACATCCTCCCTCAACATGCCGGGTATGAAGATCTGAGATGGTTTTGGTTAGCCAAAAATAGAAAGAGCCAGTCTGCAACACCGGGCAATGCTGTTGCGGACTGGCTCTCGCTGATCCAAAGGGGTGGACCAGATGGCTTTAATTATGAAGTTACTTTAGAAATAATCACAAGTAGAATTACGGATTATACAGCTAAAGACCCCGTGTTTTTAGCAGAAAGTCTATATGGTGAGCACTGTCACCGAGCATCTCTGTTAACACCCGGTCGTGTTTCATGAACAATCCGACGTCAACTTCGTCGGTCATACCGATTCCACCATGCATCTGCACCGCTTCTTCTGTTGCCACGCGAGAAACTTTAGCAACCTTGGCTTTGGCTGCTCGGGAAAGAGTCTCTGCCTTATCTGAGGTTGTATCTATTGCGCGTAACGCGGAAGAGATGAGTGAAGCTGTTTGTTCAATCTGGCAATAAAGGTCGGCCATTCTGTGTTGGAGTGCCTGAAACATGCCGATTGGAACACCAAATTGTTTTCTTTCATTCAGGTACGCCGTTGTGCGCTCTGCAACTTCTCTTGCAACTCCAAGTTGTTCTGAAGCTGCAATCGAACGACCTGAGCGGAGCGTGGCTTCCAGAACAGTCGCGCCCTTATCAAGCGGACACAGCAAATCCTTGCCATCCAGATGCAAATTGCTGATCTGAATGTTCGCCGCATTGCGGCTGTCCAGCATAGCGTTGCGCTCTACCGCAACTTCCGCCGCGCTTGGGTCTACCAGAAAAAGCCCTGTGTCTTCGCCGGTTTTTGCAACAACAATCAGCCGGTCGGCATTGTAACCATCAAACACGGCGCGTTTTCTGGCGTTGAGAATGAAGCCGTTGCCGTCCGATTCTGCCGTGGCTTTGATGCGCGAGGGGTTGTGCTTTGCTCCCTCATCTATGGCCAGTGCGATGACTGCGTCGCCAGTTGCGATCTTCGGTCCCCACTCGCTTAAATGCTCACCACCAGACTGACGCAGTGCAATTGCGCTCAAAACAGCGGTGGAGAGGAACGGAGAGGCCGTCAGGTTGCGACCCATTTCCTCAGCCACAAGGCCCGCAGCGCGGTGGCCAAAGTCGTATCCGCCAGCGTCTTCCGGCAGCAACATGCCAAACCAGCCCATGTCGGCCAGTGTTTTGTGAAGCTCCTGATTAAAGCCAAGAGCCTCTTTCTGGTCGCGCAGATCACGCAGTGCCTGAACCGAGGCATTTTCTGCCATAAAACCAGAGGCTGAGTCCTTCAGAAGGGTTTCTTCAGAGCTGAAAAGTTCCATATTTTCTCTCCTTAACCCAGTGATGGCAGGCGCAGCACTGCCTTAGAAATGATGGAGAGCATGATCTCCGAGGTGCCGCCTTCAATGCTGTTGCCTTTGGAGCGCAGCCACGAGGCAGACTGGTTGCCTATGCCGTTGTTCTCTTCCGGCCCAGACAAGGCTTCCAGCCCTCCAGCCTGTACAACGAGGCTCTGGCGGCGTTTGTTCAGTTCTGTGCCGAGATACTTAAGCTCTGCAGAACGGGCGCCCAGCTGGTTGCCAGCACGGTGGAAGTCTTTCGCAGCTGCCAGATGTGCGGTCAGTGCCATTTCATCAATCAGGAACTCCCCGATATCAGCACGAAGGAGCGGGTCATCCAATCGGCCTGTCTCATCCAGCCCAATGGAGTCGATCGCAGTTTCATAAAGGCTAGCGGAACCGCCAAAAATCGCATCCAGATTGCTGACCATTTCGCGCTCATGGGTCAGCAGATACTTGGCGATTGTCCAGCCGTTGCCGCGCTCATCAACCACATTCTCCATAGGCACCTTCACGTCATCGAAGAAGGTTTCGCAGAACGGAGAACTGCCGGAAATCAGGCGGATTGGCTTGGTGGAAACACCCTCGTTGGCCATATCAAACAGCAGGAATGAGATGCCCTTGTGTTTCTTCGCATCAGGTTCAGTGCGCACCAGAGCAAAGATCCAGTCTGCTTGATCAGCATAGGAGGTCCAGATCTTCTGGCCGGAGACGAGGAAGTGGTCGCCCATGTCCACGCCTTTGGTTTGGACTGACGCCAGATCGGAGCCGGATCCAGGCTCTGAGTAGCCCTGACACCAGCGAATTTCACCGCGAGCAATCTTGGGTAGGTGCTGCAGCTTTTGCTCATGAGAGCCGTATTTCAGCAGAGCGGGACCAAGCATCCAGATACCGAAGCTTTCCAGTGGAGACATGGCGTTGATGCGCGTCATCTCCTCTTTGAGGATCTTAGCCTCGTCACCGTTCAGGCCGCCGCCGCCGTACTCTTTCGGCCAGCTTGGCACGGTCCAGCCACGCTCGGCCATGCGCTCCAGCCATTGCTGTTGTGCTTCGGACTTAAAGGTCCAGTTGCGGCCACCCCAGCAGATGTCGCTCTCTGTGGTGACTGTCTTGCGCATGTCTTGCGGGCAGTTCTCTTCCAACCAAGCCCTTGTTTCCATGCGGAATTCATCAAGTGATGTCATTGCGTTCTCCCTGTTTTGGAGTGCAGATGCAAAGGATGAGGAGAGCGATGGCTCTCCCGCCCTATCAGATCTTTTCCTGAGTATGTTTGCGCAGCTCGGAGCGGCCAATGAAGTTGCGGTGCACTGCGTCCGGGCCATCCGCAAAGCGCAAGGTGCGCAGGTTCATCCAGTTGGTTGCCAGCGGGGTATCCTGAGAGATACCCTGACCACCAAACATCTGCATGGCTTCATCCGTCACCTTGAGTGCCATGCGCGGCGCAACAACCTTGATCTGGCTGATCCAGAACGCCGCTTCACGGGCGGAGGCATTGTCCATCATCCATGCAGCTTTCAGGCAGAGGAGGCGGGCCTGCTCAATTTCCATGCGGCATTCGGCGATGATGTCGAAGTTTGCACCTAGTTTGTAAAGCTGCTTACCAAAGGCTTCGCGGTTGATGGAGCGCTTACACATCAGCTCAAGCGCTTGTTCCGCTTGTCCAATTGCTCGCATGCAATGGTGGATGCGACCCGGTCCAAGGCGGCCTTGTGCCACTTCAAAGCCGCGCCCTTCTTCCAAAAGCAGGTTTTCAGTAGGAACACGTACATCCTCAAACCGCAGGTGCAAGTGTCCGTGAGGGGCATGGTCATGACCAAACACCTGCATCGGGCGTAGCTTGGTGATGCCCGGTGTGTTGGCGTCCACCACGATCATCGAGTGCTGCTTATGCTTGGTGCCGTCCGTTGGCGTGTGAACCATGGTGATGTAGACCGCACAGCGCGGGTCGCCAGCGCCAGAAGACCACCACTTCTCGCCGTTCAGCACATAGTGGTCTCCATCTCGCACGCAGGACATGCGGATGTTGGTGGCGTCGGACGAGCCGTGGTCTGGCTCAGTCATCAGGTAGGCTGAGCGAATCTCGCCGTCCAGCATACGCTTCAGCCATGTTTCTTTCATCGCCTCGGAGCCGTAGCGCTCAAACACCTCCATGTTGCCGGTGTCAGGGGCGTTGCAGTTGAATACTTCTGGTGCAAGAGGAGATTTGCCCATCTCTTCAGCCAGATAGGCGTATTCAACGGTGCTGAGGCCGTAGCCGCGCTTGGAGTCTGTCAGCCAGAAATTCCAAAGGCCCTTGGCGCGTGCGCTTGCCTTGAGGCTTTCCAGAATTTCTGTTTGCCGCGGAGTATGTTGCCAGCGGTCTCCCACCGGAATCTCATCATGAAATTCGTCCTCGAGAGGCATGATTTCATCGCGAACCATGCTGCGCACTTGTTCCATGAGTGGCGCTACACGCTGGCTTACCCCAAGGTCCATAGCTGGACGTTCGGCTAATAAAATGTCGCTCATGATTGACCCTCCCAAGACATCTGAGCTCTTTTATCTTTACAGGCCCGTGGGGAAATTCCACTTATTATCAGAGGGATAGGTGATCATGAGCTCCCACACAAAATCAAAATCCCAGGCCGGAGAGACAAAAGAAACGAGCTAAAAATTTTGCTTTACAACTGTTGATATACGGAAACATACTACTGAGTATGTTGTCAACTGCGCGCGAAGATGAGCACGCTTGACCATTGGTTTAAGGTGGCCTCCCCAAAACGTGGGTGGCGGTATCTGAATGAAGAAACGCCTGAATCAAGTCGCGTGAGATGCAGTGGCAGATCGAAGAACACTATGGGAGGTAGGGTGTCTTCATGGGATATCTTGATGAACTGTTTGGTGTCGCTGGCAAAACAGCGCTGGTAACAGGTGGTGGAACCGGCATTGGCCGCATGGTTGCCACTGCACTGGCAGAAGGTGGCGCACGCGTCTTCATCTGCTCGCGCAAGCTGGACGTGGTTGAGAAGACAGCACAAGAGATCAATGCGAACCTGAAAGCCAACAACCCGGAGGCTGCCGGATCTGTTGAAGCGTTTCAGGGAGATGTTGGCTCTGAAGAGGGCGTGTTGGCTCTTGCTGAAGCTGTGCGTGAGCGCAGCCCAAAGCTTGATATTCTGGTCAACAATGCTGGCATCACCTGGGGTGAGCCACTGGGCACCTTCCCGTATTTTGCGTGGAAGAAGGTGATGGATGTCAACGTGGCAGGCCTGTTCCATCTGACCCAGACCTTATTGCCGGAGTTGAAAGCCAGCGGACGTCCGGAAGATCCGGCCCGCGTTATCAATCTGGGCTCGGTCATGGGCTCCACGCCGATTGGGGATGGCGCTTACTCTTACTCAGCCTCAAAGGCCGCAGTGCACCAGCTGACGCGTATCCTCGCAAAAGAATTGGCGAAAGAACACATTACATTCAACGGCTTCGCACCGGGGCCGTTTCAATCCAACATGACAGCGTTTGCAACGGGCACGGACGAAAAAGCAGCGCATGTTGGGAAAGGCGTGCCACTTGGCCGGATCGGGCACCCTGATGACATCGCGGGTGCGACGCTCTTCCTTTGTGGCAAAGGCGGGTCTTATGTCACGGGAGAAGTGATCCCGCTGGATGGTGGCATTCATATCGCCACAGGCACCAATTTGTTTGGACAGTGAGGGGCTTATGGAACTGACCATAGAAGAACTTGAGGCCCGGATTGGCCAGCAGATAGGCTTGTCTGACTGGGTGGAGGTGGATCAGTATATGATCTCCACCTTTGGCAAACTGACCTTTGATGAGCAGTTTATCCATATGGATCCTGAGCGCGCCGCGGCTGAAACTCCGTTTGGCGGTACCATCGCCCATGGGTTTCTCACGCTCTCGCTCGCCAGCAAATTCGCCATAGAAACCCTTCCGGATGTGAAGGGGCGGACCATGGGCATCAACTATGGTTTCAATAAAATCCGCTTTTTACATCCCGTTGCCAGTGGTAAGCGCATTCGGGGACGTTTCACTCTGGATAATCTGACCCGCAAGGGAGATGGTCAGATCCTTCAGGAGTTTGGTCTTTCAATTGAGATTGAGGGTGTCGAAAGCCCCGCGTTGGTTGCACAATGGCTGACAATGACGTTTTTTGAGGAGGTAGCTGCATGACGCAGGACACGATAAATTTTGCCGGTCAGGTAGCGATTGTTACGGGCGCAGGCGGTGGGCTTGGCCATCTTTACGCGCTGGACCTTGCTGCGCGCGGCGCTGCGGTGGTGGTGAATGATCTGGGCGGTTCTGTTGATGGTTCTGGTTCGTCCGCAACCGCTGCTGAAACTGTTGTCGAGGAGATCAAAGCAGCAGGCGGTAAAGCAATCGCCAACGCTGCAGATGTGACGGATGAGGCTGCTGTCAACGCTATGGTTGCGGCCACCATAGAAGCATTCGGGCGCGTTGATATTCTCATCAACAACGCTGGCATTTTGCGCGATAAATCCTTTGCCAAGATGGAAATGTCCAACTGGAACAAAGTGGTAGACGTGCACCTCAATGGCGCAGCGCTCTGCACCAAGGCCGTCTGGAACGTGATGAAAGAGCAGGGCTATGGCCGCATCATCATGACTACATCTCCATCCGGCATCTATGGCAACTTTGGGCAGGCGAACTACGGCGCTGCGAAAGCGGGCCTTTGGGGCATGATGAATACGCTTGGCCTTGAAGGGACAAAAAGCAACATTCACATCAACTGCATCGCACCTTCTGCTGGCACACGCATGACAGAAACAATCATGGATGCTGGCACGCTGAAGATGCTGGCACCAGAGAACATCACGCCTGCAGTGGTGTTCCTGTGCTCTGATGCTGCGCCAACCCGTAAGGTGCTTGTGGCCGCTGCCGGCACTTACACACTGGCCGAAATGGTTGAAACACAAGGCATTCATTTGGCTGAGGATGACCGTACACCAGAGGCAATTGCTGCCAACTGGGGCCGGATTGCTGACCGCACGGATGCGGAGCCGGTGAACAGTGCCATGGAAGGTGTCGCCAAGCTGGTAAAGGCAATGGCCAACGCCTGAACCTAAAAGCCGATAAGGAGCCTGACTGTTCACGGGACGGAGGAACCGTCAGGCAACCGGATGTTTCATGGAGGAGGGGAGCCCATGACGAACGCCTTGCATACATTAGAGAAACCAGCGCTACAGGCCTATCTGAAGCAGCAGATACCGGAGTTTGGTGAGCTTCTGGAGATTGAGAAGTTTCCGGGTGGCCAATCCAACCCAACTTACAAGCTAGTGACCTCTGATAAGACCTATGTCATGCGAGCTAAACCTCCGGGAACCTTGCTGAAATCCGCCCATATGGTGGATCGCGAGTATCAGGTGATGACGGCTCTGGCGGGCAGTGATGTGCCTGTGCCCAAGACCTATCATCTGTCTGCGGACGATTCTCCAATCGGCACAATGTTCTTTGTGATGGAGTATGTTGAAGGGCGGATCTTCTGGGATCCTTCATTGCCGGAATGCTCTAACGAAGAGCGTATGGCGATCTTTGCGGAGATGAACCGCGTGTTGGCAGCGCTGCATGATGTCTCTCCCAATGCCGTTGACCTGATGCACTATGGTAAGCCCGGCAACTATTTTGAGAGGCAAACCGGGCGCTGGATCAAGCAGTACAAAGCCTCTGAAACTACAATAATTCCAGCCATGAACCGCCTGATGGAGTGGTTGGAAGCCAATATGGTGGAGGACGACGGAACATCCTCGCTGGTGCACGGGGATTACCGGCTCGACAACCTGATCTTCCATCCCACAGAACCGCGGATTGTGGCTGTGCTGGACTGGGAACTTTCCACGCTTGGCCATCCGCTAGCGGACCTTGCCTATCAATGCATGCAGTGGCGTTTGCCATCTTTCAAAGGCCTGCGCGGGTTGGCGGGGCTGGATCGTGTGGCACTTGGTATTCCGCTTGAAGAGGAGTATGTACGCCAGTACTGTATGCGTCGTGGGCTCAGCGAGATTGAGAACTGGGAGTTCTATCTCGCGTTTTCCATGTTCCGATTAGCTGCTATTCTTCAAGGGGTTGTGGCCCGTGCGGAAGCGGGTAATGCGTCCAATCCGCAAGCTGTAGAAATGATGCGAAAAGCTGTCCCTCTCATCGCCGGTATGGCGTGTGAATTGATTGGCGAACTGGTGGAGTAATGAGCGTGATGAAACGATCCGGGCGTTGCATGTGTGGGGCAGTGTCCTACAAGATTGAGGGTGATCCGGTGGTTACGGCTCAATGTCATTGTGAGGAATGCCGCCGGCTGAGTGGTACTGGCCACACGATTGGCGCCATGTTCCGTGCGGATCAGGTGATTATCTCGGGCAAACTGGGTGAGTATGTCTATACCTCCGCCAACGGCTCGCAGGTCACCAAAGCCTTCTGCCCAAGCTGCGGAAGTCCGATTTATGGCCGTAATACCAAGGCGCCTGACCACATGACACTCCCTCTCGGCTCCATGGACAACGCGGATGATTTGGAGATTCAGGTTGTCATCTTCGATCGCGACAAACCGCATTGGGATACTCTGCCAGAAACAGCTGCGGTCTTTGATACTCAGCCAGACTGGAAGCCGGAGAAGGCGTGAAGCCTAAAAGAAGCGCTCCACAAACAACAATGCCCGCCTAAACCGGGTTAGGCGGGCATATTCGCAGGGGTTTGTGTCAGAGCTGCAGGGGCTGAGTACTTCGAGATCTCGACAAAACGGCGAGATAGCTGATGCTCGGGGGCTGCGAAAAACTCTTGTGTTTCCTTATGTTCTACGATCCTTCCGCCATCCATCACCGCGATGTCATCGGCCAGTTTTGCCAGCGTTTGCAGGTCGTGTGAGATGATCAGGAGGCCCATGTTCATCTCTGCCCGCACCTTGCGCAACAGGGAGGTTATTTGCTCCTGCGTCACCAGATCCAGCGCGGAGAGCGGCTCATCCAGCACCAGAAAGCGTGCTTTAACCGCCAAAGCGCGTGCCAGTGCAACACGTTGGCACTGACCGCCGGAAAGCTGGTGTGGTCGCTTGGCTGCGCAGGTTGCATTCAACCCAACCCTATCTAACAGGTCTCGTGCCTGTCGCTGGCGTTCAGCCTTGGGCAGCTTATGGATGGCTTTGAGCGGTTCGCAGATTAAGTCCAGCGCACTCAAGAAAGGGCTTAAAGCCGCCAGTGGGTCCTGCCACATGTAGTGGATGATATTTCCGGTTTTGCTGAGGTCGGGGAAGAAGATCTGGTTGTTGTGAAATAGCGTCTCTTGCGGTGCCGGGATGATGCCCGTCATGGCCTTGGCCAGCGTTGATTTTCCGCAGCCGGAGCGTCCTACAAGACCTGTGGTCCGGGAAGGATGCAGGGTCAGGCTGACTTCGGAGAGCACCTGAGTGGAGCCGTAGGCGATGGAGAGATGTCGTGCTTCCATGGTCATAGTTGAAGCCTTTCCATAGCTCTGGTGATTTCGGCGGTGGCGTGGTGGCAATCTGGCGCGACTGGCTGGTTCAGGTCGCAGGCATCTACGAGCTGGCCAGCATCCATCACCAGCACGGAGGTGCAGGTTTTGCGGACAATGCGCAGATCGTGGCTGACGAACAGCAGAGCGGAGCCTGTTTCCTGCTGTACCACGTTGAGCGCCTCTAGCGTTTCATGTTCGGTGATGACATCAAGACCGGTGGTTGGTTCATCGGCTATCAGGACAGTTGGCTTTAAAATCAATGCTATAGCCATCATAACCCGCTGCTTCATGCCGCCGCTCAGGGCATTGGGGTATTGCTTCAGGCAGTGCTGAGGCAGTGAGACGGCCTCCAGTGCCTGGCTGATGGTCTGCTGAGCGTCCTGCCCAAACAAAGAGACGTTACCCGCCGTTTCAAGCAGCTGCGTTGCAATGGTCAAGCTGGGGTGTAAGGCACTGCCGGGGCTTTGGAAAATGCAGAAGATGCCTATGCCTCTGATCCTCTGTTTCTCAGCAAACGGCATTGCCAGAAGGTCTTTGCCTTGAAACCGGATGGACCCGCTTGAAGCTGCCAGAGGAGCACGCAACGCGCCTGTAATCGCGTGACAGGTCAATGACTTACCGCAACCGGATTTACCGATCAGACCTAATCTCTGGTTGGCCGCAAGATCAAAACAGACGCCTTCAACCAGCGGCTCGTTGTTCTGGGCACTGTTGGAAATGGTGAGGTTTTGCACCTGAAGAAGGGGGATATCTACCATCTGTAGGGTTTCCTCTTGTCCAGCTGAAAGCGGATGCCTTCGCCCACCAGATTGAAGCTGAGAACGGCGAGGATGATGACGATGCCGGGTGCCAGAACGACGCCTGGACGCTCTGCGAAGAAGGGGCGTGCCTCGTTGAGCATGGCACCCCATTCTGCAGCGGGTGGTTGTGCGCCAAGGCCGAGGAAGCTGAGGGACGAGAGCACCAGCAAAAGGCCCGCCATCTCCAGAGAAAGGACCACCAGTAGAGGTGGCAGGATCTGCGGCAGGATGTGTTTTGCTATGATATTCAATGGCTTCTGCCCGCATTGGCGAGAGGCGAGAACGTACTCTTTGGAGGCTGCGTCGAGTGTTAGCGTGCGGACCAAACGTGCCAGACTTGGCCACCAGGCGAGGGCGACGCCAATAACGGCGGAGGTGAGGGACGCGCCCAGATAGCCGATGATTGCGAGGGCAAACACCAGCATGGGAAATGCGAGGAAGATATCCGCAATCCGCATCAAAACTGCATCAACCCAGCCTTTGCAGAGGGCTGAGAGTAGGCCAACTGGCAAAGCGATGGCGAGGATAAGTCCAGCTGTTGTCAGCGCTGTGCCAAGCGATAACGCCGTGCCAGTCATCAGGCGGGAGAGGATGCAGCGGCCCAGATGGTCGGTGCCGAGCGGGTAGGTGAGGCTGGGCGCGCTGAGGCGGTGCAGCAGGTCAATCTGGTTGGGTGGGTTGGGTGCAAATGCCTCGCCGCCAATGGCCAGTACGATAAAGCAGGATAGAAAGAAGCTGCCGAGCAAAAACGTGGTTTTGCCTCTGAAGAGGTTGGTCGCCCGCGAGAGGGGGATAGATTTTGCGCTATCAACGTACGCCATGATCATCCTCCTTGAGCTGAGGCATGAGCCAATGGTTCGTCAGGTCCGCCGCAAAGTTCGCCAGAAAGAACACCAGCCCCATAAACAGCAGATAAGCTTGTAAGATCGCAAAATCCCGCTCCGCAATGGCCTGCAGTGCCAGTTGCCCTAAGCCGGGCAGGTTGAAGATGTTTTCAATGATCACTGATCCACCCAGCAGGGAACCAAAGGAAATGGCCCAGTTGGTGATGAGTGGTGGTAGAATGGACTTGAACACATGGCGCCCCAGAATAGCTCTACGGGACAGGCCTTTAGTAATCGCAAGGCGGATGTAATCTTCGCTCATAACAGCGATTATCCGCTCCCTCACCAGCCGGCTCATCACTGCCGCGTTGCCAAGGGTCAGCGTGATCACAGGTAAGATCAGGTCCTGCGCATTGCCGAATTGCAGCAGGTTGAACCACCCCAAACCCAGCGCGAACACTGCCAGCAGAAACAGCGCCAGCCAAAAGGATGGCACGGAGACCAGAAACATGGTCAGCACGTAAAGGCTGGTAGAGACCGATGTGCGCTGTGAAACCGCCGTCACGGTGCCAAGCACCAGCGACAGAGCCAGTGAGCTGACGAAAGCCAGAACGGACAGCGTCGCCGTAATCGGCAAGTGCTCTTTAAACAGCTCCAACACAGGACGGCCCGAAGCGATGGAGGTGCCCAGATCCAGCCGGAACAGGTCCAGCAACCAGATAAAGTAGCGCTGAATCAGAGGCTTATCCAAGCCATACTCCACCCGCAATGCCTCCACCTGCTCAGCGGTGAACGACACGCCCAAGCGGCGCAGTTCCATCTCAATAGGATCGCCGGGGGTGAGGCCGATGATTAAAAAACCAATCAGGGTCATGCCAAACAGAGTTGGTATTCCCGAAAGCGTGCGCTTGAAAACAAACTGCTTCATGTGCTGATCTTTCGTGAAAAGGCAGCACAGATCATGGTGTTGCAATGATCTGTGCTGCGCATCTCTTATTTGGTTTGGGTAACCTGACCGTAATCGATCCAGTCAGCATGCTCGAACATTGGGATGTTCAGACCCGGACGGGACAGGTTGAAGTTTGGCACCATCAGGATTGGAATAGCAGCCAGTTTAGTTTGCACGATTTCGCGGTGTGCTTCACGAACAAGTTCAATGACTTCTTCGCGGCTCTGCGCCTGACGGGCATTGTCGAGGATGGTGTCCAGTTTGCCACCCGGCGCGGTGTACTGGTAGCCCCACGGGGTTTTGGAGTGGAACAGGTTGTACAGCAGGTAGGTTGGGTCTGCGTTGTTGTTGGAGGCGAACTCCATGTACAGATCCGCTTCACCGGTTGCCAGATAGGTGTCGTCGTAAACGCCTGAATCATCAACCTGAACCAGCTCAATGTCGATGCCGATGCCACGGAACATCTGCTCCAGCAGCTCTGGCATTGGGCGTACGCTGGAAACGTTCGGATAAGCCGCAACAAGGCGAAGCTTCAGCGGCTTGCCGTCTTTGCTGCGCATGCCATTGCTGCCTTTGGTCCAGCCAGCTTCATCCAGCAGGGCTTCTGCCTTCTGGGTGTTGTAGTCAAAGCCGTCCACGTGCTTGTCGCCAAGACCAAACATCCAGTCTGGCAAAATGCCTTTTGCAACAACACCTTTGCCGTTGAACAGAACTTGCGCCAGCTGCTCGCGGTTGATGGCATAAGCCAGCGCCTCGCGCACGCGTATGTCCTTCAGCGTGTCGTATGGTGCTTTGCCGTGCAGGTTGGTCAGCAGAGCCACGTAACGGATCGGGCGGGATTCGTGCACCACCACGGAACCGTCTTTTGGCAGGCTCAGCAGCATCTGAGGGGTGACTTCAGCGACGATGTCGACCTCCTTGTTCTGCAGTGCCAGCAAACGCACCTGATCAT
The DNA here is from genome assembly GCF_001623165.1 of Pseudovibrio sp. WM33. NCBI lineage: Bacteria > Pseudomonadati > Pseudomonadota > Alphaproteobacteria > Hyphomicrobiales > Stappiaceae > Pseudovibrio > Pseudovibrio sp. WM33. Next base: position 189,286 of record NZ_LMCK01000039.1, read on the forward strand.
CCGCGATGAAGTGATAGGTGATGTTTTCAACCTTCGGCGCATCTCCCCAGTAATCCGCATTGCGTTTCATGCTGATGGACTGTTTTGGCTTGTAGCTGTCCAGCAGGTAAGGACCTGTACCAACTGGGTTTTCTGCACGATCACCGTTGATGGAGAACAGGGAGGCCCCACGGTGGGTCATGTTTTCAATGACCAGAGAGGAGTTGATCTCGGACTTGAACGTGAAGGTGTAAGGCCCGGTCTGATCAAAGCTTTCCTGATCGATTTGCAGGAAGTCAGAACGGCCCTGATCGTACAGCTTCAGTGCGTCGATTGCGGCTTTGGCGTCAAAGGTCTGGCCGTCGTGGAACTTGATGCCCTCGCGCAGTTTGATGCTGTAGATGCCGTCTTTGTAGTCCCAAGTCTCAAACAACACGCCTTGCGGAATGAAGTTTTCGTCTGGTTTAACAGCCGTTTCGACGATCTGTCCGGCTGGTCGGCGGGTGGTGAAGTTGAACTTCTTCGGGTCTACGCTGTAGCGGTCTTTTTTCACCGCAATGCGCAGCTGTTGAATGTCTTCCGCCTGTGCCGCTGGCACGCCGGAAATCAGAGCAGGAAGAGACGCTGCGAGCACACCGCTGACGCCAAGTAGTTGTTTGAATTTATTCATTTCAATTCCAATCATTATCTGTAATCGAGCGAAAATCAGACAAAGACAGGAGGTGCCCGCGGAGCATGGCTTCGCCGCGGAATTGCGTAGTGTCCCACCTCGTTGAGGGCGAAGGTATGCTGTGGTCTTGAGGTTTCAATAGCGAAGCTGCCCAATGAGGCAGGGGCTGGTGACTTCAGCATGGCAAGGGAGAAAAGGCAGAACGCGTTGTTCTGTACGTCCTTTTGCTCGTCGTCTTCATCAGAGGTTTCGATGAAGATCTGCTGCAAGCCCTGCGAGGTGCAAATGGTGATCTCAAAACCATCTGCGCCCGCACGCGGTATCATGCCGGGCGGCGCAACAAGCTGCAGGATCACAAACCAGGTTGCGAGCCAGCAGGCCAGTACGGTTGATGGTTTCAAAGCCAAGTGAATGCACCTTGCACTTGATGAGCAATCAGAGCCAATCTCAGACATTGCCGAGATTGAGGGATGAGCTTTACGCGAGGCTGTGCCCTGCGGGGTCCGTTGCATGCAAATGTGGCGTGGGTTTTCTGGCAAGCAGCCTGCAGAAAACCTGTCATTGCCATGGGTTTGCATGACGGAACAGGAATGTCTTTTGAGAAAATAGCCCTTTTATGTCAGCAAATTAGCCACAATAAGAAAGGCTGGGACAAACCAATTTATGCTCAGGCGGGAGGGGCTCTGGGGGCGGCGATGCGCACTGTCGTTTCAGCAAACGCAATGCTCGTTGGCAGTGAAACCACATCGATAGGAAGAGGAGATCCGCCGAATTCTGTGTGAGGAGACGAGCTGAGGGCCTTTGCAACAACAGTACCGAAGGCACAGTTGTCGTAGGCTTCCTGTTCTTCTGCTTGCTGGAGTTCGTTGCCCTGCTCGTCAAGAAGGACAGTTCGCATACCTTGCGCGGTGCAGATGACAATCTCAAAGCCGTCCTCACCTCCGGACACCATCATGCCGGGAGGCGCAACAAGCTGCATCAATACAAACAGTGCAGCAAATACAGTCGCTTTGGCTTTTGTCAGTTTCACAGCAAACTCTAGTCACGCGTAAATGCATTTCCGCCTTAGGCTAGTACAAAATACGTGTCAATGACTTATACTTATATGTACTGTGAGTTTATGAAAATACTTTAGCAAATCGCGCGGTGGATCGGCCCGGCTTCCTTAGTTGCCAAAGCAAGAAAATATCATGTTTTCATAAGGTTACTTGGGGTAGCCAACACTGTGGCCACAGATGTTGGATTTATAACGCTCAGGTAAGAGTTAAACTGCCGCAGCCTGATAGGCTTGTGTAGCGTTGAGCAGCAGAGCAGATGGGTCCGAGGCGGTTTCAGGGTATTCCTGAACCTGCAACAGGGACTGCAATCCACTGACTTCGCTTGCTTCCTGCTCTTCCTCGCTGCCGCCATGGTTCTTCTCGCGCAGCTCGGTATAGGCCTGCGCCAGATTCGTTTGGGCTTGCGCTGCAACGGCCTGATCCTGACCGGATGGCTGAGCGGGCGCGAGTGCTGCGGCGATTACCGTATTCAGCTTGGCAATGCTGGCTTCCGGGTCACCGGAAATGGGTGCAGAGTCAATTGAGACTTCGCCGCCAATAGCATAGCTGTGACCATCCGGGCCGCGAGTCTCCGTATAACTCGGCGCTCCGGCGTAGGCACCACCTGTTGCTGCATGGGCTTGCTCGTGCGCGCGAACTTCCGCATCACGTGTCTTAAGTTCTTGAACCTGCTCCTGTTCTCCATCAGAAAGCTGTCCATTTTCATTCTTGGACTTTTCAGAGGAAGAGGAAGCCGCTACCGGGTTGGCAGAAAGGTCGCTTCTGATGGTGACGGAGTCTTTTGGAACCGCATGTTCAACGGAAAAAGACGTGGATTCCTGCTGGTTTACGCGTGCGGGCTGAGCTGCGTTGTAAGACGCAGAGCGAGCCAGTCCGGTAAATGAGGATCCAATTCCATCTATCATAGGTTGAACTTATACTAGGGACTGGAGGTTCAGGTAAAGGAATTTCTGATACACAATTTCGTTAGGTATGCTAGGGTTTTGCTTCGGGTGGAGACTGTAAACCTGTGTATTTACAGCGCATTCCTGAAATGTGCCTGCTGGTTTTCGGGTAGGACTGGGCGCAAGAAAGATGCTTTAAAGCAGTTTGTCGGATTCAGATTGCAAGCAAACTGCGTTAAAGGGAAGGCAGCGGGAGCCTTTAGGGGAATACGGGAATGATCGAAGATTTGAGCCGGTCTCAGCAGGAGATATTGGACGCTGCTGCGGAGTGCTTCATGAGGATGGGGCCGGATGTGGCTTCCATTGATGACATTGCCGGTCTGCTTGGGTCTACAAAGGGGCGTGTTTACCACCATTTTCGCTCCAAGGGTGAGCTGCTTTATGCCGTCCGCCTGCGCTCTGTTTCCCTGCTTATGGAACGGGTTAGCCCCATTGCGGCGCAACACATCCCCCCTGTCGAGAAGCTGCGCGCCATGTCCATTGCCCATGTGCTGCGCATCCTCAAGTTCCTGAGCTATCACCGTGTTGTCAGCGAAGACACCCGCATGTTTTTCCGTGGTGCGGCCAAGCCTCATGAAACACAGATGATCGAGCAAATCATCGAAATGCGCCGCGCCTATGAGAACCTGTATCGCGGTGTGCTGACGGAAGGCATTGAGGCTGGCGTGTTTGCAAAGCAATCAGTCTCCATCACCCTGCACTCCATCATTATCCTGATGAACGGCCCATGCTTCTGGTACTCACCGCGCGCCGAGCAAACCGACAAGGATCTGGAAGAAATCGCGCGCAGCGTTTCTGACCTGGTGCTGCGCGCCGTGGTGGCTGATCCGGCGCTGCTGGAAGAGACTTAATCCCCGCTTACAGAGGGGACATCTTGCTTGCGTTGAAATGTGCGTTGCTTTGCGCGATTTAGCGTTTTTCTGCGTTGCTATGTTTTTACGGGTCAGGTCGGTTAGGCGCTTCAGTCTGCGTGCAGGCGATCCAGCAAAGGGCATTGCAGATTGCCGCTGGCGCAGTTGCCCATGAGCTCTTCGAGCGCTTTTTCCAACTGTCGAAGGCTCTCGATTTTTTCCCGAACAGAGTCCAAATGCGCCTTGCTCATGTCATGAGCGATTTTGCAGTTCTCGTCTTGCTGCTCACCGAGGCTGAGAAGTGCTTGTGCATCTTTGATGGTGAATCCCAGATCCCGGCAGCGTTTGATGAAGCGTAACTGTCCGATCTCCCTTTCGGAGTAGGCACGACGTCCGTTATCCCCGCGGGCAGGTTTGATAACTATGCCTTCGCGCTCGTAATAACGGATCGTTTCAATAGCAACGCCACTGCGCTTAGACGCTTCGCCAATCGCGAACATGTGATCACTCCTACCTTGATCCTGTAGTTACTACAGCATTTATAAGCATGCGGCAAAACCATCTCAACTGCGATGACGAATGGATTTGCCGATGAAGACCTTTTTAAAAATGAACCATGCAGGCTCCTTTGCCTCTCTGGGAGTAGCCACCTGCTGCGTGCTCCCCATTGCTTTGATGCTTGCGGGCCTTGGTGGCGGTTGGTTAGCCGTTTTTGGCAAAATTGCCGCGGCAAGCTATTTTGTGCTGACTGCGTCCTCTTTGCTGCTGCTGACCGCGTGGGGCATTGCTCTCTATCGTGGTGCACTAGGCCAACTGCAGTGGCACTTGCTGGTGAGTACACTCGTGACGGCGCTGGCATGGGCAATCGTTTTGAACGAGACCGCAATCAACGACCACCTGATCAGCCTGATGTGACGCCATGACAGAAACAGTTATCCTTGAAAGCACAGTAACTTGCCCGGAATGCGGGCACAGCGAAACTGAAACCATGCCAACAAACGCCTGCCAGTGGTTTTATGACTGCAAAGCCTGCGGAACCTTGCTGAAACCTCTCCCCGGCGATTGCTGCGTCTACTGCTCCTACGGCACAGTCCCATGCCCCCCAATCCAGCAAGACAAAAGCTGCTGTGGGTAGGGCATTACTCAGCAGGGGCTGTTGTGGTGGTATTGCGATTCAGATAGTGATTTGAACCGATCTCTCGGAACCCATGCAGGTTTTAGATGCGAAGGTTGATTGTTACAGGTGCAAACGGAACAGGCAAAAGTTTCGTTGCAGCTCGAATGAGTGATGCGCGTTCCGAAATACCGTTGGTGTCTTTCGATGCAATCAAATTGACGAGTAACTGGCAACAACGATCAAGATCAGAAGTCGACAGGGACCTGTCGCAACTCGTGGCAACCGATGCCTGGATCCTTGAAGGTGGGCCAAGTCTTTTGCCGCTGGCCCTTCCACGAGCGGATGCTGTTGTCTGGCTTGATCCACCTGAGCTGGTTAGGACATGGCGCCTGATAGCGCGTCCGTGGCGCAACATAGGCAAAACCCGCCGGGAACTGCCTGCAGGAAACTCGGACTGGCCGCTTCAGCAATACCGCTTCGCAGTTCGCAGTCTCAAAAATGGTTCAAGACTTCGCCGCAGTATCAGCACCTGTTTGGAAAGTGCCACAAACCAGTGCATTTGGCATTGCCGAAACCAGACTGCCATTGAAGATATGCTTCATGAATGGGGCTCTGATACAAGCTGAGCGCTTTACTTCACCAGCTTTACGTCTCTTGATTTTGTAATCTTCTTTGTTTCAGCAACAGCTTCATCACCAATCTTCTTGGCCTGTTTGTTCTCATCCCCCTTTAAGGATGCATAGCTGCGGTCCATGGTGATATCGAATGTCCCATTCACTGATGGTAATCCCACATCTTCGTATCTAAAAGTCCAAACGGCCTTTTTTCCAGCACTTGAGGCGTTGTGATAAAATTTTGGCTTGGATTGCTTGGCAACCCGCACAACAAAAGACCCGGATGGCAACTTTAAACGAGCACTTAGTTCATGCGCCTTTTCAAAGAGCTTCATGACCATTGGCTTGATTTCATCCGCTTGCTTTTGTTTGTTCTGATCCCCTTTTTTCGCTTCAAATAACAAAAAGTTTCCAAGTTTCTGCAGCGTTAGATCAGCTAGCTTGCGGGCTTGTGAATCTCCGGCCAGTTTCGCGCGAGCCTGAAGGATCTTGATGCTCTGCTTTGCTTCATGTTCGCTTGGAATACTGCTACTCGACCACTTCTTGGGGAGTTCAGGTGCTTTTATTGCAGTTGGCATCCTCGGCAACCTCTTTATAGACATTCCTCAAGTGAAACGCTCAAGGCTATAGTCATTGGGTTTTGAAGCACGATCAAGAGATTGATTTCTGTTAGGCTTAAAGGTCGTGATTAGATGTTTTTTGAGGGATTTATAGAAAGAAATGATTAGAGGGGTACAGCGCTCTTGCTGAAGCGTGACTGCAACCTTTTCACTCTTCAACACGATCCTTCTCATAGGTTTTTGCAACCGGGAACTCAGGTAGCCAGGTTTCGCGGCGGGTGGTCCAGAGCTCATAGGTTGGGGTCATCTGGTTGGGTTCGTCCAGAGCGCCCAGATGGACCTCAACTTCGCCCTCGCTGGTTGAATAGACGGAAGATCCGCATTTTGGGCAGAAGAAGCGGCCCTAATAGGCGTTCACCTCGCCCTCAACGCTGACCTTCTCCTCAGGATAGACCGCCGAGGCATGGAACACGGCGCCGTGATGTTTACGGCAATCGAGACAATGGCACACTCCGACCCTGTCCGGCTCTCCCGTCGCCACAAGGCGAACAGCGCCACACAAACAACTGCCCGTGACCTGTTCCATCTTAACACTCCTCCGCTATCCGGCGGGCAGGGTACTGTGAAAATAACCCAAGACCAACTAGCCCCGCACCATCATCCATCTCACGATGAGGGCGGCTACGATCATTTCTAGCCAGGCCAGCGGCAAGGTGGTCAGGACGACTTGGGTGGTGGCCAGGTTCATGTTCCAGAGGCCGAGCCAGAGGATGACGAAGATTGTTGCCCAGATTGTGCTGCCTGCGTAAAGCGCGTTGCGGATGGTTGGGCCGAACCGTTCCAGCAGTACCCAGCTGAGGCCGGTTGCTGCGAGCACCAGCACTGTGTCCCACACGCCCCAGATCATAAACACCGGCAGATTCATGGGGGCCACGTCCTGAACCTGCGGAAGTGAGCTGCGCATCAACGGCATGACGAAGGCGAAATAGCGAAAGACCTCGGAAGCGTTGATCCAAAGCAGGTTTAGCAACAGGGCGAGCCAAAAGGCTCCTTTGAGATTTGAGGGAGCAATAGCAGTCATGGGGCCGAAATCCGTTTTCTGATGGTTTCCAAAAATTGTCTGGTGCTGGCGCGCAAAAAGTCGCCATCTTGGGTGAGGCGGGAGGTGGACCAGAGGCCGTTGGTGAACACCACAAGCACTCCCGCAAGCAGTTCTAGGTCTTTTGTGCTCAGTTGGTGCGTTGAAGGCGTTTCGTTGCGCAATGCATTGAGAAAACCCCGCTTGAGACGGGAATTGTGTTCTTCCACCTTGGCCAGAACTTCCCTGTCGTGCGGCGCAACCTCGGTTGCTGAGTTGGCAACGAAACACCCTGGGCCCGGAAGGCCTGTTTCTTCTGCCCGGTTGATTTGTGCTTCAAAATAGGTTGCGACTTGCTCCAGCGTTGCATCGGTCTGCTCTACCTGAGTGAACGCCGGTGAGACAACGAGGTCCTGATAGCGTTGGAAACACGGGAGGAACATCTGCTTTTTTCCGCCAAATGCACCGTAAATGGCGTGACGGGTGGCTCCTGTTGATTTCACGAGATCATCCATGGAGGAGGCATGGAAGCCGTTCTCCCAAAAATGCTTCAGTGCATGGTCGGTCAGGTTCTGTGTGGTTATGTTGGCTTTTCTTGGCATGAATCAGTAAATATCAGAATGAACGTTCTGAATTAAATCACTCCCGCTGGAAACGGTGATACTGGTAAGCGAGCAGATGATCACCCAACCTTCATCTCACCTATGAGAAGCACTAGGCCAACAGGAATGACTTGATGGATCTGGAATGGTGGCTTTGAAGAAGATGGTGGTTTGGCCCGCAGCGGCGTTGTTGGTGCTGGTGCTGGCTGGGTGTGGCTCGATTGAAGATGACTACGAGATTGCGCGGTTTGAGGCCGTGGACGGAGAACTGGTGATGAATGGGGTCATCAGCTCGTCCACGCCGATCGATTTGCGGGCGGCTTTGGATGAGAACCCGAAGATCAAGCGCATCGTTATGGTGGATGTACCGGGTTCCGACGATGATTACGCCAATCTAGAGGCGGGCCGCATTGTTCATGAGCGCGGGCTGACCACGGTTATTCCGTCAAACGGTATTATCGCGTCCGGTGGGACGGACTTCTTCCTTGCAGGTAAAAAGCGAGTTGTGGTGAAGGGCGCGCGCATTGGTGTGCATTCATGGAGTGCCGAGGATTACAACGCGTTGGACTTGTCCAAATCTCATGAGGAGCACGAAAAGTATCTCAAGTACTACAAGAGTATCGGCATCGATCCGTTGTTCTACTGGTACACACTGGAAGCAGCACCGCCCGAAGATGTGCATTGGATGACTGACAGCGAGATGAAGCGCTACAAGGTCGGCACCCAATACGCCTCCTATCCATAAGGGCTTTTAGCGACACAAACATACATCATGTCAATGAGCGTTCAAAATTGATCCGGCATCATCATTT